>NZ_CP036268.1:4583112-4883112 GCF_007744515.1 Stratiformator vulcanicus
CGGTCAGGAGACCCTCACGCTCACAGGGCATACGAGTCATGTCAACAGCGTGTGCTTCAGCCCGGACGGCAAGCGGATCGTCAGTGGGGGTGGGGACTGGACGCTGAAGGTGTGGGATGCCGAGAGCGGTCAGGAGACCCTCACCCTCACAGGGCATACGAGTTCTGTCTACAGCGTATGCTTCAGCCCGGACGGCAAGCGGATCGTCAGTGGGGGTTATGACAGAACGCTGAAAGTTTGGAACGCGCAGAGCGAGTAGAAGCGTCACCCGTTGCGCGGGATATTTTCGGGGTGTGAAGCGTCTCCCACTGCCCCTCCTGTCGAGCCTGAGCCTAGGTCTGGAAACAGGTCTCGGCTATTTCTTTGCGCGCCGCGAATTCGCTAGGCGGAAAAACCCCACGCGATTTCACCTGAAAAGCGAAAGTAATAGCTCTGATGTGTCGATACTAAGTCTTAGCAAGACCAACCAACGAAGAGTGGGGGAGCCGTAATGTCAACAAAGATTGATACAAACGACCGCGTACGAGTGCAGGTCCAAGTCGAAGAAACCTACGCGAAAAAGCTTAACGAATTGTCAGAGGTGCTGGATCGAAGCGTTTCGTGGATCGGCGCCGAACTGGTGAAAGACCGCCTTCTAGACCATGACAACTTCGTGGAGTGGATCGCTGGGCAAGTTCTCTCGGCAGTTACGGCGCCGGTAAGAGGCTGGAAGCGGAAGACAGGTGGGTCGAAGGTGACCGTGCAGCTACTGGTTGAGCAACCGACGGCCTTAAGAGTCGAGAGACTGGCTGAACGGTTGAATCTTTCGACCTCAAAGGTTGCAGCACTTCTGCTGGAGTCAGCAATCCATAGCCAAGGGTGGCTGATTAAATTCGTCAACTCGAACTGGGGCCACCGATTTGTTGAGCCATTCGAGGAATTGATGAAGATATGGTTCGGCGACCACAACAAGCTGGAAAAGAGCAAAGATTTGGAGTGCGCGAAACGCACGCAAACTGACATTGATTTGGAGAGTGAACACAGAGCCGCATAAGCCGCAGCGGGGCCGGTCCGAGGCCGCGAGGGACGCCCCGCGGCCTCGGACCTGGCCCCGCTGTGAGCTAAATCGAGCAGCGTTGGTGAAGCAATGTCGTTTCACCAGTTTTCGAAGTCCTCCAAGGATGGAGCATGCAATGCAATTTGATAATCACGGCGAGCCTGAGCGTCCGTTAGACGTGAAAGGCTCGGCCCGTAGCGGCGACACCGGCGGGGAGCCGGGTTCGCCGCAGCGGGCCGAGCAATCTGAAAGCCTTGAAGGCATGGCGTCACCTGTAACACGCCATGCCCCAATTTCAGGTCCGGAGGATTGGGAGTTTCTGGGAGCCAATGTTGATTCCCTTGATCTCGGCGTCTTCGTCGACTGGGGCGAAGGTTGGGATCAATTTTCAGCAGAACTGGCCGAAGCGAAAGAAGCCGCCGCTGGAAGAAAGGATGTTCGGTTCCGAACCGACGACTGCCTCATGCTCCCGAAGGGCAAGGCTCCTGCCTATCAATGGCATCTTCAATACCGAGAGTTTCATCTCTTCATTGGTAAGTCCGGTCAGCCACGTAATGCGTCCCCCAACGTGTTTGTCTCAATCAATGCGAGGGCGTTGTGGCAGTTTGGGATGGACTCGATGGTCGACACGATCGCCACGGTAATTCGTGAACTCGGCGGGAAGGTTCTGCTGGTGAAGCCCAGCCGGGTTGACCTCGCCGCCGACTTCCGTATTTCAGCGGGCCTCAGTGAAGCGTTCCTTCAAGCGTCTCGTGTACCGCAACGCGGAAAGAATGAGTCTTACCGCGATGGGAACACATTGGAGACGTTCTACCTCGGCCAACGTGGCGCGCCGAAAATGCTTCGCATCTATGACAAGGCGCTTGAGGTCGCCAAGAGTGAAAAGACTTGGATGTCCGACATCTGGGACTTGGAAGAATGCCGGGATGTCTGGCGAGTTGAATTTCAAGTCCGCCGTCCGTTCTTAAAGGAACGCGGTATTAATTCGATCGATGATCTTCGAGAGAATCTCGGCGGGATGTGGCAGTACCTCACAACCGATTTCTTCTCGCTGAGGCTGCGCGACAATCCCAATGTCTCCCGCTGTTCCATGCACCCGTTTTGGAGTGACGTGCAGCGAGCCGCAGGAAAGTTTGGTGAGGTCCATAGCTTGGCTCGGATCGAACAGGAATCGATTGCTGACGCCAACTGGTACGTCGCACATATCGCAGGCTGCCTGCTCGGGTATGCGGTCAGGCGACGAAAGCCAACGCTCGACGCGGCGCTTAAGGACGTGGCTCGGGGAGTGATCCGCTACTGGCGGAAGCGAGATTTCGAAGGCGAATATCGCAATCGCTCGATACGCGACGGGTACCGCGGTGACGATGACTTCAAGATGGCGGCGTGACGCTGCTCTCTTCGAAAGTGATCCGCTGATTCGGTTCGTCAAAAGTCGGAATCTCTATCCGTCGGTCTCTCGGAAAGTCAATCGTCGTGAATCCTCTTAATAATTCCGAGCGTCTATTGATCGATCCGAAGGAAGCCGCAAAGGTGCTTTGTATGTCGCCGCGGAAACTCTGGAGCCTCACGACTCCCCGCGGCGACATACCTTGCATCAAAGCGGGGCGACTCGTGCGGTATGATCCCGTCGACCTGCGGGAATGGATCGACCGCACAAAGCTGCAAGGCGTTTCAGAATCTCCAGAAGGCGGAGCCGATTGTGGCAAGCATCTCGATCGACAAGAAAACCGGCCGTCGAACGATTCAGTTCAGCGGCAGTGACGGGAAACGGCGCAGCATTCGTCTCGGCAAGGTCGACAAGCGAACGGCCGAAGCGGTCAAGGTCCGCGTTGAGCGTCTCGTCTCGGCGTTGCTGATGAACCACAGCCCCGACGATGACACGGCTCGATGGGTAGCCGGTCTGGAAGAGCCGCTCTACGAAAAGCTGGCAGCCACCGGCCTTGTTGCGGAGCGCGCCAAGGCCACTCTGAAAGGATTCATCGACCACTACTACGCGACGCGGAAGGACGTAAAGCAATCGACCAAAACGATGTGGGGACACACCCGGCGTAACCTCATTGAGTACTTCGGCGAAGGAAAGAATCTCCGCGACATCACGCAAGGTGACGCGGAAGAATGGCGGCTCTATCTGCTGCACGATCAAAAGCTTGCAAGCAACACAGTCCGCCGTCGCAGTGGAATGGCAAAGCAGATATTCCGGGCGGCGATTCGGCGGAAACTCATCTCTGACAACCCCTTCTCCGATCTGCCTGCGGCGGTCGGTGGAAATGCTGAGCGGCAATACTTTGTGAGTCGTGAAGAAGCCGACAGGGTGCTTGCTGCATGTCCCGACGTGGAATGGCGAGTCCTCTTCGCCCTGTCCCGGTTCGGCGGATTTCGTTGCCCGTCTGAGCACCTGCGACTGCGATGGCAAGACATCGATTGGGCGCAGAATCGGCTGACCGTCCACTCGCCGAAGACCGAACATCACGAAGGGAAAGCATCGCGGCTGCTGCCGCTCTTCCCCGAGTTACGAACGCACCTGTTCGATCTTTGGGAAGCAGCCCCTGAAGGTGCCGAATATGTGATCACGAGATACCGCGGCACCAATTCGAATATGCGGACCACGCTCTCAAAGATCATCAAGCGAGCCGGGTTAAACCCGTGGCCGAAGTTGTTCCATAACCTCCGAGCCACGCGTCAAACGGAGCTGCAGGAAGAGTTCCCGTCGCACGTGGTCTGTAGCTGGATCGGGAACACGCAGTCGATCGCGCAGAAGCACTACCTGCAGGTGACCGAGGATCACTTCGAGCAGGCAGCAGGCGGTGCAAAATCCGGTGCAGTGGATAGGCAAAATGCGGTGCAGCGAGAAGCCGCACCAAATCGCACCGTTTCGCAGGGCAATCCGCAAGTCGTGAGGCGAAAGAAAGATACGCCGCCCCGTGCGATTCGGTGCGGCGTATTGCAACGACAAAAACTGGGCGATGAGGGACTCGAACCCCCGACATCTTGCGTGTAAAGCAAGCGCTCTAACCAACTGAGCTAATCGCCCTCCGGTGGAGATCGGACAGCGCTTCCGGCGGGCCGGTTCGTGTCACAACTTCCGCAGGCACGATAGAATACGCGCACTCGGCGGTCAATTCTCCGTTGGTTTCGGGGGATCGTCACCGGGCCGATGGTCGCTCGTTTTCACGCCTGCGTTGGATCGACAGGTTCCGCATTATCAGTTCTGGAAGTCAGCTTCTCAATGACGTCGTTGCTGCAAGAGTATGCCGGGACACTCGAGCGGTTGGAGCGGGAACTGCACCAGCTCGAACAGAATTGCGGCCTGCTCCAACTCGATCCGATCGTCGGCCGACCGTGGCATGAACTGCTGGTCGAGAAACTGATTCCGCAGACGGGGCGCGGCGCGTACCTCGTGGTGGGGATCGTCGGCGGAACGAACATCGGCAAGAGTGTCATTTTCAACCACCTCGCCGGCGAACGCGTGAGCGCGACTACCCCGTTGGCATCGGGAACGCGGCACCCGGTTTGTCTTGTTCCACAGGGGTTTGGCGAGTCGCGCGAACTCGCCGAGGTCTTCCCGAAATTCGATTTGAAGCCGTGGGTTGAAGCGGACGCTGCCCTGCAGGAAGACGATCGAGACCTGCTGTTTTGGCGCGAAAGTGGAGCGATCCCGAGCAATCTCGTGCTGCTTGATACGCCCGACGTCGACAGCGATGCCCGCGTCAATTGGGATCGAGCGGCCAAGGTGCGATCGGCTGCGGACGTGCTGCTCGTCGTTCTGACTCAGCAGAAATACAACGACGCCGCGATTCGTGAATTCTTTGCTCGCGCCGCCCGCGAAGAGAAGGCGATCGTGCTCGTGTTCAATCAATTGCACCTGCCCGAAGATGCCGATTATTGGACGACCTGGACGAAGACGTTTTGCGAGTCGACCGGCGTGTCGCCCGAATATGTCTACCTCGCGCCGCATGATCGAGCCGCAGCCGAACAGGGAGAGCTGTCGTTCGTTGAGCATTCCTGGCCGCCCGAAGCTGAGGACGGGAAGCAGATTGCAGAAGGTCGGGCTTGCGATCTGGCCGAGTCGCTATCGCGTCTTCATTTCGACGAAGTCCGGCTGCGAACTCTGAAGGGGGCGATCCGGCAATTGGCCGATCGCCGTGCCGGAATCCCAGGGTATCTCGCCGAAATCCAGGAACGCAGCGGACGACTGGCGGCCGTCGAAGAACGCCTTCGCAGCGAGTCGGTCGTGCGGATCTCCGATTGGCCGACGATTCCCGCCAATACGCTGGTGTCCGAAATCCGCCGCTGGTGGAAGGAGCATCAGACCGGCTGGGTTCGCGGCGTCAGCTCTTTCTACGACGTTGTCGGGACCGGGGTGATGTGGCCGGTCAAGCAGTTGCGGGGCGAACGCAAAGGCCGAACCGCGATCGATAGCTATCGCGAGGCGGAATGGTCGGCGGTTGTCCGTGGGGTCACGGAAATCGTTGACCGGCTGACTTGGATGGCCGATACGGGCGGCGACCTCGTCGGTGAACCGATCCGCGATTTGCTCGCCCGCGTCGATCGCGGCGAGCTGCTGGAACGACTTCGCGAAGGGCACCTCGGCTGCGATCTGCAAGCCGATTTGCAACTGCTGGTCGAAGTCGAAATGCAGAAATTTGAGAAGGAGGCCCCGATCACATTCGCGGTGATTCAAAAGCTACATGTCGCGGGGGCGGGATTGCGGCCGGTGATGAGTGTCGGGCTGTTCCTCGGATTCGGCGGAGCGGATATCGCGGCTCAAGCGTTGACGAGCGCCGTCGCTCAATCGACGCTACACGTGATGGCCGATCTGGCGGGTGGGACCGCGGCCTCGGTCGCGGGAGAACAGGTGGTCGCCAAGGGCGCGGGCTACGGTGTCGGGCAATTACAGGCCATGATGCAGCGGTTGCAGGATCGATTCGCCGAGCGGCGACTCGCTTGGTTCGCGGAATTGCTGCGGCGCGAGTTTCTCGGGGAACTCGCCGATGAACTCGCATCCGCCGCCACTTTGGCCGAGTCCAAGGAGTTCCAAAACGTCAGCGAGCTCACCGAACGGTTGCCCAAGCAATTCGAAGAAGCCATCGAGGCCATGACCGCGTCCGACAATGTCCACGGACAATAAAATCCAAGACACGCCCAATGAAGTTCCTCTCCGATAACGGGCGCGTTGCGATGACCGATTTCGGAGTCACGCAGGCAGACATCAAAACGCAGCTTCGCGAATTCCAAAGGCGGCGGGCGAATGGGTTCTGACGATATCGAAGAGATCGAATTTATGGGCCGTGTCGATCGCCTGTTCGATCGCGTGACCACGTGGGCAAATGCCTCAACAACGTGGGAGCCGCTGAGCGAAACTCAGGCGGTGGTGCGGCGCACGTTGGACCGGGTCGGCCACTTGCGCGATCGCGAAACGGTCCCCCTCATCGTGGCGACCTTCGGCGGGACCGGCACCGGTAAGAGTTCACTCGTGAACGCATTGGTCGGAGAAACGGTCACGCCGACCGGCCGCGAACGACCGACGACCCGACGTCCGACGTTGTTGATTCATGAGACGGTCGAAGTCGATGCGCTCGACCTTCCGCTCGAACATGTGGCGGTCGTCCGCAGCGATGATCCGATGCTGCAAAACTACGCCGTGCTCGACTGCCCCGATCCCGACTCCGGCGCAGAAGACGATGACGGCGGCAATCTGGAACGACTCCGGCAGATGCTGCCCTACTGCGATGTGTTAATCTACACGACCACGCAGCAGAAATATCGTTCGAATCGCGTGCTCGACGAATTGAAGGATGCCGCCGAGGGAGTTCGGCTGATCTACGTGCAAACTCATGCCGGGGTCGATTCTGACATTCGAGACGACCTGAAGGCACAACTCTCCGGCGAATACGAGGTGCCGGAGGTGTTCTTCGTCGACTCGCTCGAGTCGCTCGCGCGATCTCGCGCGGACGAACCTCCGACCGGTGATTTCGCGCGGCTCATCGATACGCTTTACCAAGAGTTGTCGCAGCGATCGCGGGGTCGCATTCGCCAGGTCAATCAATTCGCCCTGCTGTCGTCCGCACTCTCACGCGGGTACACAGAGCTAAGTCGAGATCGATCGGCGCTCAACGAACTGGCCGAAGCGTGTCGGCAGCAGCAGGAGCGGATCAGCCGGGTGATGACCGACCGACTGAAGAAAGAGTTGACCGACAGCCGGGCCCTGTGGGAGCGACGATTGCTGTCAGCCGTTGCCGATCGATGGGGCGCGAGTCCATTTTCCGGCGTGCTGCGACTCTTCAGCGGGCTCGGGAACCTGCTCACGTCGATGACGTTGTTTCGCGCCCACAATTCCGCCCAGGTCGCCTTAATCGGAGCGATGCAGGGAGGACGCTGGCTGAAAGCTCGGCAGAGCGAAAAAACCGCCGAGGAGCAGACGGCCAAGGCGTTCGCGTCGACCGTCGACGAAGACCTGCTGCTGGAAGCGCGATTCGTGTTGGACCAAGCGGTTCGGAAAGCCAAATTCGATCCGCAGATTCTCGCGGGATCATCGAGCGACGAGCTCCGACAAACCGCGGGGTCTGTCGAGCAGGACTTCTTCGTGGAAGCCCGCCGACGGGTCGAAGAGTCGATCGATCGCCTCGCCGCGGCGAACTCACGCTGGTTCGTCCGGATGCGATTTGAGTTTGCCCTCGCCGCCTATCTTGCTTTCGTCGTTTATCGCGTCGGCAAGAATTTCTTCTGGGACAGTTTCTTCGGTCCGTGGGTCGCCGCGTCCGAACCGGAGCCGCTGCTGACGGCCGACTTCTATATCTCGGCGGGCGTCTTCCTGCTGCTTTGGGCCTGGTTTCTGGTCACGATGTTCACTCGGCGGCTGCGGCGAGGATTGAAACGGGAGATCGCCGACCTCGCAACGAACCTGACGGCGCGAAAAATCCCGTCGCACCTGTACCCCAAGGTCTCGTCGGCCATCGACGATGCTCAGCAGCGGGTTCTCGAACTGCAGACGCTCAGCGACCGCACCAATGCGTTAGCCGCCTCCATCAGTTCAAAGACAACGCTTGGCGGGAAGCGGCCTGCTCCGCCGACCGGCGCAGAAAAACAGCCGACGACCCAAGGATCGCCGGCTGTGGTTTCCATCGTCGAGGAGTAACGGCGGTCGACCCGCCAGTTCTCTCGAATTTAATTACTTTTCGATTACTTATTGAACAAGCTGCTGGCCTGTCCGCTCGATGAGTTCGGACGAAGATCGCGTTCGCGTCTCTCATCCTCATAGAACAGACCGGAAACCCGACCGGTTGACGATGGATCGGTTTGATCGCCGCTCGGATCGTTGCGGCTGCCCGATTTGAGCGTCCAGGTTTCCTGCATCCCGGGTGCCCACAGTCGTCGCTTCGGCACGTATCCGATGTAATCCTTGAACTGGTTGAGCGACACGACGCGAATACCGTTCAGGCGGGCTTCGTTGAGCATTTCGCGGCGATGCGTCATCAACTTCTGGACGACCGGCTGTTCGGAAGGTCGAGCATCGGTCACCGGGTCGGGCGTATGGCCGACCACGAGGAACCGCGTCGTGATATCGAGTTCCGACTCGCCGACCCGCTCTCCGTCTTCGAGCGTTTCCGAACTGATCTTGGCCCCGGCGGCCCAGAGCAGTTCGTGGAGTCGTTCGCGATCTTCCTTGGTGTGATTGCCGTCGTTATCCATATCGATCAGTCCGACGAACGCGAATTTCTCGGTTTGGCCGGGTGACCAGACCGGGGTGTAGATCGAATCGCCCGGCGCCATCGGTCGGGCCAGATCTTCTTTCAGGATGCGTGCCTCCGCCAGGTGCGGCGAGATCAGGCGAACGACCTCGATCGAGCCGATGATATCTTCTCGATCCCGGGCAATCTCAACGGCGTCCTTTTTGTAGACGCTGAAATTGATCCGGCGCCGGAGATTATCGGCCTCACCCAGGTCAATCCACACGAGCCGGCTGACTTGGTCAACGCGAACGATTTTTCCGTCCGGTTTTGCAAAGCTGAAGTTCTGAATCGCAGCCAGCTTATCTCTTAAGCCGTCGTTAATATCGCGAAGCTTGACCATGTCTTCGTTCAAATCTCGAAGCTGTGCGGTCAATTGGGCACGCGTCTGGTTCAATTCGAATTGGGCGTCGTTGAGTTGCTTGCGCAGATCTTCGATCTGCGAGTCCTTCGTCTTGAGAAGTTCATTCGTTGTTGATTCGACTTTGACCAATTCATCGTTGGCGCGGGCTCGTTCCGAATCGATTGAAGTCCGCCGGGCGTCGAAATCAGACCGCAGCGAGGCGACACGGGCCGACGCATCGGCAAGGGACGCGCGAGCCTGGCCGAGCTCTTCGATTTTCTTATCGTACTCGGCCCGCACTTTTTGCAGGGCATCGACAAGCTGCTGCGATGCCGGATCGGTGCCGTAATTCGCAATGGCGTTTTGGGCCTCACGAATGACCGTTCCCTGCGCCGGGTCGGTCGCCCCGACTTCCGGCAGGTCGGGGTAGCCGATCACAGTTTTCAGCGCGTCGACCTCGGTGATTCGTCCCTTTAATGCGGCCTCGGCGACCTGCAGCCGGTCGTCGGTCGACTTCACCAAAGCCTGCTGCTCGGCGAGGTCCTTGAAGTTCAGGTAAGCCACGACCCCCAAAATGATGCTCAGCATCACGAAAAAGATCAGGCTGAAGTGAACCGCGGTAGTTTTTCCGGAGGCGGCCATGAAATCCCCGATTGAGCGAGCAAATGAAGCAGATGATGCCTGAAGCAGGCGAGTGAACAGCGACCAGAATCGGTCCGAAGCGAAGCGGGGCCTCGAATGCGAATCGGCCTCCTGCAGATTACCCCAAGCGTACCGACGGCAGGCGGCGTGTCAAGAAGTAGTTGCAGCCGCCTCTTTGTTCAACGACATCTTGAGGCCGGTTGCAACAGGGCCGATTGGAATCTGGCATGCCGATTTCTAAGCTGAGGAAGACTTTGCGGGTTATGCGGCCCGCCGGAAAGGTCAACATCCTCCCTCCCCGTTTTGAACCGCCGCGCGTCGATGAAAAAGCTCCTCTACCTGATCGACACTTTCTCACTCGTCTTTCAGGTGTTTCACGCGATCCCGCGGATGACCGCCCCAAAAGGGGAGCCGACCAACGCGATTTTCGGATTCACCCGCGATCTCCAACACATTCTCGGACAAAAAGGCGCCACCCACGTCATTTTGGCAATGGAGAGCGACGGACCCGGCAAACGGGCCGAACTCTACGAAGAGTACAAAGCCAATCGCACCGAAATGCCGGAAGATTTGCGGTTGCAGATTCCTCGCATTCTGGAAGTCGGCGAAGCGTTCGGGATTCCGGTCGTCAGTCACGCCGGCTGGGAAGCCGATGACGTGATTGCCACGCTGTCAACGCGGGCCGTCGCAGACGGCTTCGAGGTGCGTATCGTCACGTCCGACAAAGACGCCCGGCAATTGCTCGGCCCGCAGGTCAAGCTCTACAACTGCCGCAAGCAGTCGTTTCTCGGCACGGAGGAACTCGCCGCCGATTGGGGCATCCGGCCCGATCAGGTGACCTGCTTCCAAGGCCTGACCGGCGACGCCACCGACAACATCCCCGGCGTCCCCAAGATCGGGCCGAAGACCGCCACGAAGCTGCTTGACGATTATCACACCCTCGAAGGTGTCCTCGAACATGCCGAGGAGGTCTCGCGCAAACAGGCGCGGGAGAACCTGCTCAAATATGCCGACCAGGCGCGCGTCAGTAAGGAACTGGCGACGTTGCAGACCGACTTGCCGATCGATTTCGAATGGGAGTCGGCGGCGATCTCTGAACCGGATCACGAGAAGTTGATCGAGCTCTTCACGGAATTCGGTTTCAAAAGGTTCAGCGAAGAAGCCCGAGCCACGATGCAGGGGAAAACGAACGATCCGACTGCCGCAGCAGAAGATCAAAAGTACGAATGGAACATTATCAGCACACCCGCGGCGCTGAAGAAATTCGCGACGCAGATCAGCCGGCAGAAACACCTTTGCATCGACCTCGAAACCACCGATCTGAACGCCACGGAAGCGGAGATCGTCGGTTGGGCCGTTTGCTGGGAAGCGGGGACCGGCTATTACCTGCCGGTGCAATCGCCCGACGGCGAACAGACGCTCGATCCGCAAGCGGTCATCGACCTGTTTCGCCCGATCCTGGCCGACCCGAAGGTTCAAATATCCAATCAGAATCTGAAATACGATCTGATCGTGCTCCGCAAGCACGACATCGAGGTCGAGACCGACTCGATCGGCGTCGATCCGATGGTCGGGGACTATCTCCTCAACGCGGGCGAGCGCAGCCACAGCCTCGACACGCTGGCCCGCCGGCACCTCAATCGTGAGGTCATCCCGATCAGCGACCTGATCGGTAAAGGTAAACAGCAAAAGAAGATGTTCGAGGTCGAGGTCGAAAAAGCTGCCGAATACGCGGCTGAGGACGCTGTAGTGGCGTTCCAACTGGCGTCCGTGATTGGAGACAAGCTCAAGCAGGAAGAGTTGTGGGATCTCTACTGGGATCTGGAGCGACCACTTATTCCGGTGCTGGTCGAGATGGAGTCAAACGGCGTGCGAGTGAACGTCGAGGAGCTCGGTCGGCAAAGCGCCGCACTCGACTCTCGCATTGCGCAGTTGCAGATCGAGATCTATGAGCTGGCAGGGCATGAGTTCAACATTGCCAGCCCGAAGCAACTCCAGCAGGTGCTGTTCGAGGAATTGAAGCTGCCGGTCGTGAAACGCACAAAGACCGGGCCGAGCACCGATGCCGACGTGCTCGACAAACTGGCCTCAAAGCATGAGTTGCCCGCTCGGATCATCGCCCATCGTCAGCTCGCCAAGCTCAAAGGCACGTATCTCGACGCGCTGCCTAAGCTGGTGAATCCTCTGACCGGAAACATTCACGCCTCGTTCAATCAGGTCGTCGCGGCGACCGGTCGGCTCTCCAGCAGCGATCCCAACCTGCAGAACATTCCCATCCGCACCGAAGAAGGCCGGCTCGTTCGCAAGGCATTTATTCCTTCCCGAGAAGACTGGGTGCTGGTGTGCGCCGACTATTCGCAGATCGAGCTGCGCGTCCTCGCACACTTCAGCGGCGATGAGTCGCTTCAGTCGGCTTTTCGCGACGGACGGGATATCCACGCCGCCGTCGCGGCCGAAATCTATGGCGTGAACGAAGACGACGTGACCCGCGAGATGCGAGGGGTCGCCAAGACGGTCAACTTCGGCGTCATCTACGGCCAAAGTGCTTACGGGCTATCGGACACGCTCGGCATACCGCAGGAAGAAGCGGCCGCGTTCATTGACCAGTACCTCGCCCGATACTCCGGCGTCGCCGAGTTCATCACCGAGACGCTGCAGAAGGTTCGCGTGAGCGGTTATGCCGAGACGATCCTCGGCCGGCGGCGCGAGATCAACGGGATCCGTCCCAAAGTTTTCGGTCAAATGAATCTGCCGGAGCGAACGGCGTTCAACACCGTAATCCAAGGCTCGGCCGCGGACCTCATCAAGCGCGCCATGATCAATCTGTACGAGCGATTGAAGAAGGAGCAGCGCCCCGACCGCATGTTGCTGCAAATCCACGACGAACTCGTGCTCGAAACGCCATCGGATGAGCGTGAAGCTGCCGGCGCGATCGTTCGTGAGGAAATGGAAGCAGCGATGGAGCTCGCGGTTCCACTGGTCGTCGACCTCGGATTCGCTCAGAGCTGGTACGACGCGAAGTGACGACTCTGATTGCGGATCAGTTCGACCATCCCGCCCGCTAGGCTGAGCCGATCCCGTTCGATGATGGGGCCGACCGGTCGGTGCCCGTCAGAGTTTTCCTGCATCGCCTGAACCGATTCGTGAGAACCGAACGGCCTCGCTCGGACCCGCCGGGGCAACTTTTTCGTTGACACTTTGGTGCCGAGTGGTCAACGTATGAGAACTCCATCTTGTCCTCAGCAGAATTCAACCATCAATTCAACGCCGAAGCGGCGCCCGATCTCGCCGCTCGCCACTCGGCACATTTCTTAGCCACCAGTCGGCGGGATGTTTCCGTCCGGACCTTTGGATTCGAACTTCATCATTCAGACAGCGAACACGATCGGTTTCGTCGGCGGAATCGGCTCCGGCAAAAGTGCCGTTGCCCGGGCGTTCGGTGAGCGACATCGCCTTCCGGTGCTCGATGCCGACAAGTTCGGCCATGACGCCCTCCATTTGGAGAGCGTCAAGTCGTCCTTGCGAAACGTCTTCGGAGACTCCGTTTTTCAAACTGTTGACGGAACACAACAAGTGGACCGGTCGGCTTTGGGCCGCGTGGTGTTCAACGAGAGGGAAGAAGCGAAGCGATATCGGAAGCAATTAGAGGCAATCGTTCATCCGGTCATCCGCGAACGGATCGGCGATCAAATCGCCGCATTGAGTCGGCAGCCCCATCCGCCGTCGATGATTGTGATTGATGCCGCGGTAATGTTGGAGACGGGATGGAGCCGGAATTGTGACCGGATCGTCTTTGTCGACGCGACCGAACAAATTCGAAAGCAGCGGGTCAAAACGAATAGAGACTGGACCGAAGACGAGTGGCGGCGACGGGAGCAAAACCAGTGGCCGCTGGACCGAAAAAGAGACGCAGCCGATATCGTTATCTCCAACAACGGAGAATTATCGCACGCCGTTGATGAACTGGAGCGCAAGCTCGAACTGGCTGCATGCGGGCCTGCCGAAATTTGATCTCACCCGAAGCTGACGCGATGTCGGCGAATCCAACTAACTCCGACTAACTGCGAATCGACGACTGAAAGAATTCGACTGCCCGTTCCGCGGATTTTCTTCCGTTTCGGCGGGTCGTCCCTTTCCGACAATTCACCCTTCCCAATCGGCCGTTCTAACCGGCCCCAACCTCTGGCAATTCACAATGAGCCGACCGACACGCCCCGCATCGACCGACACTGCGACCACCTCCGCGAGTGTCGCCGAGGAACCGACCGTCTCTTTTCCGGAGACCGCCGACCCGTCGATCGCCAACCCCGCCGACGCGCGTTACGAGCAAATCAAGCACGGCGAAATTCACATCGCGCAGTTGCAACGCTGTACGATGAAGGAACTGCTCGACTTGGCCCGTGCCGACGGCATCACCGAATACTCCGGTCTGAAGAAGCAGGATCTGATTTTTAAGATCCTCAAAGAGCGGACCAAGATGAACGGACTGATGTTCGGCGAGGGAACGCTGGAGATCCTGCCGGACGGGTTCGGGTTTTTGCGCAGCCCCGACTATCACTACCTGCCCTGCCCTGACGACATTTACGTCTCGCCGAGCCAGATTCGTCGCTTCGGTTTACGCACCGGCGCGACCGTGGCCGGACAGATTCGTCCGCCCAAAGAAAATGAGCGCTACTTCGCGCTGCTGCGTGTCGAAGCGATCAACAACTCCGATCCCAACTCAATGTCGACACGGGTCCCGTTCGACGACCTCACGCCGCTGCACCCGAAAGATCGGCTGCGTCTCGCGGCCGATCCGGCGATGATCAGCACGCGGGTCGTCGACATGGTCGCCCCGATCGGGATGGGGCAGCGGGGCTTGATCGTTTCTCCCCCGCGGGCAGGCAAAACGATTTTGCTGCAGCAACTCGCGCAAGCGACGCTGCAGAATCATCCGGACGCCTACGTCATCGTGTTGCTGATCGACGAGCGGCCCGAAGAAGTGACCGACATGGAACGCCAGGTCAAAGGCCCCAATTGCGAGGTCATCAGCAGTACGTTCGACGAACCCCCGAGCCGGCACATTCAGGTCTCCGAAATGGTGATCGAAAAGGCCAAGCGGATGGTCGAAGCGGGCAGCGACGTGATCATTTTCCTCGATTCGATCACGCGACTGGCGCGAGCGTGGAACACGGAAGTGCCTCACTCCGGTAAGATCCTCTCCGGTGGTGTCGACGCGAATGCGCTGCAGCATCCGAAGCGATTCTTCGGCGCCGCCCGCGCCGTCGAGGAAGGGGGCAGCCTGACGATCGTCGCCACCGCACTGGTCGACACCGGCAGCCGGATGGACGAAGTGATCTTTGAAGAGTTCAAAGGCACCGGCAACACCGAACTGCACCTCGATCGCCGCATGGTAGAAAAACGCGTCTGGCCCGCGATCGACGTCAACAAATCGGGCACCCGCCGCGAAGAACTTCTGATGGATGAAGAAGAACTGCAGCGCGTCTGGATCCTTCGCAAAGTGCTCAACGACATGAACCCGGTCGAAGCGATGGAACTGCTGACAAGCCGGATGAAGCGGACAAAGACGAACGAAGAGTTTTTGCTGAGCATGAACTTAGGGTAGAGCGATGAAAACAATTGAAGACACGCAAATTACGGACCCCAGCTTTCGCTCGGTTGAAGGGATGGATGGCCTGCCGAGCGATGAATTGCGGCATGAGGCCGAGCGTGCGACAAGAATTTTAGCAGATGTTCTTGGCGAAGCTCGGCATGATGTGACCGGCCTCAAAGTCGACTTGGCAAAGGATACAGATATTGAGTGGTCGCACAGCCGTCGCGGATTGCGATTTCGCTTGATCTACAAAGAGAAGTCGGTCGCACTCACCATTCTCAACGCAAAATGTATGGCTGATCGAGAAATTTGGTGGCTCTTCCATGAGCAATGGGGAAAGTACCTCAGACAATGGTCACGAGATGCGCTCCACCGTCTGAACGTCGCGTTGCAGGAAATCGATGACGGTCGTCCAGACAACGGTGAGCCGGTGGAATGACGAACACGGAACTTATACGAGATGCCCGAGAAGCTATCGCAGCTCAGCAGTCCCGAATCGATCACCTTGTTCAAAGTCGCGACGAATTGCGCGAGGAAATTCGAGACTGTCTTCGCCGTGCATAGTTACTTGAGCGTGAGACAACTCGGCTCGCCGAGCAGATTAACTCAAGCGAGGAACGGCGCACCCGGATCGTCGGACGCCGTGACGCGCTCCTAGTGGCGATCATTGCCGCAGGTCCGACGGTCATTGGACAGATCGCCGCCACGTGGGCGAATGTCAGGTTCTTTGAAGGATGATGTAATGCCATCTCCATTTCCGGGCATGAATCCGTATTTAGAGAACTCGGAATTCTGGCACGATTTCCACGAGAGGTTCGTACCGAAGCTTGCGGAAGCCATCACGGCTGAGGTTCGCCCTGACTATTTCTGCAAGATCGACGAGCACGTCTACATTCACGAAATGTCCGCGCGAGAACGACTTATTGGCCGGTCAGATGTGTCCGTCAAAAGTGACGAGTGGAGTTCCCACGGAGATCAGACTGCCTCGACAACCGCACCGGCTCGAGGGCGCGTGAGCGAGTCGATCGATGTTGAACGTATCAATTTTATCGAGGTCCGGGATCGTTCAAATCGGGAAGTTGTGACGGTCGTGGAGTTGCTAAGCCCGTCGAACAAGTCGGGTGGTGATCGCAATCAATATTTGGCGAAGCGCCGCAGTTACTTCGAAAGCCGGGTTCATCTTGTCGAAATCGACCTATTGCGCGGCGGCCCGCGATTGCCGATCGATGAAACTCCCGACTGTGACTACTTAATTATGGTCAGTCGTTCGCCGATGCGACCGGAGGTTGAGCTGTGGCCGATTAACATAGACGAGCCGCTCCCGGTGATTCCAATACCGCTGCGAGACGGTCGTGACGAAGCAATCATCAACCTGCAAATTCAGTTTGAAGCTGTTTTCGAGGCAGCCGCGTACCAAGATTATATTTACGCCTCCAGCCCCGAACCGCCGCTTTCTGATGGGCAAAGACTTTGGGCCGAACAAACGCTTGAGCGCGACACGTTGAAATGAGTGACAACTCGACAAAGAAAGGCATAAAGCCTACCAAAATAAGTCTTTCCGAGGGCGCCCGATTCGCCGTCGTTGCGGCGCGGTGGAATGCGGAAATCACGGATGCCCTGCACGACGCGGCCGTGGAGACTCTTCAAGGGCAAGGCGTCCCCGATAACTTCATCGAGACGTATCGCGTTCCCGGAGCTTTCGAATTGCCGGCAGCCGCAGCCGCACTCTCGCGGCAAGATAGGTACGCCAATGGCGCCGGAGCGGTCATTTGCCTTGGTGCGGTGATCAAAGGCGATACCGAGCACGACCGGTTTATCAATCAGTCGGTCGCCGAAGCGTTGCAGCGAATCGCGGCGGAGCATCTGACGCCGGTCATGTTCGGCGTTCTGACCTGCAACACGATGGAGCAGGCCCGCGAACGGGCGGGTGGAGTTCACGGCAATAAAGGGGCCGAGGCCGCCTTGGCCGCGATCGAAATGGTGAGCGTGCTGCGGTCAATATGCTCGCCTTCGCAGCCCGATCAATGACCAAGCCGAACCTCTTTCCGCAATACAAGTCGGCGCAACTTCGGCGATTCGCCAAACTCCGCCCCTTGTCCGCACGTAGAATTCGTTAGACTGACATTCGCAGCCACGTCTGAAGCATGACCCTCGGCTGCCGATTTCTTGCCTCGTGAAGAGCCCGACCGGGCTCGTTGCTATGTCCCGCCGAACGAAAGCCCGCGAAGTCGCGGTGCAAATGCTTTATCAACTCGACCTCAACTCGGATGTCGCCATGCACGACGTCCGCGGAATGATCGAGGAACAGCTCGACGATGCCGACCTCAGCGCGTTTTCATGGCGCTTGTTCGTGGGCACGATGGAGTTCCGCGGGATCATTGACGAAAAACTCGCCGCTGCCGCGAACAACTGGTCAATCGACCGGATGGCTCCGACCGATCGCAACGTGCTTCGCCTGGGCGTGTTCGAACTGCTCAATACCGACACGCCGCCGCGGGTGGTGATTGACGAAGCCGTCGAAGTCGCCAAACGGTTCGGTTCCGAAAACTCCTCACAGTTCGTCAACGGCCTGCTCGACCGCTTGATTCCGCCCGAAAAACGGGCGGAACTGGACGGCTGAATTTCGCAGGCCCTACTCAGCCTGATCGACGCCCGGCAATCCGGGGCGAACGAATTTTCCGCCGCTCAGGAACATGCCGTTCTCGCAGGGCGAGCACCATTCGATCTGCACGTTGTAATCGAATTCGCGCGTTTCGCTCGCCATTTTCACACGAACCGGGCCCGGTTGGATCGCTCCCCGGTGGATCAGGCCGATGCCCTCGCGGCTGACCTCTCGGGTCATGGCCGAGACCGTGTTGCCCCGCAACGTCTTCACTTCGGCCGGCACATTTAACTCGAGCCGCTCGACCGCTCGATTATTCTCGCTCTCGCTCTGGTCGAGGCTTTCGAGCACGCGGTGCAGGTCTTGAACAGAGGGCCGCGCCCAGGGGTCGACCGCCATAATGAGACTCCGTTGGGAGAGATTCGGTTGTTTCCGCCGCGGGCGGACTCGACCGAACTCTAGAACGGCTGTCTCATGCGGGAGGGCACTTCGGCCGCCAAGGCCGACGAGAGTAACGAAACAGAACGGCATCACCGCCGGAATCCGCACGACCGGCAGATTCCGACCGTGTTTCTCCCATTGAAGACACCAACGTCGACAGTCGCGGGCCCGGCCAGTGGGCAGGGGCTGCCATTTGGCGAACCCCTGCAATTGGCCGGAGGATGCCCTACCGGTTTCGCATCCGGCGAACGACGACAATCACCACGCTGACGCACGCCAAACCGATCGCGTACCAAGCGGTTTTGGTATTGAACGATGTTGGGAGATCGTCATCCGTCTTCGTCTCGGGTTCGATGTCGAAGTCGACGTCGTCGAGGTGAATGTCTTCGGAGGCTCCGTCTTCAGGCGCCCGAGCCGAAGCCATTCGAATGACGCTTGAATCCTCGTCGCCAGATTTCTGGTCGTCTGAAATCGACTCTCCCGCCGACGCTCCGTCCTCGCTGCCAGCGGTTCCGCGACCAAGAGTCGGGCCGAACAGGCTCGGCCCGGCCAGTGACGGCCCGGTCAGCGACGGTCCGGATGGTCCCGGCCCGGTCGCGAGGGCGTCGCTCGACATCGAGCCGGAAGTCGACTCGGCCGGCACAGAGCCCACCGGAGGCAGAGGCAACCCCAAGACCGGCTCATCGTCGGTCGCGATTCCTTCCGCAGGGGCCGAAATCATCTGGCTCGGCTCTGCATCGAGCGACGGAAGGCTCAGTTCGGGACTGTCTACCTTTGACGCCCGCATGGCGGCTTTCGAATCGACGGCATTCGAATTCCAGTCGATCGTCGAGATATTCGAGCCACGGTTCGCCAGCGAGCGGCTAACAACCGGGAACAGGTCCTCGGCAGAATCGGTCCGCGGGGGCTGCTGGCGCGTCAGTTCCATTTGCGGATCGATGGCAAATCGCATGGTGCGGACTTCCGCACCAGTATCATTTCCGCGACTTTGAATCTGAATGCGATCCGGCACGTCCTCGCCGTCCACGATCATCACGTCTTGGGCTGAGTCCGCTCTGCTCGCTGAACGCTCGGGTTGGTTTTCAGGAATTAGTGAGCGATTCGTCGCCCCGAATTCGAGGTCTCGAGCCGCCTCTTCGAGAGACTCGGCCACCGGCTCCCAGCCGGCGTCGATCTGCCCTTTCGGCATCTCCTGTGAGCGTTCTGACGGAACATATTCGGGGGGCGTCGCGGACTCGGCTTCGAACGGCATGACCGATCCGTAAAGCGGCTGACCCGGCGGCGGAAGCGGACGCCTCACGCGGCTCGCCGGTGCTTCACGACGGTTGGCTTGCTCAAACAGATCGGCGAGCGCGTCAAATTCCTGGGTCGTGCCGGGCTGTTCAACATTGCGTTCGGCGACCTGACGAATATTGGGCGACGGCGATGGTCCGCGGTTGGCCAATGTTGCTTCTGGCTGTCGGAGGGCGGTCTCCATCTTCGACGTTGCCGATTCCTCCGAAACGGCCCGCTGCCCGGCCGCGACTTCGGCGACCTTGTCTCTTAATGACGCTTCAACCGCATGTTCGAAAGCGCGGAACTCTTCCCCTTCCTGCGACAGGAAAGGATCCTGCTCGACCGACGAGCGTCCCACAGACTTGGACGTGGCGACCTTACCGGAGCGCGACTTCACTTGATTCGGCTCGTCAGCCGCATCTTTGATCGCGGCGCGACCCGACTTCCGAGGGGACGTCGCGGCGATTTGAGGCGTCGATGGTCGAACCGCGGGTTGGCGATTCGTCGCCACTCGGCCTCCTTGAGCGCACCCCAGCAGCAAACATGTCGCCACCAGGCAAATGCAATTCGCCGCATGAATTCGACTACGTGCCGTTCCGAGCATGACTTCGACTCCGAAGCTTTTGTTTAAGCCGGGCGACGGACAATTTCCGCGCAGGTCGATCGACCGGCATCACTCGGAGCATCGTCGTAACGGAGCAAACGCGATCAACGCTTCGAACCGAACCTGACCATTCGCGGTCGGTTCGCTACGGACGGGTTCGGGACGTACCGATTGTTCCAGTCCGTCAAGCTGGGCAAGGTTTGCCGATCATTCGGGTCGTAAGGGCCGCTGGCGAATGTAACGCGAATCCCGCGATCGTTTCGGCGAATTCCCCACGGTCGATGCCTTACCTCGCGCGGGGCTTCAGGCGGCGCAGCAATCCGAGGTTGACCGCATCCCAATCCTTGTCGTCTTTCTCGCGCTGCCCCTTCGGCGTCTCCAGATACATCGGTAGCGAATCAAATCGCGAATCGGTCACGACGTTTCGGAATCCTTCGCGACCGATCTTACCTTGGCCGATATGCTCGTGGCGATCGACGCGGCTGCCAAGTTCCTTCTTGCTGTCGTTCAGATGAAAGGCCGCAACATTCGACAGACCGACGTGATGGTCGAGTTCGGCAATCGTCTGCTCGTAGTCGGTCTCGTCAGCGATCGGATAGCCCGCCGCAAAGATGTGACAGGTGTCGATACAGACGGCGAGCCGCTTGGGACGGGCCGAACGCTTCAGCAATTCGCCGAGTTGTTCAAAGCGGTGGCCGAGATGACTCCCCTGCCCCGCCGTCGCTTCGAGCCAGATGGGAACCTCGCTGTCCGCCTTCGCCAACACCCGGTCGAGGCATTGGGTGATCCGATCCAATCCGAACTCTTCGCCCCGGTCTTTGGGACTGCCCGGATGCAGAACGAGTCCCGCCAAACCGAGTTGCTCGGCCCGCTCTAATTCGACGATCAGACCGTCGATCGATTTATGCCACAACTCATCGTCCGGAGCAGCCGGATTGAGCAAATAGCTCGTATGGGCACAGGGATAAGACAACCCGGCCCCTTCGACCGCCTCGCGAAATAGAGAGACATCCTCTTCGGTAATCGGCTTGGCTCGCCATTGATTGTTGTTCTTGGTGAAGATCTGCACGCAGTCCATTTTGAGAGCGGCGGCGGCTTCGGCGGCTTTGTGGTAACCTCCGGCGATCGACAGGTGGGCACCGAATAGCGGCATTGTTCATTCTCTTGACTTGTTTTCCGTCTCTTCCGGGATCGTCAGCTTGATGCCATCTTACCTGATCGTGCTACTGGCGGCAGTCGCGGCCGCGATGGGCGTCCTACTCGCGATCGTTGTCACGGCGCATCCCCGGCGAATGCGAAGGCAGCGGGTTGCGCTCAAGCAATTTCGACTGAATCGGGAGCGGCTCGAAGCGATCTTTCTGAGGGAAGCGAATCGCCGCGGCAAGCCTCGGGGAGTCCGATGGGTCCGCTGCAACTGGGGTGATGAGATTGTCTTTGCGGAGGAACGCACGTCATCGCTGCTGACGGCCTTCGTTCAGCTTTCCGTCGGCTTTGAAGCGATCGAGGGGGGCGAGATGGAAGACGTCGAAGCGGTCAGTCTGATTCGCGATACCACCGGCCTGTTTCATTACGAAGGTCGCACCTGGGGCACCGGCGGCAGGGCGTTGTTCAATATGGGACCCGACGAAGCCGTCGAGCGGCTCGGCGACCAATACGAAAGAATTGAACCGCTCGACGTTGGGTGACGCGTTAAGCGGCGTCGGCTTCCAATTGATCCAAGACCGCTGTGACCTCGCGACACAGTAACGCGATGCGCTCATCGTCAACCCCGCAGGCTTCGACCCGCTTACAATGCGCATCGAGAATTTCAGTGCGGGGGGCATTGAATCGGTCCCAGAAATCCGCCGACACCTCTTGATCAGCCAGCATCGTGCTGAGATTGTGCAACTGATCGGCCAGTGCGATCGCTTTGCCTTCGACCGAAGCGTCCCGGAGCCGCTTCAGATGTTCCGCTTTGCGGGTCACCCAAGGGAGGCTCTCTCCCGCAGCGTCGCGTTTCTGCTCCGACAATTCACCGATCAATTCGAGCACGCGCAGCGGAAATCGCTCCGCGAGGTCGTCCCACGAACGAGGCGTGTCCTCGATCACGTCGTGTAACACCGCCGCGGCGATCGTCTCTTCCTCTTCGAATCCCGCACGCGCGAGGATCAACGCGACGGCAGCCGGGTGATAGAAATAAGGGAGTCGGGAGGCCTTGCGGAATTGCCCGTCATGGGCGATCGACGCTTCGCGAAACGCCATCTCGACCAAGGGAGGCCAAATCGAATCGGACCGCCGGTTGGTTGCCACGCCGATCTGCCTCACTGAGGTTTTCCGTCGCCGATCACTTGGGAATCGGTCACGCGAAACTCGTTGTACCGGACGTACTCCCAGTGACGATACAGCGGCGATCGGCGGATCAAATCGACGTGCTTGCCGATGCCCGCCACCCGGCCTTCGTGCACCAGCGCGACTTCGTCCGCCTTCTTCAGAGACGACAAGCGCTGCGGCAACATAATGACCGTCCGCCCCGGGAAGATCCGCTTGTAGGCATCGTCGATCAACGACTTGGTGTCCTCATCGAACGGCTCCTCCGGCTCTTCGATAACTAGCACCGCGGGATCACGCAGGATGGCCCGCGCGAGCGAGATTCGAAATTGCTGGCCGACATTGAGATCTTCGCCGCCCGCACCGATGACCGTTTCGTACCCTTGCTCCAACTTCTGAATGAAATTGTGGGCTCGGGCAATTTTCGCCGCTTCGATCACCTGGTGGAGGGAGACCTCCTCACGGCCGGCGGTAATGTTTTCGCGAATCGAATAGCTGAAACACTGCTCACGAACCGACGCGATCACCGTCTCGGCCCTGAGCGACTCGAGCGTGGCCCACGCGGTGTCTTCGTTGTCGTAGCGAATGCGACCGCTCGTCGGCTCAATAAATCTTGGCAGCAGATCGACGATCGCGCGGCCGGCCATCGGCTCGGTGGCGACAATTGCCACGAACTTTCCAGCGAAGACCTGTAGGTCGAGTCGGTCGAGCAGCAGCCCGCGATCGGGCGATTTGTAGCTGACCGATTCGAATCGAATCCGATCACTTAACGGCTGCAGAAATTTCGCGCCGACGGCCTGCGCGACGGTCGGCGAACGGTTGAGATAGCGATATACCCGATCGGCCGCTTCGGCCGCCGCGATCCGGTCACGGCGAAGTTCGATCAGCATTTCAGCCGGTCTGTACATCGCGCCGAAGATCGCCAGCAGGAGTAGCGCCGCTGCCAACGTCATGCCCTCGGCCCCGGCGAGTACTTTGATACCGATCAGCAACACCACCAGCGCGAAGCAGATAATCAGGAGCGTCCGGAATGTGACGCGTGAGGCACGCTGCCTCTTCCGCAGGGCGGTTGCATCTTTCTGGTAGCGACCCAACTCCTGCTCGAATCGTTGTTCGTCGAATTGCTCCATCCCGAAGCCGCGAATCAGTCGCGCTCGGGTGAGACTTTCGCTCAGCAGTCGTATCTCGCGCAGCGCGACAGCATTGGCCGCCCGGGTCGTTTCGGCCATTCGACGCCGCTCGCGATGAAACAGGAACCAGCAAACCGCCAGCGGCAACAGGCACTGCAGTGTGACCAGCCATTGGACGGAAAACGCCATCGCCGATAACAGCACCAATTTCGCCGGGTGGCGGCCGATGCGATAGGCGAACAGGGCGACGCCGTCGCGAATGCGATCACAATCCTCGGTGAAGAACTGGACGATATTGTTCGAATCGCGGCCGGTGAGATCGGCCGTGCCGAGTCGTAAGGCCTGGCGGTGAAGCATCCGACGCAGCCGGGTCACCGTTTCGAGGGCGGCGCGGTCACTCAATCCGCGGGCGATCGACAGCAGCCCGGCCCGCAACAGTCCGAGAACCACCCCCGCACCAATCAGAATCAGCAACGTGGTCCGGTTCCCCTGAAACGCCGGGATTGCATGATAGAGCCCGTAAAACACAGGTCCGAACGGGGTCGAGCGTGACCACCAGACGGCGTGAAGCAGGCCGCCGTCTTCGACGACCTCAGTGAGCATAACCGGAGCAAGCGGCACCGGTCCGTCCGCGGGGGGTTCGGCAGGTCGGCCCGTTCGCAGTTCATAGAACTCTTCCGCGTCGTCGACCTCGACCACCACGCGGCCGCGGCTCTCGAGCAGGTCGGCGATCAGGAATCCGTCAACAAGCAATAAACAGAGCGTAATCGACCCAACAAGGGAGCAAAGCACCGACCCCAGCGCTGCCCCGCGGAACAACGCCCAGCGTGGGAAGACTCGCTGAAATGTCTCGGAAACGTTTTGACTCACCGCGGCGCCCTGCGAAACGAGGTCGGTCGCTCGAAAAAATTCGGGCGTGCGGCCTCCGAGTGCCTTCGCGGACGCGGCCGAGGTCCGTCAGCGACCGCCTGATACTTAGAGCATATTCGGGACAGCAGCCGTGTCAAAGACAGCCGCCTCAGGCGAGATCGCGATCTTCGAACAAGATGAAGCCGAACAGGATCGCCGCCCCGACGTAGGCGAGGCAATAAACGGCCGACCATCCGATGTAATCGGGCGGCACGAGGACATTGCGCGCGATCGCCGCCTCGATCTTGAAGAACTCGAGCACCGGCAACACCGTCGCGATCAACTGCGCCACGAACTGCACGACTTCGATCGAGCGATTACTCGTTTCAGCCAGTACCAGCACCGGTGTGAGGTGCCCCACGATGAAGATCGCGAAGCACGCCGTCATGTTGACGACCATCGGCAGTCGGGTCGCAATCGCGACGCTGATCGCTGTCACGATCGCCGCCTCCATGCAAACCAGCAACACTCCCGGGATGACCTGCACCGCCTGCGAAATGCACTCGACCCACTCCGGCTTCTCGCCGCCCGACTCCGCTGCGTCGTAAATTGGTTTGAAGGTGACCAGCCCTAAGAAGATCACCGACAGAATCACGATCAGCAGGAGCACGGCTTGGAGAATCCCGACGTACTTCCCCAATACGAACTGCAAGCGGTTGATCGGTTTGGAGAGCAGCGTCATCGCGGTCTTGCCTTCGATTTCGTCCGTCACACTCGTGCTGGCGGTCCAGATCGCCAGCAGCAAGCTCGAAACCAAAATCGTGACCAGCCCGACATCTTTGAGCATCTTGACGTCTTCGCCGAACGAGAAGTACGGGATGACCGTACTGACGCCCAATAGCAGCGTCGACAAAATCAGAATCATGAGAAACAGCGGCTGGCGAATCGCTTCCTTGGTCGTGGCCGCCGCGATCACCCCGGCGCGACTGAACAGTCGAAACGCCAACAGAGCTCCGGCAAAAGCGATGACACCGGCAAAAACTCCGATCCAGCCCGGCGATAAAATCTGGGCGAGAATCTCGTTCGATTCAGCGCCGAAAAGCAACATGTTGTCCATGGGATTCGATCGTATCACGCAGAGAAGACGTCAATATGGAGAAATGCAGGCCCCGGCGCAGACCGATCACCTGATCTTGGACACCTGGTAAACGTCAAAAGCGGCGGGAGTGTTGGATCGTAATCGGCGGATCGGGCGACGAAAAGCGTGGACTGACCCGTCAGCGTCCATTTTGGTGGCGGGGTGACGCCGTTCACCGCCGAATCTCGAATTGCTCGAACGACTCGGCGGGCGTCACATTTCCCTCTTCGACGTTCGTCAGATTGGCGGAAAATCGGTCGCGAATCGACGACAAAAACCGGTCGATCTCCGAACATGAACCCGCGGCGATCAACTCAACCGTCCCGTCCGCCTGGTTTCGGACATAGCCGGTCACCGCGAACCGCGAGGCGATCGATTGGGTCGTTGCCCGAAAGCCGACGCCTTGCACGCGTCCGTGAAAGATCACCCGCTTGGCCCCCGTGTCGCTATTTGCCGGATCACTCGACATGAGAATTCCGCTTTCTTTGCTCGCTAAAGAAGGACTCTCGTCGGTTTGACTTCGACGCATCGCATCCCGACCCTTGGTCTCCCCGCAAATCGAATTTGCCATTTCCACAGCCCCGAACCCGTCGTTTGATGATTGAAAATCTCCCGCTTCGCCAGATTAAGCATGGCGAGTTCACGATCGAAGGCTACTCCCGCGCTGCGGTGCAGAGCTATTGGCGTATTCCCGAACTGAAGCTCGCCTTCGAACTCGGCGGCAGCCCGTGGGACTTCATGGGCACGCCCACGGCGTTCGTCTCTCACGGGCACCTCGACCACCTGGCGGCAATCCCCGTCTACGTCGCCCGGCGGCGGATGATGAAAATGGAGCCGCCGGTCATCTATCTGCCGGAAGAGATCGTCGACAACGTCTGGCGAATGCTCAGGGCGTGGCAGAAGCTCGACCGCGGACGCATGTTGTGCGAACTCGTCGGGGTCAAAGGCGGGGAGGAGATCGAACTCAGTCGCGAGCACGTCGTGACGGTCTTTCCGACCGCGCACACCGTCCCCAGCGTCGGCTACATCATCTGGGATCGCCGACGGAAGCTGAAGCCGGAGTATCAGTCACTCTCGCAAGACGAAATTCGTGAGCTGGCGACAGCCGGGACCGACGTTAGTGGTGAAGTCCGGGTCCCTCAAATCTGTTTTACCGGCGACACCGCGCCGAAGGGACTCGATGCCGACCCGGCCGCTTACGAAGCGAAGATACTCATCACGGAGATGACTTTTTTCCGACCGGAACATCGCAAGGAAAAAATCCACAAATTCGGCCACATGCATTTGGACGACATTCTGGAGCGCGCCGAGCGCTTTCAAAATGAGCTCATTGTGCTCGCGCACTTCAGCACCCGCTATCAGGACCACCAGGTGCGTCGCGCTGTCGATCGACGAATGCCCGAGTCGCTTCGCTCCCGCGTCGAACTCTGGACCGAGTAACAATCAATCGCGATCAAACAAGCCCGCAGCGCAAGCAAGGGATGAAATCACCCGACCACCCAACGTCGCACCGACCCCGACCGATCCGAGATATCCTCGACCAACACCACACGTGACCCCATCACCGATACCACTTCGGGATCGCGAACAGGTCCTCAATCGTCACCGCCAATTCGAGATCAATCAGCGGGACGAGCGGGTCGTCTTCGCGATAAATCGCAGGCAGACCTTCACGCGGTGCGATCGTCAGCGCCTGTTCGTGCGGATCGATCACCCAGACCGCCCCGACCCCGGCATCATGATATTCGAGAATCCGCTCCGCACAGTGCAGCCGACGTTGCGGATCGGCAGCGATTTCGATCGCCACTTCTGGCACTCGATCGGCGATCACTTCCCCGACTTCGCCGAAGCGGTCACCCCCTCGAAACGCGACCGCGGCGGGAAAACGAATCGTATCGGGGTCGTGCAGCGTTTGAATCCCGAGATCAAAGCACGGGGCCGCGTCGATGGATCGATCGGCACGCATCGCAGTTCCGATCGCTTTCGACAGATTTAACACAATCGTGCCGTAAATCTCGTCGGGCGGATCGAGCACGACCGGCCTGCCCTCGACCAACTCGGTCCACCGACCGCCGTCTGGCAGTTCGTGTCGCGTGCTTGAGAATTCTTCGGCCGTAACTTGCATCGATCCGTCAGCTAGAATCCGCAGGAGACCGGAACCGTTTGCCAAGGCGTCTGTGAAGTCTAACGATACAGGCTCAGAAGTGTCTCGCGACTGTCCCGCCCCCGTTCAAATTCCAACGAAACCGAACGCCTGTTCTCATGTTAGCTCGGACTGCCCTCCTCACTTTTCTCGCGATCGCCCACCTGTTGGTGCTCGGATGTGCGAAACGCAGCACCGAGACACCGCAGGATCAAACGACACCCGGCGAGCCGCCTGCGATGTCGGCACCGGTGTCAGCCGATTGGCCCACACCCTTCGGCCCGCGGCATGACAGCACCTCGGCGGAAACCGGCCTCAAGCATGACTGGCCGGACAGCGGCCCGCCGGTCCTGTGGGAACGCCCCTGCGGACTCGGCTACAGCATCCCGGTCGTCTCCGACGGTCGGCTGATTCTGTTCGAACGCGTCGATGATCGCGAAATCCTCACGGCTCTGGATGCCGCGACGGGCGAGTTGCAGTGGGAACACGCCTACCCGGCGACCTACGTCAAAGAATTCGAAGCCTACAGCGACGGCCCCTACGCGACCCCGGTGATCGACGGCGACGCCCTCTTCGCCCTCGGAGCGGCGGGAACGTTCCGCTGCCTCGACTTCCAAACTGGAGAACTCCGCTGGCAGCGACAATTGGCCGATGAATATAAGTCGGAACCGAACGCTTTCGGCATGGGGTCCAGTCCGCTGGTAATCGGCGATCAGGTGATCGTTTGCGTGGGCGGCACCGTCACCGGTCCCAACGGTCACGGAACAGGAATCGTCTCGCTCGATCGCACCACGGGCCAAACCCGCTGGACGGCCACCAACTACGGCGACAGCTACGCCACTCCCAAAGTCGCCACGATGCATGGGCGCGACTTTCTATTCGTGCTGACCGAAAAGGCCTTCGTGGTGCTCGATCCGGCAAACGGGACAGTGCTTGATGACGTCCCCTATGAAGTGCGCGGGGCACGGGAACGAGTCACCGCAGTCTCCCCCGTCTTCGGACCGGACGGCGAAACCGTCATGATCACCGGTGGCCCGGGCCCGGGCACCATCCTGTTTCGCGTGTCGGCTGAAGGAAAATTAACCGAAGTGTGGAAGGACCACCGCATCCTCGACAGCCAATTTAATAACCTGACGGTGGTCGATTACGTCGTGTTCGGCTTCACGTCGGGTTGGACACAAAAGATTTTTCGCTGCGTCGACTATAAGACCGGCGAACTGCTGTGGGAGTGGGACTCCGACCTCCGCAACGGCACGTCAATCTACGCCGACGGGCATCTCTATCTACTCGGAGAAGCCGGCCGACTCGCCTGCCTGAAGTTTAATAGAGCCGAGCCGCAGGTCGTCTCCATGACGAGCGATCCGCTCTTAAAATCTCCAACTTATACGGCCCCCGCGTTGTCAAAACATCGTCTTTACCTCCGCAACGAGTCCCGAATCATTTGCTGCGACCTCTCTAATGAAAAAAGATAAAGACGAGGCCCCTCGCGGCGAGGTCATCCTTCGGGGCCTCAACCCTGAGGGAGGATTGGTGGTCGAGGTCCGCCTCGACGTATTTAAGTATTACGAAGAACTTCACGAACTTCTGGACGATGGAATCGAATACCGGTCGTCACGAAACATCACTTTTGTGACCGGGGAAATCTATGATTACGAGGGAAAGAAGGACCAAGAATTTACAAACTTCTATGGTTCCGACGGAACCTTCATTCGCAACGAAGTTAAGTTCTTTTGAAATGTGAAGCCGGGTGGCTGGGGACGGGCGCGAATTGGACTGCGGCTTCATGACGGGAACGCGACCGATGGCGGACCAACCGCCCGCCCACAGCGAATCACGCTCGGGCTGTGAAGGATCGGCGGAGTCCACCCCGCGCTCGCTGGAGGCGGCTCTACGAGACCGTCCCCAGCCACCCACAAAATCTGAAAAGATTTTCAGAATACGCGTAACAACACCGCGCGCTCTTCGCTCCCTAGAATGTCACAGTGATGTCAGGCCGGATCCCGCGGAGTGCCGGCGTCACCTTCACGATCAACTCGCGGGGCGTTCGAAGAGGAGATGTTGTGATGCGTTTTTCCACGGGAACCATTCTGGCGGCCCTCGTCCTGCTGACTTGTTCATTCGCGGCCGAACCGGCACTCGCTCAGATCGGCGGCGGGGGCCGGGGACCGACGCTCAACGGCCGCAATCGGAACAGCCCGATGGTGCGTTGGTGGTCGAAAAGTTTTTCCCGCAACAGCCGAATCCGGATGGTCGCCGAAGACCGCATCGGCCCGCGAAACGAGGTCCGGTCCCGCCATCAGTCCTACTACCGCACGCCGACGTACTATCGCTACGGCTCCCGCTACCACAGCCAGCCGCAGATCATCTACCGTCGGCATCGATAAACGCGGTCACGATCCTGTCATCTCATGCGAGAAGTCGCCCGGCCAAGAACGGCCGGGCGACTCGCTGCGCAGGCGTTGAAGTGTCAAGCGATTGAAGCGTGACGGCTCCGTCAATCTGCAACATCCGAAACGGCCGGTGGTTCACGGGTCATGACCAGATAGGCCGGGACGAAGGCCAACCACGCTCCGTATCGCATTGCGTAAAAGCTGAATTGCACGAAATAGAAGCCCGGCGATACGACGTCGAAGTCGAGATCGAGATATGGGTGAGCTGAGACGCCGATCAGGCCGGCGCACAGCCAAATGGCTGTCGCCACAACGATCGCCACGGCATAGCCAACGAGAATGGACCAGGTGCGAACTTCCCACGAGCATCGCCGACCGACGAAGAAAAGATAAATCGCAAAGCCGACGCTGCCAATCAGCATCGATTCCCGAACCGCTGATCGAATGACGATAAAGTTCGTCAAGAACTTCGGACAGCCCAGAATCTTCCAATAGAAATGGCTGTCGACCTCGAAATTGATCGCGGTCACCATAGCGGTCCAGCAGGCCGCGAGTGTCCAACCGACGGTCCATAAAACAAGCCATCGCAATAGTTGCAGCAGCCCACCGTCAGAGCTTCGCTGAAACAGAGATGCCGTGTCACGGATCGGCCCCATCGTTTTCTCCAATTCAACTGACAGCGTAAAACCGCGTGAACCCCGTCGCTCACCCGCGATCGCTGATGTACAACCCTCAACTCTCAACCCTTAACCCTCGACTCTCAACCCCCAACTCAAACCAACTCCAGCGCCGCGAGCATCCCCACTGCTTTGTCGATCGTTTCCTGATATTCGGCCTGCGGGTCGCTGAGCATGGTGATCCCGCCGCCGACGGGGAGTTGGGCCCAACCGCCGCGGCAGAGGATTGTGCGAATGAGGATGTTCGCCGCGGCCTGCCCGCCGAATCCCTGATAGAAGAGATTGCCGCAGTAGGGTCCGCGCACGGTCGGTTCGAGTTCGCCGATGATCTCCATCGCTCGGACCTTCGGCGCCCCGCTGATTGATCCGCCCGGCAGCGTGGCTGCGAGAAGGTCCCATAGCGTGCGGTCCTTATTAAGCGTGCCGGTCACTTCCGAAACGAGGTGATGAACCGTCGCAAACGATTCGAGTCGGCACAACTTCGGCACCCGCACCGATTCGTCGGTGCAAACGCGCGACAGGTCGTTGCGCAGTAGGTCGACAATCATCACGTTCTCGGCTCGATCCTTCTCGCTGCATTCGAGATCGATCCTCACGCCGAGATCGGCCTCCGGCGTCAATTGCCGACGGCGCGTGCCTTTAATTGGTCGGGTCACGACATCACGGCCATCGAGTTGCACGAACGACTCCGGTGATGCACTCAGCAACCACCAATCGTCGAAATGGGCAAGTCCCGCGTAGGGTGCCGCGTTGCCGGTCCGCAGCCGCGAATAGAAATTCAGCGGATCGCCCCGAAAGGGCGTTAGCAACCGCTGCGAGAGATTCGCCTGAAAAATATCTCCGGCGCGGATGTACTCGATCACCCGGCCGACCGCTTCGCGATATTCGGCAGCCGGGTGATCACTGAAGACATTCGCGATCTCGGCATGCGGATGAAGTACCGACGGGTCCGGTTCGATTTGACTCGCGGAAGCAGCGGGCAAAGCCGCGAAATTGGATTCGGCGGAGACTCTCCGCCGAATCCATTCCGCTCTCGCTTCGGCAGACATCGATTGAGGCACCGCCGCCGATGCCCCGAAATCATGGACGATCGACTCCACCGAGTCGTTCGTGTGGTCCCACACGATCGCCCAGTCGTAAAGGCCGACGGTCATAGCGGGAAAGCCAAATTCATCGATCCGGGCCGGCCTCACGTGCTCGAAGCAGCCACCCAGTTCGTAGCTAAGCACCCCGGCCAATCCGCCCGAAAACGGCGGCAAGTGCCGTCCGGGTTCGCACATCGCAATCGCCTCAGACAGTTGATGAAGCTCGGCGAACGGGTCGGTCCCATATTCGGCGTGCTGCAGATCGAACCGCCGCACCGGATCGGCGGTGAGAAAGGAATATCGTCCAGCCTGCGAAGCGCCGGGCCTGTCCGCGTCCGCGCTGTCGAAGACCAGTAATCCGTCGCAATCCGCGAAGCAGCCGATCGCAGATTCGATCGTGAGATCTGTCGACAGCAATTCGCGAATGGTTGGCAAAGCGGCGGAACCTGCCGCAGTGCGATCGTTCTTCGGGCCGGGCTCACTCACTGGCGTCCGGCTCCACCATCGGGTTTCGCTCCCGGTGCCGACGCTCGACAGCGCTGACTTCCGCATTTGTCAGAAGGCCCCACGAGAGTGATTGGTCCTGCCGATATGTCTTACCAAGCGTCATCGCGGTGGCCGCCTTCGACAGTTCGTAGCCGAGATAAAAGGAGTGCGAGGGCTCGAGCGGGCCGACCTCTCGATGCATGGCGTCGAACACCTCGAACGGATCGTCGCCCGACCAGTGCCCGTCGCGGTTCATCAAATGAATCCCGTCCTCGGCGACGAATACCCGAAAATTCGCATCGCGGATTGCGTTGGCCACGACACAGAGTTCTTCATCGCTGATCCGCACTGCCTTCGGATCACGCAGCATCGCCAGTGAAGAATCGACATGCTTCGGCAGCGCTCGCTCCGTTAATGAATGCCGGACCAACCGACGGGCGACATCGAGCTCTTGTACCGAAGACCGACACCAATTGATGACCTGCGTGGTCAGCACGCTCTTGATGCCCCATTCCTGACAGCACGCGGCGAGCAGGAAGTTGACCCCCGCCGAATCAACCTCCGTCAATTCGGTGAGGTTGCCAACGCCCATCATCATGCGGGCATTGGGCCAGCGCCGCCGGGTCTCACGATATCGGACGAGCGATTCGGCAAACCCGAATCCGATCGGTTCCAGAATCGGATCGAGCCGGTACCTCGTTCCGGCCGCTTCGAGCCGATCGATGACGTCCGTCATCGTTTCCGGGTATTTCGGATCATCGGGGATGACCACGACTTCGGCGCCGCATCCCGAAAGTGCCGCAACATTGGAGGAGTTGCAGCTCAGAACGAGTTCCGCCCCGGCATCGATCGCTGCGCTGACCTCCGCAGCGTCGAACGAATCGATCGACACCCGGTGACCGTCCCGCACAAGTCGGTCGACGATCTCGCCCATGCGTTCGCTCGGCTCGCCGGGAACGCAACCAACGTCAATGACATCGGCGCCGCGTTCGCGATAGTCGCGAGCGATCCGCATCAGCTCCGCATCGTCGAGCCGGGGCGCGTGATTGATTTCGGCGATGATCTCAATATCGTAGCGCGACAAATCAGCCTTTCGTGACTTCTTTCCGCTGAGATATTCGGGCAAATCATAGAGATCGAACGGCCCGCGTTCGAATCGCGTCTCGAACTGTCGCTCCAGATCATCCAATTCTCCGTCGCACCAACCGGGGAGGATGACGCGATCGTAGCGATGCTCTAAATGCAGCCGACGCGAGACGAGCTTCGGCGTGATGAACGCCGCGACGTTCACCCCGATGACCTCGACATCAAAATCGAATGTCGATCCTCCTCCGGCTTGTTGCAGGACGTTCCGCAGCGAGTGCTCCGCCAGATGGCCAGTCACGAAAAGGATGCGTTCGCGAGTCATCGGTTGACCACTCCTCGTGTTGCCCCGGTCCGTTGCGACTTGTCGGCAGCGTTCATCGCGCCGCGCCGCCATTGACGTTGATGACCTGCCCGGTGATGAAGCTGGCGTCGTCGCTGGCGAGAAAACGAATCGCCTTCGCGATGTCTTCCGGCGTGCCCCAACGCCGCAGCGGCGTTTCGTCAATCACCCGCTGCTGCCAGTACTCACTGGCCCCCTCACCCCAAGCCGTCTGAATCCAGCCCGGTGCCACACAATTGACGCGGACATCCGGCGCCAGTGAAACCGCGAGGGACCGCGTAAACCCCATCACGGCATTCTTGGCCGTCGCAAACAGTTCGCCGCTGTCCCCCTCCATTCCCACTTCGGCGAGATCCCAACCGATATTGATGATTGAACGAGACGCGGGCGCGCCGTCGCGACGAGCCGCTTCGGCCATTCGCAGTCCGAATGACTTAGCGACTTCGACCGTCACCGCGATGTCGACCTCGAACAGTCGCCGCAACTTATCACCGTAGGCCAGCTCACTTTCGGACCCGGTCAGTAAATCGACACCCGCATTGTTCACCACGACGTGCGGCACGCCAAATCGTTCAAAGGTCGCCCGCTCCAGTTCCGCTCGAACGAACGGGTCAGCGAGATCTCCGACGAACGTTTCCACGCGACCGCCGAATTCGCGGCAATCGCTTGCCGATCGTTCCAGCGATTCCCGAGAGGACCGACAGGTGATCAGCAAGTCGGCTCCGGCTTTCGCAAGCTGAATCGCGATCGCCCGGCCGATGCCGGAGGATGCGCCCGTGACAACGGCACTGCGTCCGGGCAAGGCTGCAAAAGCAGCCGCGCCCTCGGCGGAATCGGCGGTTGCATCTTCGGGCTCGCTCATCGGATGTCGCTGATGATCCTATTCGGTCCGTTCCGCACAATCAGACGAAAAACTTAAGTGTCGAACGGACAGAGGCAACCCTGCGTAAGTACGACGCAGCGCACCTGACCGCAATCGGGTTATCCTACCGCTCGCGAAAAGGTCGAGACTTCTTTTTATAATTTGAAGAACTGAGGCAATTCGCGGAAACGCTGCTGAATATTGCGGCAGTACTGCCCGCCCCCATCGCCCCGCCAAATGACTTAAATAGTTTCAAGACTTCACGTTAAACGCGCCAGCGTCCCCGCCGATACGCCATGTGGACCACCATTTGCATTATTGGGGTACCAGCCGGCTGCAGCAGGAGGCAGACGGCCGGAAACCAAAATCCCTTCCCCGAAAGGAGGCCGCGAGCGTGACGTAAACCATACGTTATAAATACCTTGCGGAATATCTCAATCAAACGAAGAAAGACGTTGACCGGTTGAGGCAACCGGTTGATAATCGGACGGTCGAAGCGAACCAAAGCGATCACGTTCTGTCGGTTCTGCATGAGCCAGCGAAATTCCGATGATCGAATTCGACTGAACTCTGCTATGATCCACGAGCCAGAAGTCTGCTGACAGACTCGACAGATCTTCCTGGCGATGCTGATGAGGCCCGGGAGGACCGGTGCCTCACTCCCCTAACCCTCTTTCGGAACGACAAGTGAACTGAACGATGCGGGCCCGATGCCGCGAAAGGCCGTTCGCCCGAACTTTGTTCCAATCACAACCTATAGGACTCAAGATGATGACTGCTGCCACTTTTGATCGAAACGTCGACGAACGAAGCCCGGAAGATATGGCTTCCGCGACGATCGCCGACCTGCCGCTTCAGCTCGAAAAAGACCTCGTGCAGGTCTTCAAGCTGCTCAGCGACGAAACGCGACTCCGCGTCCTGATGTATCTGATTCAGGAAACGGAACTACACGTAACGGCCCTCTGCGAGCGGCTCGGTCAGAGCCAGCCCGCCGTCAGCCATCACCTCGCGCTGCTTCGCGTGGCCGGGCTGATCGAAGCCCGCCGCGACGGTAAGCATAACTACTACTCGATCCGCCGGAATCACTTCCACCGGATTATGTCTGAGCTCTTCAGCTACATCCGCAACCCGGAAACAGACGACGTGCGATTCGACGACTTTGTCCTCGCACAGCGATAAGTCCTGAGTTGGCCCTCCGGGCCGTGACGAACCCATCGAGACCGCCGGCCCTGTGTCGGCGGTCTCTTTTCATTTGTCGGCCGCAACATCACAATGCCGCAGATTTACACCGCTTTCGCACCGCCCTGCTCCGATCGACCCCACCCTGCCGCATGTCTCGCATCGCCAAACTTGCTCTCGCCGACGGAACCGTATTCGAAGGAGAAGCCTTCGGAGCCGAGGGCGAAGTCTTCGGTGAGGTCGTGTTCAATACCAGCATGACCGGCTATCAGGAGATCCTCACCGATCCCTCGTACTGCGGGCAAATCGTCACGATGACCTACCCGCAGATCGGCAACTACGGCGTGAATAGCGAGGATGTCGAGAGCGGCGGCATCAAGGCCCGCGGCTTTATCGTTCGTGAATACTGCCGCCGACCCAGCAATTACCGCAGCGACCGCTCGCTCGACGAATTGCTCACCGAGCAGGGCGTCATTGGTATCGAGGGCCTCGACACCCGCGCGCTCGTCCGCAGGCTTCGCGTCGAGGGGGCCATGACCGGCGTCCTGTCGACTACCGACCTTGATAACGCCTCATTAATCGAGAAGGCGAAGTCCAGTCCGGAACTGAGCGGGATCGACTACGTCAAGGAGGTCATGCCTTCCGAGTCGAATGATTGGGCGAGCGGCCTCGACGAACTCGGTCGCGGACTGCAAGAATTTCCCAGCGACAAATCTCAGGCCGAGCCACACGTCGTCGCCATCGACTACGGCATGAAATGGAACATCCCGCGTCATCTCCGCGAGTCAGGCTGCCGGGTGACGGTCATGCCGGGCAATTCGTCTGCCGAAGACATTCTCAAACTGAATCCGGACGGCGTATTTCTCTCCAACGGCCCGGGCGACCCCCGGCCGCTTAATTATGCGGTCGAGACGATCCGCGGGTTGCTCGGGCAAACGCCGGTCTTCGGAATCTGTCTCGGGCACCAGCTTCTCGGCCTCGCCTGCGGTGCGGATATCTTTAAATTGAAGTTCGGTCACCGCGGGGCGAATCAGCCGGTGCTCAATCGCGAATCGGGACAGGTAGAGATCACCTCACAGAATCACGGCTTCGCGCTCGTCGCCGACTCGATGCCCGAAGACGTCGAGGTCACGCACTTGAACCTCAACGACGACACGGTCGCCGGCATCCGCCATCGCAAGCACAACGCGTTCAGCGTGCAGTATCACCCCGAAGCCTCTGCCGGCCCGCACGACAGCCACTACCTGTTTCATCAATTTAAGTCGATGCTGAATACTTAGCAGTCAGCTTTCGGCCGTCAGTTCTCAGCCAATACAACTCACTCCGGTTCTCAAATTTCTGAAAGGATAGCTGAAAGCGGATCGCTGACAGCTAAGAGCCTCAATGCAACGCACTCTCGTTCTGATTAAGCCCGACGCGATGAAGCGGCGACTCGCCGGTCGCATCCTGACCCGTCTGGAAGACAAAGGGCTCGCGTTGGTCGGCCTAAAAATAATGCAGGTCACGCCCGATCTGGCAAAGCAGCATTATGCCGAACACGTCGCGAAACCGTTCTACCCCGAGTTGGAAGAGTTCATCACCTCCGGCCCCGTCGTCGCAATCTGCCTCGAAGGCCCCGAAGCCATCACCGTGACCCGCGGAATGATGGGCAAGACCAACGGCCGCGAATCGGCCCCCGGCACCATCCGCGGCGACTTCGGCATGAGCCGTCAGCTCAACCTCATCCACGGCAGCGACAGTCCCGAAGCCTCCGACCGCGAAATCCCGCTCTATTTTTCCGACGAAGAACTCGTCGGCTCGACCGACGGGATGGTGGGGACATTTTTCGCGGGGGATGAGGTGTAGGGCCTAACGAGCAATTCCACATAACCCATTAACTGAAACACTGGGATTGAGTGGCCATGAACGAGGTCGCATTCGGTTTCAGCCGAAATCTGCGATCTTTTAAAAAGCTATTTTCGCATGCCAGAGATTATAATGACCTTCACCTGAGTCCGTTCCAACCGGGCTTCGCGCAAGAACTGAAATATGCGATGCGCGAAGCCGCGACGATCCGATTCGATGTGAGTGGGATGAGGTGCCTCACCGGAAAACATGGCGTCTTAACTGGTCCAGCCGAACTTAATTGCGAGGGATCGACCAACTGGGAACTGAGGACTATCTTTGATGATGCAGATTTGAGGGCGAAAACGACGGTTTACGTCGATGGTGTCATCACGACCTTCGAAGATTTGCTGGAAGGTGAAACATGAACGACTTGAAATTATTAAAGGCCGCGATCAACCGACCGAACATGTACACGTTGCATGGAAGTTACGCTGAGATCGTCGCGTTCTTGGAAGGCTACTACAGCGGCGCGGCTCTCGCCATTCCGGACAACCCGTCGAGTCAAGCATGGTCTGAATTCGAGTCGTTTCTTTCAAGAGAGTTGAAGGTGCCGAGTGCCGAGGTCTTTCGTCATATTGAAGAAAAGCACTCCACCGATGCTATTCAAACGCTTTCTGATTTCGCTGAGAGATTTCTTGCGAGCGACACGGTAGATTTAAGCTATACCGAAGCGTGAGCAGCATTGTTGTAGGTAAGACATGTCACCCGATTTCCAGTCGGCGCTCGCGACTATCTTGAAAGAATTAACGCGAGGCGCTGAAACCGAGTTCTGCTGGGTCTTAAATCCCGAAGACGCCGGTTTGATTCCGCTTCTCCGGTCGCTGGACGCCGCACAAGCTCAGTCTCCGCCAGGCCCCGGCCGGAAGTCTGCCGCCGAACATGCCCACCATTTGCGCTACAGCATCTCACTTTTGAATCGATGGGCGAGCGGCGAGGAGAACCCGTTTGCGACCGCCGACTGGGCGAGCAGTTGGTCAATCGACAAACTCGACGATCGCGGATGGCAGCAATTTGTCGACGATTTTGAACACGAGTTGCAAAATTGGTCCGGCGCATTGAACGAACCCCGTGAATGGGATCAGTTCTCACTCCCCGGAGCACTCGCCAGCGCGGCTCATGTCGCCTATCACTTCGGCGCAATCCGGCAGATCGTCTTGAGTACACAATAGATATTATTAACCCGTGCACTCAGCGCACCGAGCCCACCGTTCGAAGCGACGGGTACGATAAGTCGCGATTCACACCTCGCAGGAGTCGAACCGGCAGCTTTCCCATTCATCGTTCGACCGCTTGTTCTTACTTCATTTTTGAGTCCTCATCTTCGAGTACCGACACAACGTAGTAAAAACCGGACGCGTGTCCGCAGCTTTGCCGCGGCAACATCCGCCGCATGGGCATGACGGCCAAGCGGCCGCGCCCACCGGCGGGGTGAAAAGAGGCGGTGCACCGTGTTCCTCTATCCTTGGGGACTCGGTTGCGCGGAACCTTGCAACGATCGAATGCAATCGATTCACTTCTGAATTAGACGAACCAACCTCAGAGTTACCGCAGCCGCGCTCAAGACTGTCACGATAGTGCGCGACAATAGGCAACTCGCGCGCCGGAGCTGGTCCCGGACGTGTTCAACCAATACCGAGATTCGTCATCGAGCACACCCAGCGGACCTGTAATTTTCAGCAAGCGTCGTCTATCTTGTACACTTACCATAGCGGCGAACGCCATTCTTTCAGGTATCATAATGAATATCGTACACCTCTTAAATCAAATCAAGTCTGAAGAGATTGTGCTCCCGGCGATTCAACGAGATTTTGTTTGGCCTATAGCAAAGATTGAAATGCTATTTGATTCAGTGATGCGAGGCTACCCCGTCGGCATAGTACTCATGTGGGAAACACACAAAGAAATTCAATTTCGTCGATTTGAACGGGAGTTCCGCAAAGGCAATCGCCCGGCCTTTTATGATAACAATGCCCACCGGAAACTTCGCGTTGTCCTTGACGGACAGCAAAGACTTCAATCTCTCTACCTAGCGCTTTTCGGCCAGTACGACAACGACTTTCTTTATTTCAATGTCCTAAGCGGAATAGCATCAGACGATTTTGAAGAGCAAAAATATGAGTTTACTTTTGAATCCCCCCAAAGAGTTAAAGAATGGAATAAGAAGGCAACCGAAACCATCGCCGACGAAGACACTGTACCCGAATACTATATCAGTGTCCGCGACCTATTTACCTTGTCTGTCAATGACAAATTGGCAGAAAAACGGAGAATAACGTCCACACTTTCACTAGATGATGACGACCAAGTGCGATTGGACACAAATCTCGCGAAGTTTGACGAAGTCCTAACCAAAGACCAGAACATTCTCAAGGCCTCAATAATTGACGAGAACAAAACAGCTGACAGCCCGGATCGCCAAACAGAATCAGACGTTCTCGAGATATTTGTACGAATCAACAGACAGGGGACACCACTCAGCAGATCGGACCTCATTTTCAGCATGCTGAAACTTAACTGGAAAGAATCTGCAACAGCACTGCCTGATTTTATCGAAGACGTCAACACCGGCAATTCCTTCAACATTGAAATCGATTTTGTCATCCGGTGCCTATATGCGGTATCAGACTTAGGAACTAAATTTAACATTGATCTATTGCGAAAGAAGAGCAACATGGAAATGCTCAAAGCGAATTTCCCGACGTGCTGCAATGCCATCAGAGCTGCAATCGACAATGTACAACAGCACTGCTCAATATCTAGTTCGAAATTGCTTGGGGGCGACGAGAACCTTGTTCCTATTGTATACTACCTCTTTCATGTCCCCAATCACGAATTGCCAAACAATCAAGTTGAGGCGTTCCGAAAGTCTTTGTTTCTCTTGGGGTTTTCGTCTCCGTTCTCCCGGTACGGTGACAGCCGTCTTGCAAAATTTATTCGAGAAGAATTACAACCTAGCCAGGCAGACGGCGATACAACATTTCCATTTCAAGAATTGGTATATTGGGTGGATTACTGGGAGAATTTGAGTGAGTGGGACGAACGTCTGGTTCAGCAAAACCCGAGGTTGGCACTACATCTTGTGCAGGGGCAAAGCGGAAACAAGAGCCATTATAAACTCAACACCCGCGAAATGGACCACATATTCCCGCGTTCAATCCTGTATGAAAAGCACTTCGACCAGGCTGAAATCAATCATTTTGCAAACCAATGGATTCTGCCGAAGGGCAAGAATATCAACAAGAGCAACAAGCACCCCAAGAAATACCTCGCAGAAGTCTCGGACGCAGAACTCAGCCGAGCTTTAATCGACCGCAATCAGCTTGACTACCGCCAATTCCGATCGTTCATAAGAAATCGGGCATCTCGCATCATGAACGCTCTGGAGACGAAGACAGGCTTATCTCGTAATGATTTTAAGTGATCAATTCAAATTGCCTATTCTTCAAGTCATTGAATTGGCATTTGCAGAATGATGCGGAAGACGCATTCATTTCATAGGGTGCAATAGCACTCGCGACCACTAAGACTTCATGACCAACACATTGCCCCGGAATCCGCACGGCTCACTTTGGAAGTCTGGTATAATCATGGTCGCGATCACTTTGCTTCTGTGAGATTGTTTCGAGTTCTAGGAAAATATTTTTCGCCAGTCGCGCCGACGGCATTTATTTCCACACCGCCGTGTTGATCGCGAAATATTTATTCACATGCGGAGGCTTCTTGCGGCTGGCGTACCACATTCGAAACGAGCCATCATTAAGTCGCATCACTGATTGACTGGTCGTGTAGTGTGACTCCCATGGGCGCTCCGGGTCGGGACGCAGCACGGGGTTGTTCGGATGCTTGTGCCAAGTAATTCCGTCGGTGCTGGCGGCGAAGCCGATGGCCGTACGCGGTCCCGGCTTCGTGCGGCTGCCGTACCACATTAAATAGACCGCGGACGAAGGCTCACCACCCGGCGTCGTCTCGACCTGCATTACAAACGGATAATTAATCCGCAGGCGCTCCCACTCCTGATCGACTTTTAAGACCTCGCTCGCGGACGTTGACCAATTCAGGCCGTCATCGCTTTGGGCGTGCCGCACTGCCCACGGCTCCCGACTCACGTCAACGTACCGCATTCTATACCCGTTATCAGTTTTCAAGACGCTCGGAGCCCGAGCCTCCGAAAGCAGCGGCTTGGACGGCTTCGACCATCGAATGCCGTCGCTGCTCGACGTTTCATGAATCTCGTAAGGACTCTCCGGATCAGTCAGATCACGGGCGCTGAACCACATCCGCAATCGACCTTGATCTCGTACGGCAGTACCGTCAGAACTGCGTAGGAGACTCGGCGTGACGACCGATCGCCGGTTGTCAGCGAAGCCGAAGATCGGGCTTTGCGGATGCCGATTGAAATCTCGGCCGTCCCGACTTGTCGCCAAGCCGAGCCGAAAGACGCGCTCGTTGACATCACCGCGAGAGCCCGAGTAGTAGAGCAGAAATCGCCCATCTTTCCGGATCACCGACGGCGCAAAGATATGCCGGTCGTCAAAATGACCGGCCTCGCCCAGAGTCAGAACCGCTTTTTCGACGTCGCGTTTCCAGACCTGAGGGGCAAGCCACGGCTTCACTGCTGCTGGAATCTCTTCGGCACTTTGGGCTTCACAATGACGAATTGGGTCTGCAAGCAGAATCGCTGCAGCGATCAGACAACGATAATTAAGGTCCGTTACGACGCACGAACGAGTTCGTTCCATATCGAATGATATCATTGGAGTGAAACGCTATCTATTTCTTCAGGACTATTCGGGCCATTCCGAACCATCTCTTAAACGGATTGTGTATTCTGGCGGAAACATGTCTTCTCCGATGTCCAGATGGGGCAGCTTGTATTCGGCCCCCAGCTTTAAGTCGGCTTGGTGGCGCTTCAGAAATTGCTGCCATAAGGGCTTAATGCGGCGTGCCTCTTTGCGAAGGTCAATATTACTGCTGCGGCCGCCTCCTCCGGCATTCGGGAAGAGTGGCTTCAGGGCGTCAAGGGATTCAAACATCATTCCAGGTTCGTCGATTCGGTCGACAAGTATCTCCAGCCGCTCGTAGCGGTTAAGAACCTCTCGCGCGGCTCCATCGGCCGCTGAGAAATGAAAGCTTTGCCGGGCGGTCCGCAATTGCTTTCGAACGGGGTCGCGAAATTCCGTCAGTCGATCGCGACTGACAATGTGAAGTGCTTCGATCACGCTGCCCAGATGCGGCGACGCGAACACTTCGATCAAGTCCGGCCGTAGAGCCGCGGGAATAGGCTGCGGCAGGTTTTCCAGCATCGTGCGTCGGACATGCAGTATTTCGTGCCGAATCAAAAGGCGGCAAGTCTGTTCCCAGCCTTCCGGCTCGAATTGCGAATCCTGCCCGAATTTTATTGCGAACAACATCGCCTCACCCGCTGACTTCGGGTCGGCCGGGCATTTCGCACCACGTTCGAAGAGACGACGCGCGGCGTGCTCCAGGCTGTGGCAGGCACCCGGACGACCGGGATAGTCGCGATACGTATTGCCTTCCTTAACGGTCGATTGGCTTCGTCCGACTTCGAGGTCAAGTGCCCTTTGCACCTCGATAAGGTGGTCCGGTTCGCCGACTGCTGCAATCATTTTCGCCCCGGCCTCAAGATCATCTGAGTTTTCGCTATTAAGGTAGACGACGCCGAGCGCGGCGACATCTGCGGCGAGACTTTTCTGCCAGGAATCGTCGACGAGCCATCGCCCCGTCGGCGGCTTGTTGTCTCGAGACGCGGGTAATCGATTCAGAAGGTGCCGGCGAGCTTGAGTGCGAATCACCTTTTCTTGGGAACCCGCCAATTGAATTAATAAACGGGTCGCGTCGGGAGTCGCGATGCTCGCTACGCCACTTATCGCCCGCTTGTTCCCCGCCGTGGCTGGTTCTGTCAGTGGACCGAGATATGTGGCGTTCCGAATCACCGAGAAGTCGGGATGTGGCTGCGTTTCCTTATTGTTTGTTCGATTCGCGTCTGAATCCGACTTAAGCCATCGCTCGACGAGGTGCCGAGCCTGCCCTGCCGAAGGCTGCTTAAGTACGAGTTCAATCTTCGCCTCTGGAAACTTCCTCTCAGCCGACTCCTTCCATCCGCAGTCATGCCGGATAGTAATGACATAGCGTCCCGGCTCGTTAAATCTCAGAAATCGCAGCAGCGGGATGGATTCGACATAAGGATCATCCGGCACGACCGTATGCCAAGTCAAAAAACCGCCACGGCGTATAATTATTCTCAGCGGATCTTGAACCTCATTCCCCTGAGCATCGACTGCCGAAACTTTAAAACGTTCTGAGCGCCCGGTGCCGCGATAATCTCCACCGAACCATGCGACGAATGGGTCACCGCCGGTATTGATCACCCGATAATGAACGAGGATATTCTCGCCCAGAAAGTACTCCTGCCGATCGCTCGCCAATTGAACCTCGGCATGATCGGGCACGGTCGGCCTCGCAGCTAATTGGAGCAGCAACAGCGGGATCAAGGCAGCGTGCATTAGAACTTCCGTGGTCGACCGAACACTCTCAATTCAAGCATGTTCCGGTTTACCGCAAGCACGGGCGGAAAGCTATCTGAAATCAATTAAACGTAATGAGAACTCACCTCATCAATGGAACCTGCAGTCGACATTGAGGCGACGAAACGGCGATCCTGCGAAGTGCAAAGGTTTCTGAAGAGCAGCAATTGAATCCATGAGGCCGCAGCCATCAGCGCAAACCTCAACACTTCATTGATACCCTGAACATAGAAAAAGACTGCAATGCTGAAGCGATCGCTTTCCCGCAGATAACCGGCCGTCACCATCCACCCTATACTGAGAATCTCCGTCAAACTGAATAGCCACCATAGATGGACGATTGAAGGAACGGGCGTGTCTCTCCAATTCGACCCCGGTTTCGAATTCGCGATGCGGCCAATTTCTCTCAGAATGCGGTATGGCAGAAAATACTTGATGACCGGAACGAGAAAGTAGACCACCAGCATCGTCGGCGAGGCGAACAAAGGCCCTTCGCCGAAGGCCTCAGTATTCTTCGCAAGGCGATAAAATAGCATTAAAGAGGAGATCGCCATCGTGCCGACAACCGGCATGATGAAACAGATCAACAATGCCTCCGTGAGAGTCGACCAGGGCGAACCGTCGTTAGGCAGAATCAGTAGATCGACGCCCGGCGCGAACAACTCGATGGCCTGACAGACCAGCAAGAAGATCAACACGATGATCGATCCCGACGTGGAATACTCCACGACTGTCAGCAGCATCCCGCCGCTACGATAGTCGGCGAGCGCTTCGCTGCATCCGACGTCCGAATTGGTGGGAGCGGCCTCAACCGGCATTACCCATCGCCCGCTTCACCGCTGCGCCCATGTCGGCCGGGCTGTCGGCGACTTCGACGCCGGCGTCGCGGAGGGCGGCGATTTTTTCGTCGGCCGTGCCCTGCCCGCCGGAGATGATTGCGCCGGCGTGGCCCATGCGTTTGCCGGGAGGGGCCGTCTTGCCGGCGATGAAGGCGGCGCAGGGCTTCGACACATTGGCCTTAATATATTGCGCGGCTTCGATCTCCGCGGTGCCGCCGATTTCGCCGATCAGCAGGATCGATTCGGTCTTGGGGTCGTTCTCGAACTCTTCGAGCAGGTCGATGAACGACGTGCCGACGATCGGGTCGCCGCCGATGCCGACGGCCGTCGATTGACCGAGGCCGACATTCCCAAGTTGCCACGCGGCTTCATAAGTCAGCGTGCCACTCTTTGAGATCAGACCGACCGTGCCTGGCGAATGAATGTAACCCGGCATGATGCCGATCTTGGCGATACCGGGCGTGATCACGCCCGGGCAGTTCGGCCCGACAAGCTGGCTCGTCGTGTGCGAGACGTAATCGTACGCCTTCACCATATCGAGCACCGGAATGCCTTCGGTGATCGCCACGATCAGATCGATCCCGGCATCGGCCGCTTCCATAATCGCATCGGCCGCAAACGGAGGCGGGACGAAGATCAGGCTGCAGTTGGCTCCGGTCTCATCGCAGGCTTCGTCCACGGTGTCGAAGACTTTGAAGCCGTCGACCTCCGTGCCGCCCTTGCCCGGCGTCACGCCGCCAACAAGCGGCGTACCGTATTCCCGGCACTGCTGGCTGTGAAACAGCCCGTGCTTACCGGTGATGCCCTGAGTAATGACTTTGGTATTTTCGTCAACGAGGATGGCCATGGCGTGCTATCGTCTACAGTGTTAGTCGGAAAGCAATGTTGGTCAGGAAGTAGTGGTCGTCAGGAAGCGGCAGGTTGGTCGAACCGGATACGGAGTTCCCGGCAGGTCTCTCGGTAGGTGGCGTCGAGGTCGACCGGCATCGTGGGGCCGACCCGCAACGGCAGAGGCATCGTCGGCAACGGCTCGCCGATCCGCAAGCAACTTTCCCAAACCTGAACCGCGTGCTCTTCACCCCTCTCAATGGGCTGATACGAGCAAGCGTAGAGCTGGTCGCACTGTGCCGTCGAAGAGGGATCAAGCCGTTCGGCAAGTTCGCGGTGCAGACTGTGCTTCGACTCGGTCACCACATCGACCACCATCAAGCCCGCACCGTTGGACAGCAGCGCCTCACATTTCGATAGAAACGCGGTTCGCCCGGCTTTCGACCTCTTATTGCTGGGGCTGACGAGTTCGATCGCACCGACAATCTGCGGATTGTAGCCGATGGCTTCGATCCAGATTTCGACCGAATCGGTCAGCACTGGTGCGGGCAGCGTGAGCGTCGGCTGCGGCGCCGTGTAAGCGCTCGACACTTCCTCTCGAAATTCCGGCCCCTCCTCTGCGTCCTCCTGCACGCCGACATCAACTTCGATGCCGTACCGCAGGTGCGGACTGGCGATCCAACCGTCCGGCAGTTCATCATTCAAGGCGAAGGCAATTTTGACGGCCCAAGCCGAGTGGAAGCTATTCCACTGCATACGCCCGGCGACGGGGCCGCTGAAATGATCGAGTAGCATGGCGTCCTCCTGAAACAGGTCTGGCCTGTCATTCTACCCCAACGCCGCCACCACCATCTTCGCCGCGTCGGTCAGCGTGGTCCAATCTGTAGACATCATTCACTGACTTTGGAATTCGAGTTCCCATTGGCCGTTCTCCGCTTTTTCGCGAAGGAAAGCGAGTGCCCCTTGAGCGTCGCCCTCGTCGGCGCAAAAAACGTCGCTCCCGAACGGCAAGACAGGCAACGATTCTTTAAGCTCGGCAAGGGCTTTTTCGGTCCTCATGTCATAAATTCCTTTTGCGGTCGCATGGACGCGGTATGGCATCAATCCCATACGAATTGCTTCCGAAGGCGTCCAAGAACCGAGATGGACGATATCGGCGAGCTCGGCGACGTCATCCACGGAGCCTTCGAACGACTCCGACGTAATCTTTGCTCGAACCGCATCATCAATATCTTCCCACTCCGACCAAATAACGTCGATTGAGTGCCCACCTTCCGGGTCGATCCGTTCCAGGATGATTGGCTCACCGCCCTGACTCGGCTTCTTCAATTCGTCCAACAGCCTTTCCCGCAAGCGTTCGCTGTATTTCAACTGCTCGGCAGATTCGTCGACCATCTGGATGACTTTTCTGGCCATATCAACTCTCCACCTGGTTCAAACAGTTTCAAAGGATTGCATGATTTTCGTTGAACCAAGCCGCAGCGAGCCGTGCGTTATGGATCTCGAACGTCTTGACATAAATCCGTTTGTATCGCATTTCGACAACGCGTAAGCCCTGAAGCCTGGCCGAATGATTTGTAAGAGCCGCCCTGTCATGGGGCAATAAGGGTGCGTTTTGCCGCTTCCGCTCTGAACTTAATTCCGCAGCCAATTGGCCGATATCGTGAAGATTATTCACTCCAAGACGTTTACGGAGGTCCTTTGGTTTGCTGAATCGAGTGGTGGCCGGGACGCTCTTGACACGCAAAATCGCCACTTTCAGCCACATTTCCACCGCGTAGCCGTACATCATGATCGCGCCAGCCCGGCGGTTATCTGCGGCAAGAATCTCGCCATCAAGAAATCGAGCCCGGGCAGCGAATTCAAACGCCGCGCTCGTATCATAATTCTTTGACCGCGCGGCGAGGGGGTTCATTCTTGCGGGCTCGACTGCGAGTCCCCCAACGCCGCCACCACTTTCTTCGCCGCATCCGTCAAATCCGTCGCCGATGTGATCGCCTTGCCGCTGTCGGCGAGCATTTTGCGGGCTTCTTCGACCTTATTGCCTTCGAGCCGGACCACGAGTGGGACGCTGAAGCCGATCTTGTCGTAAGCTTCGAGCAGCGCCGTCGCGATCGTATCGCAGCGCATAATGCCGCCGAAGATATTCACCAGCACCGCCTTCACGTTGTCGTCGGAAAGGATGATCGAGAACGCTTCGGTCACCTGTTCGACGTTCGCGCCGCCGCCGACGTCGAGGAAGTTGGCCGGCTCGCCGCCGTGCAGCTTGATGAGGTCCATCGTGCTCATCGCCAGCCCCGCCCCGTTGACGAGGCAGCCGATGTTGCCTTCGAGCTTCACATAGCTCAGCCCGGCGTCGGCGGCGCGGACCTCCGAGTCTTCCTCTTCGCTCAGGTCACGGAGCTCGGTCACGTTCTTGTGACGGAACAGGGCGTTGTCGTCGAACGTGACTTTGGCATCGAGCGGCACCAGTTGGCCGTCGCCGGTCACCACGAGCGGGTTGACCTCGGCCATGCTGCAGTCGCTGTCGAGGAAGAACCGCACGAACTGCGGCAGGAACTTCTGAGCCGCCCGAATCGCCGGGCCTTCCAGCCCGAGCTGAAACGCCAGATTCGTCGCTTGAAAGGTGTGCAGTCCGTATCCCGCGTCGACCTTCTCCTGCAGGATCTTCTCCGGCGTCTTCGCCGCGACTTCTTCGATGTCCATCCCCCCTTCGGAGGACATGATGATCACCGGCGACTTCGTCTCCCGGTCGACCAGCACCGCGAGGTAGAGCTCCCGCGCGATATCGAGGCCCTGCTCGACCAGCAAGGTGTTGACCTGCTTGCCTTCCTCGCCGGTCTGAATCGTGACGAGCGTGTTACCCAGCATCCGCTCGGCGTTCGCTTTCGCCTCATCGGCACTCTTCACCAACGTGACGCCGGGCTGCTCGGGTTCCTCCTTAAATCGGCCCTTACCGCGCCCCCCCGCGTGGATTTGCGATTTGACGACGGCGAGCGGTCCGCCCAAATCGTCAAACGCTTGCGCGGCTTCGTCGGCCGACTTGGCGACGACGTGACGGGGAACGCTGACTCCGGCCTCGGCGAGAAGCCGCTTGGCCTGAAATTCGTGGATTTTCATTGCTGGCAGGTCGCTAGTTGGGCGGTTCGATCGAGTGCAGGTCGGATGGTACCGCCCCGCTCTGGCCGATTCCACCGGGAACGCTGTCAGACCGAAGCGGGAGGATCACCGACGGACGGAACTCTTTCGGACCGGTCGCACGATTACGGAAAAGTATTCGTGGGCCGCACTCGATCAGCACGGCGGCGTCAATCGGTCACTTACAGCGCTACTTCGGAAATTCGACGAACTCATTGCCGTCCGGCGAGATGGTCCAACGAACGAGCGTTAGCACATTTGACTGCGGGCCCGCGTAAGGCCCGTCGGTGTCGGTCAGAAACTTCCACCGAACGTATTCGATTTCTAAGGATTCAAGGGGCGGTTCCCCCTCCGTCGTGGCTCGGGCGTTGTACTTTGCGATAAATCGCTGAAAGAGATTCGCGAGATCTTCCCGGTACGCCGGGTCTTCGAAAGCCCGGAAGAGCACCACTCGATGTCGGGACCCGCGCAAAATCGGAAATTCGATGCCCGGATGCACACGTACCGTTTGTCCGTCCCGTGTCGTCGCGTTTAAACGGAAATACCAAGCATTCCATGCCCTGTCGATTTTGGAATACATCTTCCAGGAGGTCATCGGGTAATGTTCGATTCCGTAGACATTTCCGATGAAAAAGTAGACGACGACCAACGCGAATGCGATCCTAAGAACTAAAGCTCTTTCATTGTTCGGCCCGCCGCTTCTGGCAGTCTCGTTCCTCATCGATTCATTTTCGCCGACGCGATCTCGATCGGTATTGAGAGACATCGCTTTTCGATCTTGATCGGCTCGGTCAACCGGCGAGTCGCCGTCGTCTTCGGAACGAACGGGCCCTCGGCCGATTCCTCGCCGTAACGCCGCCATGCTGATAAAGAACAGCGGCACGAACAACAGGTCTTGAAAAACCAGTCTTTGGGCGATCCAGATGCCGACATGCAGTCCCAGGGCCGCCGTCGGCAGAATCCAGCGAGCAATTCGAGAGTAAAGTACGAGTGGGAAAAACAGTTCGACGAGCAGGCCGCCAAGCCCGATGAAGCCGAACAGGGCAGCGGGTGCTCCAAAAATTAGCGATTCGATCCCCCAATCGAATACCATAAAGTCATCCAGTTGATCACTGAAAATGATGAACTGCATGTTGCTCGGCCACCACCAGAAAAGTCCTGTGTTCCGGATTTTGCTGATTGCGGCCCCGAGATACATCATTGCAAACGGCGTCCAAATCAGCATGCGAGCCGCGCCGTATTCACTTGTCTGCAAAAAAGGGTTCAGCCGGTCACCGTGACTTAATCGGCGCATTAATGCGTCGACTGACCAGACACGCGAGCACGGAGTCAAAATGAGTAGCGGGAGCAGTGCGAGGACAGAAAAGAATTCGTGGTAACAGAAGTTATATTCTCTCCCGATTCCCATAAAGACGAAGTAACTTAAGTACGCGCAGGCCAAGCTCCAACGTGTCAAAAAGCCGATCGCGCCCAAGATCAGGAATAGCCCGGTCGTCCAACGTATTCCGAAGAGTATCGTCGGGTCTCGGAATGCTTCGGCCAGACCGAAGGAATGCTTCATCTCGGTGAAAAGGCCGAGCGGCTTAATTAAGCCGGCGGGCATGTCCGCCGCCGCCTCCGGTTTCGTCCAAAAGAACGCCAGCAATCCGATGCTGCAAACCGTGATCCTTAAGAAGGCGAGATCGGCCGCGCAACCCGGCACGCGCCAACCACGTCGCCATTGCCATTCTCGCAGACCGATTAGAATCAACGGCCCCAAAACGACCAGCAAGAAGTCTGCCATTGATTCGAGCCCGTCTCGGTGCTGTCAACGCCCGCAAAGTGCCGTGTTGTCAGCTGTGGAATGTGTCTGGAGTGATTCTTAAAGGTGGTTTACGAAACCGGATGTGAGGAGGGCGAGACACGGCGTTGCCCAACGTTGCCCAAATTGTTCGTCAGGTTGTTCGTCTTGTTCGTCAGGCGTTTTTTTGTTGATCAGCTTAGCAATTCAGAGCATCGAAACGAGGAGACGCTCTGTGAAAATCTCGTGAAACCCCCGTCGGCGGCGAGCCGGGGCTGCGTTCGGCAATAATGGGAAACCAAATTGAAATTCGCAGTCGGGTCTTTCCCTTCAATTGTTCTGTGTCATTCTTCAGGTGAGCGTACCGTCGAATCGTCGAGCAAACGCGGGAGCGAGACGGCGAGCGGTCCGCTCAGTTGGTCGAAGGCCTGAGCGGCCTCGTCCGGGCTCTTCGCAACGACATGACGGGGAACGCTCACCCCCGGCCTCGGCGAGAAGCCGCTTGGCCTGAAATTCGTGAATTTTCATTGTTGGCAGGTCGCTAGTTGGGCGGTTCGATCGAGTGCAGGTCGGATGGTACCGCCCGACGCCGGGCGATTCCACCGGGCACGGCGTGAGGCTGCCACGCAAGGTGAGTGGCCGTCGAACTGTCGCGTCATGCGCCGCACTGACTCGCGGGCGAGCAGCAGCCGATCGGACGTCGAAGCGGGAGAGCGACCTTCATTCGAAAACAGCGTCGCGGGCCGATCTCTACCGGCTTGGCTCGGCGATTGCACATCGGGCGATCGATCAGACCGCGAAAGCCAACAAAGGATACTCCATGGCCGCAGACCCCCGAGAACTGTACCCCAAGCCTCCGTTCAAGCAGATCGAGGGTCAGGATACCCCCGGCGTCGAACGGAAAATGGAGCCGGAGCCGATCCACGGCGAATCGAGTTACGTCGGCCACGGCCGCTTGGAGGGAATGGCGGCTCTGATTACCGGGGCGGACAGTGGAATCGGCCGGGCCGTCGCGATCGCATTCGCACGGGAGGGAGCCGATATCGTCTGCTCCTATCTCTCCGAGGACAAAGACGCTGAAAAGACAGCCGCTGCGGTGCGAGAGGCCGGTCGCAAATGCCTCACCATTGCGGGCGACATCAAGGATCAGGCCCACTGTCAGAAATTGGTCGACCGCACGCTCGAGGAATTCGACAAGCTCGACGTGCTCGTCAACAATGCCGCGACGCAGGTCACGCACGAGGACATCGGAGACTTCACAGCGGAGGAGTGGGAAGACACGTTCCGCACGAACATTCACGCGATGTTCTACCTCTGCAAAGCCGCGCTGCCGAGGATGAATCCGGGTGGTTCGATCATCAACACGACATCGATTCAAAGCTATGACCCCAGCGCGATCCTGCTGCCCTACGCCCCGACCAAGGCGGCAATCACCAACTTCACGAAGGCCCTCTGCCCGCAGGCGATGCGGCGCGGCGTCCGCGTCAATGGCGTTGCCCCCGGCCCCGTTTGGACCCCGCTGATCCCCGCGACGATGCCCAAAGACAAGGTCGAGAATTTCGGTGCCAATACTGTATTCGAGCGACCCGCGCAGCCGGTCGAACTGGCTCCGCTCTATGTCTTTCTCGCCTCCGCCGAAGCGAGCTACGTCACTGGCGAAATCTACGGCGCGACGGGCGGTCGATCACCCGTCTAACAGAAGGACAGAACACTTCGTCACGGCGGAATTTTTAGCGAGGGGTCTTTGGGAGAGCGGTCAACTTCAACCGGCCGTTCGACCCGCCCGTGTAGGTCGCCTCCAGCGCGGACCCTTTAATCGTCCCCGTCAGCCGATAGGTCTTTCGGCTTCCCCGAGCCGTCCCGGTGAAGCTGCGCACCCCGGCCTCCGTCGTGAAGTTCAGCGTGGCCGGATATCGTTTCCCGCCTTTGGCCCGGTCGCGAAATTCGCCCGTCCACGTGTCGCCGTCCCGTGACTTCACTTCGAAGACGGCAACGCCCTTGCCGAATCCGGAATCGACCCAACTGCCCTCAAACCGATCTTGGGCGACGGCTGGCGTCGTGAGTAGTGCGAGGCAGATTGCGAGGCACGAGACAGTCAGCCGAGTGATATCCATGGGAATTTCCTGTGATGACAAGTCAGAGAGATCATATGCGGCTCCGAACCACCAGAACAGTCAGGAATCGGGGCATGGATCAATCGTCGAGCGTTTGACTACCGCTCAAAATCTTCTTGTTGTAACTTACGTTGAAACTGCGTTCACGGAGGTGCAATGGACTCGCGAACAATCACGATCACGTCTTCCACCATCGCCCACGGAAGACTTAATATCCGACCATGCGGCAAGACTTTCTTTCCCGCCGATTCATTTGGGAAACCTTCGCGTAGTGCTGGAGTCGGGACTTCCATTCGTATACGTGCGACCGGACTCCCGGACATTATTGAAACCGATATTCCGACAGACGGCGCTGGCCGCCCTCGCTGGTTTTTCCGCGCTCGACGATGGGTCAAGGATTTTGCGTCCATAAATCGCCTTGGTGCAGGAGCGAAGGCGAATCTCATTCGAGTAGCGGAACGTGATTACTGCCTTACGCCAGATTCTCGCCCGATTCGTTTTGTCGACTTGTTTGCCGGAATCGGAGGCATGCGCCTCGGATTTGAGGCTGTCGGAGCAGAGTGCGTATTTTCGTCCGAATGGGATAAGCATAGCCAGAAGACTTACCAAGCAAATTTTGAGGATCTGCCTGCCGGCGATATTCGGACGATTGTCGCGGAATCCATTCCCGACCATGAAATTCTGACCGCAGGCTTTCCGTGTCAACCTTTTTCCATCGCCGGGGTGAGCAAGAAAAACGCGCTCGGTCAGGCACACGGGTTTGAGTGCCGAACCCAAGGCACACTTTTTTTCGATGTTGCGAGAATTATCTCGGCGAAGAAACCAGCCGCATTCGTGCTTGAGAACGTCAAAAATCTGCAAAGTCACGATAAAGGACGCACATTTAAAGTCATCCTTGAGACACTAACTGAGGATTTGGGATATTATATCCACCACCGCGTAATTGATGCGAAGAATGTCCTTCCGCAACATCGCGAGAGGCTTATTATTGTCGGGACCCGCAAGCCCCTCGACTTCCATTTCCCAACCGTTGACGAACTCTCTCAATATCGACAAGCCGAGGTGCTCGGCGACATATTGGACGCTGATGTTCCCGACAAATATACGTTAACAGACCATTTGTGGGCGTATTTGCAGAACTATGCTGCGAAGCATCGGGCCAAGGGAAATGGCTTCGGATTTGGGCTATGTCGGCCAAGCGATGTGACTCGGACGCTGAGCGCCCGCTACTATAAGGACGGCAGCGAAATTCTAGTCAATCAGCCGAAACGCAATCCGAGGCGCCTCACACCTCGCGAATGTGCGCGGCTGATGGGTTTCCCTGACAGTTTTACGATTCCAGTAAGCGACACCCAAGCCTACCGGCAGTTTGGAAATTCAATCGCCGTCCCTATTGTGAAAAGTATCGCCGATAGGTTGACCCTTGCATTAAGGACAGGCGAAACCTCAGATACTATTACGCGTCCCGCAAGCTTTCAATTTTCGTAGAATGAAGTTCGCGAAGAATGGCAAATCCCATAAACGATCTTGCGGACGCCCAGTTGCTGGACCTTCTCAGGAATGAAATGAGGCGTAACCTGCCGAGCGGGATCGAATTCGCGAAGATGGCGGTCGAGCATGAACTCGGACAGCACTCAGACGATCCGGACTGGATCAAAGCAAATTTCAGCAACTTAGTCGAAAAAATACAGACTACCGCCTATCGCCATTATCTCGAATTTGAAAAGCCCGCTGCATTGGCGGCCATGAAATCGGCTCTTCCAGCCGAATGCGAAAACAGGTTCATCGCCGTATTGGAAGAGCATTTCTTTACCATCGATAGATTCTTCTTAGGACTGACACAGGGGCGTCGACCACGTGCGGGCGGTGCGTTCGAGCAACTTATCTCAATCTTATTTTCAAAACTGGACTACCCATACACTTCACAACCGATAATCAATGGCCAGCCTGACTTTTTAATCCCGAGTGAAACACATTATCGAAATAATCCGGTGGATTGCATCGTATTTACTGTGAAGAGAACGCTACGGGAGCGTTGGCGACAGATAGTCACTGAAGGCATGCGCGGATATCAATTCTTTCTCGCCACGATCGACGAGAAAATCGCCGCGCGAGATTTGGACGCTATTCGCGATCACCGTATTCATCTCGTGCTCCCCGAACGGATTAGATCGGAACGGTATGGTGATCGCCCCAATGCAATCTCATTCGAAACCTTTTTTCGAGACCATCTTGATCCGGCAATGGATCGGTGGCGAAACAATTCTGTGATCTGAAATTTACTCGGATGGATGTGCTGACAATTGAACAAAGACGGCGGAACATGCGTGCCGTCAAATCTCGCGACACCCGGCCGGAACTCAGAATCAGAAGAACGCTTCATCAACTAGGATTCCGCTACCGCGTTAATAAAAAAGGCCTCCCAGGCTCGCCGGACATGGTGTTTCCCGGTCGTCGCAAAGTGATCTTCGTCCACGGCTGCTTCTGGCACCGGCATGATTGCCCGCGGGGCCATGCCACCCCGGCAACGCGGCCTGAATTTTGGGCTGAAAAGTTCGCCAGGAATATCGCGCGAGACAAAAGAAATATTCGCGAATTACGCAAGCTCGGTTGGAGTGTAATGACGATCTGGGAGTGTCAGACACTCAGTGCAAACCTTCCGACGACAATCAAACGTACAATTCGTTTTCTTGGGTGAGTTCCAGCCTACTCAACAACAATCGTCTGCTCGCGATCCGGGCCGACAGACACCCATTTCACCGGGCGGCCGCACAGTTCCGCCACGGTGTCGATGTAGCTGCGGGCGTTGGCGGGGAGGTCGTTTATGATCCGGGCGGCGGTGGTGTCTTCCGACCAGCCGGGGAGTGTGCGGTAGATCGGTTTGGCGATCGCGAGGTCGTCAGCATGGCTGGGGAAATCGGTGGTGCGTTCGCCGTTGATTTCATAGGCCTCGCAGATCTTTAATTTCTCGAAGCCGTCGAGGACATCGAGCAGGGCCAGCGCGATATTATCAACGCCGCTCAAGCGCGCGCTGTAACCGGTGGCGACGGCGTCGAACCAGCCGCAACGGCGGGGACGGCCCGTGACGGTGCCGTATTCGCGACCGCGTTCGCGGATGCGATTGCCGGTGTCATCGTTTAATTCCGTCACGCAGGGACCGCCGCCGACGCGGGTGGTATAGGCCTTAGCGACGCCGATCATCTCCGTGATATAACGCTCCGGCACGCCGCTGCCGGGATGCACGCCGCAGCCGGAGCTATTCGAGCTTGTCACGTAGGGGAAGGTGCCGTGGTCGATGTCGAGTAACGACCCCTGTGCCCCCTCGAACAGAATCTTTTGCTCGTCGGCAACTGCGCGATGCAGGAAGGCCGTCGTATCGGTGATATAGGATTCCAATTTCGCAATGTGACCGCGATACTCTTCGAATATTTCATCGACGTCGAACTGCGGCGCTTCGGGATCGAGGGCCCTGAGCAGTAGATTCTTAACCGGCACAATTTCAGCAAGCCGGGCTTTAAACTTATCGGGCCGCAGGATTTCCCCCAGCCGAATCGCATGCGCTCGGCCCGCTTTGTCGCGGTAGCAGGTGCCGATGCCGCGCATCGTGGTCCCGATCGCCGAGTCGCCGCGATTCTTCTCGAGGATCGCCTCTTCGGCCATGTGATACGGGAAGATGACGTGGGCGCGGTCGCTGATTCGCAAGTTGACGTCCTGCGGCCCACCCGCGGCCTTCATCGACTCGAGTTCGGCGAGCAAAGCCTTGGGATTAATCACGACGCCCGTCGCGATCACGGAGTCGACGTCCGGATTGAGAATCCCCGCCGGCAAGAGCGAGAGCTTGAACGTCTTGCCGTCACAAACGACCGTGTGTCCCGCATTGTTCCCGCCGAGGTATCGCACCACGATCTCGTGGCGCGAGGTGAGCAGGTCGACGAATTTTCCTTTGGCTTCATCGCCCCATTGCAGGCCGATGACCGATGTCCCAGGCACAGTCCACACCCTCAGTAGATTTTCAACGATCGAGCAGACGCCGCGGGGCGTCAGAGAACAGCGGCCCCGGCATCGTGCCGATGGCCACGCGAAACGAAATATTGGCTCCCCCCGGCCAGAGTACGATGCGACCGATATCGGCGGCCCGATCGACTCGCGCAGGCGGAACCCGCTGATTGTAACGCCCCGTGCCGGGGACAGGAAACCGGGGACCGATCCCGCTGAACACGTGCGGCCCCCGCGCGGCCCCGACCGATCCTGCGGTTCGTAATTTCGATCACCGCGGATCGTTCGGTCCGGAACCTTCTTCGGCTCCTGTTTCAGAGTTTCCGGTGGCGGAATTCTCTGCGGATTTCGATCCCTCGCCCGGTTCGGATTCCTCCGCCGGTTCTTTGTCAAAACGACTGAAGCGGAGGTTGCCGTTGTAGGTTTGCAGTTCGACGAATTCTCGCTGCAGGTCGATCCGAACGGCACTGGGGTTGAAGTGTGATCGCCCGGGCATGCTGGCCTCACCGACGGTATCGCCGGTGTGCCGATCGACGGCCGTGATGTCGGCCGTCCAGTAGCTGGTCCCGAACTTCTGCCGCAGAGATCGATCAATGAAGATAAAGACCGGGGTGCGGTCGACGTCGCTGAGCGGAAGGGTCCCCTTCACCCGCTTCGACCAGCGCTGCCCGCTGCCATCCAAGGCGAGGCCGGTCATTTGTCCGTCGACAAAGAATGTCGGGACGCCGCCGGAGTAGTAGGTGTATTGATTGCCGCGATTGACGATCAGAAAGAGGCTTTCAGTCGTTGAGAAACATAGGGCTGATCGCACATTCCCCTGAAACAAGCTCGCGGGAACATCGCCGAGGTTGGAGACGCTGCGCTCATGGAAATCGACCAGCGCGACCGAGTTGTCTCGATCGACCAGCACCATACGCCCGTCGGCGAGCAGACCGACACGCACGGCTGAGGCGAGCGGCACGTCCGGGACCCAGCCCGACTGACCCGCAACAGGGTCAAACAGGAACAGCCGGGGCGTGGCCACGTCGATCGGAAAAATGCCGAAGGCACTTCCCGTTCGGCCCCGGTGGGCGACCACGAGATAGGGTCCGACGGTCGCGACGGAGGCGTTGACCAACCGCGTGATCTGATCCAAGGCGAGCGGACGCCCGTTGATCGCGTCGAACGCCTTCCATTCGGAACCGCCCTCCAGCAGGAAGACGGCACGAGTGGTCGCCGTCACGGTGCTTCCGGACGACAGACCGTCCCGCGCCCATAGCAACCGGCCGGAAAGTGCGTCGAAGACCTCAAGCGTTCGCAGCGATTGCACGCAAACGATTCGCTCATTCGCCACGGGCATGATCCCGGCCATCTTCGCTTCGCGGATCAACCCTTTAGAATTGGCGAAGTTGCTGAAGGGGAGCAACGTCATCGTCTGCCGTCGGCCTGGTGATCGCAGCCGACTGGAATTGCGACGATCAGACGGCCCACGTGCCCACAGCATTCGAGCTTCACGCACTGCGATGCAATGTACGAAGTCGTTGTAAAGCAGATAGATCCGGTTTCCGACGGCCTTCGCGCGCGGCGTGTAAGAGCGCTCTCCGCTTCGCAGGGAGTAACTCTGCACGACCCGGCTACCGTTCGGCCCGAGCACGATCAGCCGGTTGTTCGAGGTATCAACCTGAAAGGAATGCCGCTGGAAGAAATCAGCCGTCGCCCCTTCAATCGCGAGCGAAACATATCCCGTCGAGCGCGTGTAGCCCTCGACTTTGATCGCGACTTCGTAGTCTTCCCAGCCCGCTGGTACTTCGGCGATTTGAGCTGCCGATGCCTGTGCGTCCGCGAGTTCTTGCCGGAACCGTTCGACTCTGTCGGCAAGCTCTTTAGAGAACCGGGCGTCGCCCGCTTGGCTAACAGCGTCATCACCGGGGGATTTGCGATCGGCCGCCCCTCGCGCAGCATCCTGAATGTGATCGAGCTGAGCGAACGCTTCTTCATGCCGGCCTGCTTCGGCGAGCCGCTTCGCGACTCGAAGTCTTAACTCTTGACCTGACGGCCGGAACGCGAACAGATCAGCCAGTTCGAGCCGATAGCCGTCGTTACCCTCGGCGTCTTCTGCATTTCGTATTTCGCGTTCGATTATTGAATCGATCTTTCGCTGCTCGTTTAAGGACGCGGCGAAGTAGGCCCCTCGAATTTGACCGGCAAGCCAATTGCCGAGACGCACCCGGTAGCGATCAGGTCGAGGGAGCATCGCGTCGAGGTCGGAGTTTCGGGCGACCGCCAGGCAAGCGTTGACCGCCGCAGACGGGTTGCCGGAGGCCACCGCAATTTCGATTTCAAAAATATCGACGGCCCGTAATTCGGCGTCGCTTTCCGAAATGGATCGCAGCCGAGGCAGCAGGTCGGCACGTTCGACGGGGTTGGTCGAAATTAATGCCTTCAAAGCCGCGATGCGTGCAAACCGTATTTCGTTGCGGAGGACCGGACCGGGCGCAGCGGCGTCGATCTCGCCGAGCAACCCCAGCGCGGACTCGAACTTCTGGTCCAGCATTAAGAGCTGAGCCTGTCGAAACTTCGCTTCGGCCTGTTCATCGTCCGCAACCATCGCACGGCGAATCTCTTCGTCGAGCAGACCGGGGTTCTCGAACGCGGTCATCCCCTGCGATGAAAGCGAATAGAGCCGGTCTTTATAGCTGACGAGTGAACCGAGCTTCAGACCGCCCGACAGGGCTTTGCGGCGGGCCAGCACCTTGCCCGTCATCGGGTCGATTACCCAAAGCCGACCGGCGTCAAGCGGGAGCAACAATTGATCCCCGGCCAGAAAGGCACCCCCGGCTGTCCGGTCGTTCGAATTCGATAGTGAGACCCGCCACTCGGTCGTGCCGTCGGCGGCGTCGATCGCCACGACGAGGTTGCTCGACGTGAGGAACACGAGGCCCTCGGCTGTGCCGCAAAACGCAAGGGCGCTGCCGCGCGGCTTCTTCCAGCGAACCGTTCCGTCGAACAGATCGAGACAAATCAGGCTGTCCTCTTCGGGCACGGCAATGATCACGTTCGAGCCGTTGATGACCGGCGGCGAGGACAACCATCGCTGACCAATCGTCTTATCCGCCGTGACCGTCACCTGTCGGCGAAACCGACTCCGATTACGAGTGTCTGCTTCTTTCACGGCTCCGGCCCATAGCAGCCGACGCCCCACCCGATTGACGGCCGCGACCCAACCCAAGGTCGTCGGGCAAACGATGACGCCCTCTTTGACGGCGACCGGGGCGGCCCAGCGTGCCCGGGCCGGATCCTGCTCGATACCGGTTTCGGAATAGGCCAACAGAGTCGACCAAAGGCGGGTACCGGAGATCGGGTCGAGCGCATAAAGCCGAATCTCCCGATCTTTTTCGCCGACCACCAGCAGTTCTCCGTCGTCCGGTAAACAAGGACCGAAGAAATGACATCCCGCGAGATCACCGTCGAACACGTCTCCGACCGCCGTTCCCCCGGCCCGCCAGAGCACGCGGCCGGTGCGCAAATCGTAGGCCGCAAGCTGATTCAGTGAATTGTTGAGCGTCGTCCGTCGCGAGCTTCGGGCGCCTCGGCGGCGAAGGTCGGCCTGCCGGTCGTCGACCGTGCCCGACTTTTCAATCGTGAATACGCGGGCTCCGTCGCTCGACAGTGCGCCCAACGCATCATCGCGATAAAGAAACGAGGTGGCCGGATACTGATTGATATCGAGGTTCTCGACCCAGGCGTCAAATTGAGATCGACGGTTCTGGAAGAGAGAAGGATTATCTTCGGCCTCGGTCGAATCTCCCGCCGCCAAGACCGCTTCCAATGAGTTCGCCGGCGAGCTTTCCCAGATTAAACGCCCCGTTTCGGCCGAGACGACTGAGAGGCCGCGGAGCGTTCGGAACACGATGTTCCCCCGGACCGCGATCGGGCGGCAAACCGGCACCAGCGCGGTCGTCTGCCGGACATCTCCTTCGAGCAGTTCAATCCGCTCCGCCACCGAGCGGTCGAAGGTAAGCGGGTGATCCCAGCGCGCCAGCAAGAGCGGATCGCACTTTGGGGCTCGAGCATTTCGAACCGGGACGCCACCGTCATATCGCCAGTCGGCAAGAGGCAGACGCGAACCCGCGTTGTGCTTGGTGCGAAACTGTCGGCCGAGTTCGGCAACCCGACCCAATTCACGTTGCCAATCTTCGTTTGCCGTCTCAATGATCTCCTGCGCGGACGTGTCTTCGCCAGAGGCCGTCGCCGCGAACACGGCCTTGGAGAGAGCCGATATTGACCCGGCCGATCCCCGGCGGCGCTGACGTTCAAGCAGTCGGGCGGCAAGCGCGAACCGGCCGTGATCAATATGCCGGGCGATCAGAAGCGTCAGGGCAGACGCGCCCGCCGGCGTGTAGGCATAACGCTCTGAAATTTGAGTCAGCAATTCGCTTCGCCCTTGTGCAACCGCATCGCGCAGCATCGCCGCGGCAACGCCTTCATCCCGCAAGCGATATTCGCGGCGGATTTCCGCCGGGAGACTCGAAAACAACTCGGCAGCCTCGGTCGCGACGGGCGAGATTTCCCCCGACCGCAGGCGGACGACTCTGCCACCGGCTCGCTCCAGGACCTGAGAGATGAGGCGGGCCGCCCGCTCCCAGTCTTCGTCCTGAATGAGTATGTAAGCTTGTTTCAACCAATTGGCCGAAGCCGAATCATGCGGCGCTCGGCCGTCGAGCGGGTCGCTGCTGATCACATCGTATGGCGTCGGCTCGCTGCGAGTTCGCTCCGGCTTCTCGGGTACTGGTTCTTTGGAGTCGGGCGGAAGGAGCGTTTCGAAGAATTGCTGAAGCGGATTGAAGGGCTCATCGGCGATGGCATCGGAGCTGGCCAGAACGAGCGACATCAGCACCAACGCAGGAACGGCCAAAACGTTCACGCGAATGAGCGCAAAAGCACGTCGCTCTGAATGAGCCAACTCACGCGGAGCCGAACAGGCGGTTGTAAGAGCGGGCTCGGCCGTTGGCCCACGCCGAAAACAGGCGATGGAGATCGGCTCTTCCGGCAGCGGCTTGTGATCCGCTAAACAAGATCGATGGCCGTTGCGTTCCACGTACGGGACAGTCCCCATTCGTTCATCCTGTTGAAGTTCTTGTGCGGTCACGGGCGGGGCCGAACCTACTTCACAATAGCGGTGGTGCCGCCTTCCGGATACGGGTGTCCTGCGCGAAACATGCCGTTGCCAGCCGTTGAAGCATCAATTTCTGATAAAATACCGGAAAAGGCCTCTCGCTCATGCCTCACATTTGAGGCCGAAGAGCCGTTCGTCGGAAAGTGAATCGCGTTTTCAGGAGTAGTTTTGGGCATCGCTCCGCCTCGAAGGCGATCCAGCGTTGAAAACCGCGGCGGGTCGGGTTACACATATCGGCTTCTCCCCGGCGAGAGAGGCCGATCGGGTTATGCCCCGACTTTCATCGATGCCGGCGGGGGAAACTCCTTCAGCCGCACGCCGGAACAAGGTGACTGAGGTCTCAGCCCGGTGATGATCGCCGGCTGCCTCGACCTTGCACTGTCTGAGTGCTCCGCGAAATTCGGGGACTCCGAGAAAGACGTTTGATATGTCCGATGCAGAACACTTAAGCGCCGAACCGCGCTCGAAAACCGGATCGATCGCCGCTCGACGGCTGCGCCAAAATGCCCAAATCCCCGGCAATGTGTACGGCCACGGCGAAGGCTCGGTCGCGATTGCCGCTCCGCGTGATCGAATCGATCACCTCGTCCATGGCGGACACCATATCGTTCAACTGGAGTTGGAAGGCGAGACCCAGCAGACACTTCTACGCGAAGTGCAATGGGACGCCTTCGGTCAGGAAGTGCTGCACTTCGACCTGCAGCGGGTCTCGTCCGAAGAAAAGATTCAACTCGAAGTCCCTGTGGTCACCACCGGCGAGGCCCCTGGGGTCGTCAACGGCGGACTGCTCGATGTTCCGTTGCACTCACTCGAAATCGAATGCCCCGCCGGACAGGTGCCCGACCAAATTACGGTGAATATCAATCAATTGAAGATTGGCGACGGGATCCAGGTTCGCGACCTGAATTTGCCTGAGGGCGTCTCGACAACCGCCAATCCGGACGATACGGTCGTGCACGTGCTGTCGCCGAAGGAAATGGCGTCGGCCGAGGACATCGAAGACGTTGTCGACATGGCGGTCGAGCCGGAGTTAATTCGGAAGGACGAAGGAGACGAAGAGGCCGCTGCCAAGGCGGACGATTCGAACGACTAGCCGCGAGAATCGAAATCGGGAGCGATGGAATACCGACGTGAGCCTTTGTCGTGAAACTCATTGTCGGACTCGGTAACCCCGGACGGGAATACGCAGGAACGCGGCACAATGCCGGGTTTGAAGTCATTGAAGAGTTGGTGCGACGCGGCGGATCGCCCGCACCGAAGATCAAATTTGAAGGGCAGTATTGGGAAGCAGTCTTCGGTTCGGTTTCGCTCAAGCTATTGGAACCGTCGACATTCATGAATCGCAGCGGTCGCAGCGTTGGGGCGGCCGTGCAGTTCTTGAAGCTTCCACTCGAAGACTTGCTCGTCATTTGTGATGACATGAATTTGGAGCCGGGACGTTTGCGACTGCGAGGACGCGGTTCGGCAGGCGGCTCGAACGGAATGAAGGACATCATCGCGAGGTTGGGGACCGACGAGTTTCCGCGACTTCGCGTCGGGATCGGTCGGCCCGCCGGGCGGATGTCGGCTGTCGACCATGTCCTCGGCAGGTTTCGCGAGGACGAACGAAGCGAATTGGACATTGCCGTCCGCGAAGCCGCGGACGGTGTTGAAATGTGGGCCCGCGAGGGCTTGGTCACGGCGATGAATCACGTCAACACGCGTGTCGACGCCGAGGCAAAATCGAACACGGAATCAAAGAAAACCGATCGAACAAAAGTCGAGACCGAGCGGCCTGCCGACGGAACCGACAATCAGTGAGGGGAGTAAAGCGTGGCTGAAGAGACCGTTGCAGAGCAAAAAGTCAATTACTACGAGGGCATGTTCCTGGTCGATAGCGCCCAGTACGCAACCGACCCTGACGGCATGACCGAGCTACTCGTTGGCTTGATCGAAAAAGCCGGCGGAGAGATCGCCGCGCACCGGGCTTGGCAGGACGGGCGGCTCGCGTACGAAATTCAGGGCCGCCGCAAAGGCCTGCACTACCTGCTCATGTTCACGATGCCGACCGACCGGCTCGACGATCTCGACCGGGCCTGTCGACTCAACGACAAGGTCCTGCGGCAGATGATCATCCGACATCCGCACGTCCTGTTCGAAGCGATGGTCAATTCGATCGATCCGGAAGCGACGGATGAAGAATCGGACGGTTCCGAAGGCTCCGAGGCCGCGGATGTCCCGGACGCCGCGGTCGCATCGGCCGAGTAATTGTCCCCAAACGGCGAACCGGCGATTTTGATCTCATTCCGCCGCAATGGCGGTCGGGATGGAACGCAGCCACATTAAATTTGAACTCCCCTGCCCCTGACGAACCGGACCGATGGCGAACCTCAACAAAGTGATGTTGATCGGGAATCTCACCCGCGATCCGGAAGTCCGCTACGTTTCGTCCGGCACAGCCGTTTGTGACATCGGCCTCGCTGTCAGTCGGCAGTGGTTCGACAAACAGGCGAATGAGCGGAAGGAAGACGTCACGTTCGTCGACATCACGCTCTGGGGCCGGACGGCGGAGGTTGCCGGCCAATACCTGTCAAAAGGTCGTCCGGTCTATATCGAAGGCCGCCTGCAACTCGACCAGTGGGAAGACAAGCAGTCCGGACAAAAGCGGTCAAAACTGAAAGTCGTCGGCGACCAAATGCAGATGCTCGGAGGCCGCGGCGATGGTGATGGCGGCAGCGGTGGCGGTTCCGGTAGTGGAGGAGGCGGCCAACGTCGCGGTAGCGGAGGCGGAGGCGGCGGAGCACCACGGGGTGGAAATAGCGGCAGCGGAAACAGTGGCGGTGGAAATAGCGGCGGCGGGTACGAGCAGCAGGGCGGACCGTCGGCGGACGATTACTACAGCGACCCCGGACCCTCCGGCGGCGACATCCCGGACGACGAAGTCCCGTTCTAATTCGTCTCACGAGGGCGTTGAGTTCATCGGGCCTTAGAACACTTATTCGCGCGATCAAGCATTACTGAAGGCGGCACGACCGCTGATAGAGGATTCCAATCATGGCTAAAGTCAAAACTCGTCGCGGCGTGGGCGGATCACGCCGGTCGCATGTCGAAGTGCTGCTGACCGAAGACGTCGCCAATTTGGGTAACGCCGGAGACATCGTTCGGGTCAAACCTGGTTTTGCCCGCAACTTCCTGCTCCCGCAGGGTCTCGCGACGGTTGCGACCGAACAAAATAAGAAGATGGTCGAAGTCCACCGCGTGCGGCTCGAAGAGGCGGAGAAAGATCGGATCAAGAGCATCCGCACGCAGGCCGACGCGATCAGCAAGTACTCGGTCACGCTGGAAGCGAACGCCAACGAAGAAGGTCATCTGTACGGCTCGATCGTTGCCGTCGACATCAGCAAGGCACTCAAGCAGGCTAACTTCCCGGTCGAGCCGGACCACATCAAACTTGATGGCCCGCTCCGCGAGCTCGGGATGTACACGGTCAAGATCGAGATGCACGAAAAGGTGAAGACCGACGTGAAAGTGTGGGTCGTCCCGAGTGCCAAAGGTGAAAAATAGCGACCCGGTCGGCCTTTGTTCCGGCCCATCTCGGCGATAGGTTGCGTCGATCACAGAAGGGGGCTTTGCCGGTCGCGGCGGTCCCCTTCTTTCGCGCCCGGACGGTGGGACTGCGAATAACCTGTCGACAGTCGGCCGCCGGTGATTGATGCTGGCGAATTTCCTGTTCGCGATGAGGATCCGCGATGGCTACTGCATCTGCAGCAAACGGCGCCGCCGGTCAACTTGAGCGTGTCCCGCCGCAAAATCTCGAAGCGGAGCGTGGCGTTCTCGGAAGCCTGCTCTTGATGAACGACGCGATCGACGAGGTCGCCGACGTTGTCACAGCCGACAGCTTCTACAGCGACCGCCACCGCCTGATCTACGCGTCGATCCACGATCTCTACGAACGCGGCGTGCGCGGCATTGACGTTGTCACGCTTGCCGAAAAGCTGGAAAAAGAAAGACATCTCGAAGAGTGCGGCGGCCCCGCCTATCTCGTCGAAATCCTCGAATCGGTCCCCCACGCCGCACACGCCAAGTACTACGCCGAGATCGTGCGGGAAAAGGCAGTCGAACGCTCGCTGATCTACGCCTGCACCGACATCCTGAAGGAGTGCTACGACGCCACTCGCCCGATCGACGAGATCCTGCAATTGGCCGAACAGGGCATCTTCCGGATTCTCGAGCAGCAGGAGATCACCGAACGATTCTCGATCGATCAGATTCTCATCGATGCGTGGAGTCGCATTGAACAGCGGAGCCAGAACGAAGGAGAACTCAGCGGCCTGACAACCGGTTTCTCCGACCTCGATAAGCACACGAACGGCTTTCAGCCCTCAGAGCTCATCATCCTGGCCGCCCGGCCGAGTATGGGAAAAACCGCCTTGGTCTGTAACTGGGCCGAGGCGATCGCCGACCGCACCGGCAAGGCCGTGCTCCTGTTCAGCTTGGAGCAATCGAAGCTCGAACTCGCCGAGCGATTCCTCTGCATCCGCGCACAGGTCGACGGCCACAAATTGCGGTCGGGCGAATTTGACGAGGCCGAGCGCTATCGCCTGATGGAGGCGTCCTCAGAGCTGCATGAGCTGCCGCTGTTTATCGACGACCAGGCTGGGCGAACCGTCTCTCAAATCGGTGCGATCGCCCGTCGGCTGAAGCGGCAGGGCAATCTGGGCATCATCATTGTGGACTACCTGCAGCTCATCGAGCCGGAAGACCGGAAGGCTCCCCGGGAGCAGCAGATCGCGTTCATTTCCCGTCGGCTGAAGTTCATTGCGAAAGAATTGAGCGTTCCTGTTGTCGCCCTCGCCCAGCTCAACCGTGGCGTCGAGCTCCGCGAAGACAAGCGGCCCCGACTGGCCGACCTTCGCGAATCAGGGGCAATCGAACAGGATGCCGACCTGATTTCGTTCCTGCACCGCCCCGATCAGTACGACAAGAACGATCGACCGGGCGAAGCGGAGGTAATCATCGCCAAGCACCGCTCCGGCCCGACCGGAATCGTGAAACTGACCTGGCGGGCGAAATACATGCGATTTGAAGACTACTCCGGCGCCGCCGAACCCGACGGCGGCTACGGCTTCGGTGATGACGGTTTTTAACTCGCCGTATACATTGCCCGAATTTCTAAGTTAAAATTGACCTATGAGTCGGATTACCATCGAAATTTCTGACGAATTGGTCGAGCACTTGGAGGAACGTGCGTCCTCGAAGGGCTTCGGTAGCGCTTCGGAATATCTTCAAGAGATTATCCGTGACGATCGACGGCAGGCAGCGTTCCAGCGAGTCGAACAACTCCTCCTTGAGGGCCTCGATAGCGGCCCACCAAAGGAGTTGTTGCCAGAGGACTGGGATGCACTGCGATCTCGACTGGCGAGCAAGCATGGCCAACCGGTTCCGCCCCGGAGCGCAGTCGGGTGATCCGCCGACGCCCCCAAGTCGAGATCGATCTATTCGAACTCGCTGACTTTATTGCGGCATCCGACTTTGACGCCGCGATTCGCTTCATCAATGCGGCTGAAGACACGATTGACAAACTCGGCGGGTCACCTTCGTTGGGCAATCAATTTCTGCACGGGCCGGTCGCGTTAGAGATGTTCCGCTTCTGGCGGATCGATAAGCATCCACACCACCTTATTTTTTATATAAGTGATGGTGAAGAAATCGAGATCGTGAGAGTTCTCCATTCGTCACGGGATATCGGCAAAGCGCTTGCGGAAGTCCAACCGTAATTCCCGCGCCGCGGACCCCGTCTTGACCGTTTTCGATTGGCCATCAATAATCCGGCGGCCCGTCCACCGTTCCTTCAGCCCGCACCGGTCGATGAACTCTCTCCCGGCGAATCGGTACGCGATCTTCGCCTGCCTCGCGATCTTCGGCCTCGCCGCGGACCTCGTGTCCAAGAATGTCGTGTTCGCCCAGCTCGGTTCTCCGGCCGGGTCGACCGGCTGGCTGATCGATAGCTGGCTCAAATTCCGTCTCTTCACAACGTTCAACGAAGGCGCCCTGTGGGGCTTCGGCCAAGGCCTGACGAGCCTGTTCGCCGTCTTTAGCATCGCCGCAGCCGCGGGGGTTATCTACTGGCTGTTCGTGGCAAAGGCAGCGAAGAGCCTGTGGCTGACGATTTCGCTGGCACTCGTGATGGCCGGCACGCTCGGCAATCTGTTCGACCGCTTCGGCCTGCACGGCCTGTCGGGACCCGACGGAGAGGTCCGGCTGGCAGTGCGGGACTTCCTGCATTTTCGATTCGGAACGTTCGACTGGGCCGTCTTCAACGTGGCCGACATCCTGCTCGTAGTCGGAGCGATCATGCTCGGCCTGCAATCGCTCATGCCCGACCCCGCGCAGGCGAAAGCCTCATCCGACAAAGAACCGCCCGGCGACGTCGCCACGCAAGCGGCCTAAGTTCGCGCAAATTGTCGACCGCTTTGCAGCCGCGCCCGGCAGGAAGCGGATCACGCGTAGCGATGCCCGAGAAATTCGGCTGACAAGTTCGAAGCCTTCCGGCGCTACAATATTCAACGACGCGAATGTCGGGCGATTATCGCTCCTCGATAAGCTGCTCAAGTAAATCGACCTGTCGCTGACTCGCGGTCGCGATGTCGGCGAACGCCCGAACGGCGTCGGCGAAAACGAGATACAGAAACGCATAAAAGGCAAAGACAACCGTAACGAACACGGCCAGAACGAGGCCCGGCATTAATCCATCATTCATCGCTCCACCAATGGCGAAGCTTGAAGCGAGTAATAAGCCGAATCCGAATACGAGCGCTGCGCCGAGAATCGCAGCGCCTCCGACGAAACGCAGAAACGGATACCCAAATCGTTTCTTTCCAGACACCGTGCGGCGCCGCGGAGTTGCCGGGAATTCAGCATCTCCGAAGTCCGCCGGCTCGTCTGGCGGAGGCGGCACGATTCCGTTTCCGCCAGACCAATCGTCGACCTCGCCATCGCCCCACTCGTCGGTCGAAGGTTCCGCGCCCGCCATTGGGGGTGAGTCCGATTCAATCGGGTCAGGATTGGGAAACATCCCAGCAATGCGAATCGCCGGCCGCCACTTCGACTCGCCTTTGCGAACAAGCGTCTCTTCGGTAATTCGCCCGCTCTCTCTGAGCTTCTTCAACTGACTGGCAGTCAGCGGTCCGACCTTCTTTCCATTTTCCTGAATGAACCACTCAGCGGCCATCGATGTCTCTCCGGAAGATGCTCTACCTATTCTTCAAAGTGTACGACCACCTGAACGCAATACAATACTGTTCGGATTCGCCGACAGTCCTCCCCGGTCGCAGTCGGAATTTCGAAGACCGAATTTATGCGGTCGTCACTGATCGCCGCACGCAGATAATCCGCTCCTTACCAGTCGCGGCTGCGTCTCTTTCTACGCCGGGGCGTCTGCGTCGGTTCCGAAGGGGTTCTTGGCTTCCGGTTGCAGGCGGCACATCCAGATGCCGAGTTCGTAGAGGCCGACGAGCGGGAGCATCATCAAGAGCATGCTCATCGGGTCGGCGGGGGTCATGAACATTGAGATGACCGCGATGACGAGAATCGCCATGCGTCGCCGTTTGCTGTATTCCTCGACGTCCACGATCCCCAGCCGCTCGATCACGAGCATCACCAGTGGCAATTGGAAGCTCAGCCCGAACATCACCGGTAGCATCAAGGCGAAGCTGATCCACTCCGACATCCGAATCTGCGGCGTCAGCCCCAGCCGCTCGTTGAAGCCGAGCAGGAAGTCGAGCACGAACGGGAAGACCGCGTAAAAGCAGAACATCGCCCCGATCAAAAATAGCGCGATGCTGAACGGCAAATAGGTTTGCACATATTTCCGTTCGTGGGGATAGAGACCCGCCGCCACGAACAGCCACATTTGATAGCAGACCCACGGCGAAGCCAGCACCAGCCCGGCGACCAGCGCCACTTTCAGGTAGGTGAGGAAGGCCTCCTGCACGTTGAACGTCACCGGTCGCTGCGGTTCGGCCGGCTTCAAATCGGCGAATCGGGACGACGAAAGGACCAGCTCCACCGTCGGCTCTTTCGACTCTCCGGCAACGACCGCTTTTGCAGGTGGCGGAATCTGTTCCGGATACATCTCGTGCAGCATCTCGGCGAACTCGCGACGTTCGATGGTCACAACAACGTCATCGGGCTTCGCAAACATCGAGGGCGTCGGCTTGGGGGCCTCGACCGGCTCACGCGGCTTGCCCGCCCACCAGTCGGCGACATCACTCCGGAAGTCGCTGAACGAGAAACCCTCCAGTTGGCTTTGGCTTTCGATGCCGTACTCGGCGAGGGCCGCGTTAATCGGCGATGACACGAACTGAATAATGTACTCGCCGAAAATCAGCGCGATGACCACGCCGAGCACGATTCCGATCACCGACATCCACAGCCGAATCCGTAACTCTTCGAGGTGTTCCCCGAAGGTCATGGTCGTCTCTTCGAACAGGTCCTGATTGGGCGTCGACATGGTGAGGACTGCGAGGTTGAGAACGCGACCGGCCGCTGCAGCGGGAGCTGCTGATCAGTCGCGGAGCGGAGGCGTCGCTTCGAAATGGCGACGTGAGCGGTGCGCGGCCTCCCAATCGGGGAAGCTCGCGCCGCGCCGATAGTATCGGGCCATTCGGCCACCCGCGTCAAACGCTTGGGACCGCGCTCGCCCGAAACAACGATCCCGACATCTCCGCCATCGTCCCGCGAAACGTTACGGCGTCGCGCCGTCCGCTGCGTCGTCGACCGGCACGTTCGGATCAACGCCCGGCGGAATCACACCAGGTTCGGCACCGCTATCAATTTCGGCCTCAGCTTCCGCAGCCGCCTGCTCAAGTTCACCGAACACTTCGACAATCCCCGTGGTGATCGCAATCGTTAAGCCGGCAGTCAAAATCAGGACGCCGAGCGCGTTGAGGACGAACAGGTATTTCGCCTCATCCCATTTGATGACCACAAAAATCGTGGTGACGATCAGCGAAATCACTCCGAAGGGAATGCCGATCAAAAACGCAAGCGGCATCCAACCGGCAGAGAATGCAAGAATCGCCCATGGCAACTGCGCCAGGCCCAGCCCGATTCCCCAACCGGGATGCACGTTCCACCCCATTCGAATCCACATCGGCGTCAGATAGAACAACTGCTCGATGCGATAGATCCAAAACATCCCCAGTCCGATGCCCATCACAAACGAGATGTCGTCTTTGAAGACCGAGCCGACCAGACCGAAGGCGATGCCGATCATCAGCATCACGCCGCTGGCCGCCAGCACGCCCGGCCAGGTTTCCAACTGGTTTTCTTCGGGCGCATTCGGATCTTTCTGCTCCTTCGCGACATATTTGACCTCCTTTTCCATCGCCTGCAGATCGAGTTGCTTCTTGAACTGCTTGGCGTAATAGCCGCAGAGCCGCGTCGCGAAGATTGATCCGTAGCCGAACAAAAATGCGAAGGGGACGACCACGGCGGCGGGGATGATTAAAGGCGTCAGCGAAATTTCGCGCGGCTCGTTATCTCCGGCGGCTGCCGGGGCGGCGTTGGAATTCGAATCGTCCGAGGAGGCCTCGCCACGCTTGCGGCGGATGATTTCGGCGTTGTGCTCGAAGTCGGCCACGAGCTGCGAAAGACTCGGGTAAGAGAACGCGGCCGCTCCCGCGAACAGTCCGACGCCCGGCGCCAGTGCGAGCGCCGACAACCCTAGACAATACAGGTGCGGACCGAACAGGCGCAGAATCGCCGGATAGAGCTTCAGCGGCAACCATCCCGGGAACGCTTGGGGCATCGACATGTGCGCCAAACCGGCCGGCCACGCGAAGAAGGCGGCCGCCAATTGAGCGGCCCCGGCCGTGCAGAAGCCGATCAATGCGACATCAGTCTCGCCGAACATGAACATGATGAGACCGAGGCCGTAACCCAAAACGGCGATCGGCAATGCCACGACGAACGACCACGCGTAAAGGATCACGCCGTTCGATGCCGCCTGAAACATGTCGACGCGGGGCTTCTTCAGTTTGACCTTTTTCGCGATCGTCTGCTGATCAACGATGATCTGCATTCCCCAGGACCAGCCCGGCGGAATCAGGAACGCGACCAGACCGAAGAACCCCCAGAACAATTTCAACGGCGTCGCCACGCACCACACGACCATCAACGCGCAGCAAAATGCGATGGTGCCGAAAATCAAATAGGTCAGTGAGGCTTTGACCGGCAGAAAAGGGTTCTTCTGCACGAATTGCAGCGCATCGGAGAACGCGTTGCGGTAGTAGACCTCCGGCTCGTAGCCGCCGCGCTGGGCCCGCAACCGCTGAGTTTTTCCGGCGCCCCCGGTATCGGGATCGGCACCGCACTTCGGGCACTCGATCTCCTCCTCATCGACAACCGCGCCGCACTTCGCGCACACGCGCGTTTCGTGGTCCTCCGCTCTGGAGAGGTCCATCCCGGCGAGAAACTCTTCGGAGTCGTGCGGCTCTTCCGAACGCGGTCGTCGGCGTTTTCGACTCGCACCGCCACTTGCGCCGCGTCCGCTTTGTGATGCCGTAGCCGCGGCCTGTCCGCCGACGCGAATACGCTGGCTGCACTTAGGGCACTTGATCGCTTTGCCACGTGCGGCATCGGGAAGTTTGAGCGCCGCGCCGCATTCGTCGCACCGAATTTTGATCGCCATCGAAGACGCCCGAATCGAAAGGAAGTCGAACGGTTGGAATTGAAACCGTGTGAAATGTCGATAGTTGACTGACCCGGCATCATCCCGCCACGTGCGGTGCGATGCAACCGGCCACGAAAGGCGGGGAGCTATTCCGGCTGTGCATCCAGCGGCGCATCGATCGACTCAGATTCTTGCGCGGAAGCGGCCTGTTTCACGTGCACACGGATCGACATCGCTCCCATGTCGAGTGACCAATCGGGACGCCAGATGTCCGACGCCGCCATCTCCCGCCGCGCCGGCAACCGCACGATCAAGATTGCATCGCTTGAAGAAACGTCATCACGCCCGAGCTGCTTCAGGCTGCGGAGGAACTTTCCGCCCGGGGCCAGGTCGGCGGCGTCTTTGAACGGCGGATCGAAAAAGATCACATCATACGGCAAATACGACTCTTTCCCCTTCGGCCGATAAGAGCAGCGCATCGCGTCGGCCCGCCAAGCGAACGCCGCGTCCTCGATTCCTAGCTTCGCGATATTGGATTGAAGCAGTTCGAACGCAGCGCGATCCTTCTCAATAAAGACCGACGAGACCGCGCCGCGGCTGAGCGCCTCAAGCCCGAGCGTGCCGGTGCCCGAGAAAACGTCGAGGACACGGGCACCGTCGAAGTGGCCCAGCAGCTTGGCAAACAATCGCTCTTTGGCACGATCCGTGATCGGCCGAGTGCCTGAGCCCGATACCGCCGCGAGCGTGCGGCGTTTGAAGCGCCCCGCAATGATCCGCATTAGTTTCGGGCCTGCTCACGACGATAAGACTGAATGATCTCCGACGCCTTCGCGACGAACGGATCGTCACTCACTTCAACGGGCCCCCCTTCGGCGGGAACAGGATCAGCCCCCGATTGCGCCGCATTCGCCGCGGCGTCCTCCCTCAATTGGGCCGCCTGAGGACCGCTGACGATCGTCGTGTCGCCGATGGAGGACGCATTCGACAGTGACTCCAAGTCATCGGTTGCCAAGGCCGTCCGTGGTTCGGCCTCTTTGGCCGGCGTCCGTTCGGGCATTTGGAAAACCAAAGGGCCGACCTGTAGCAGGTCACCCGGATTCAACGGCGTATTCTCCGCGACCTTCTCGTCATTGATGCGAGTGCCGTTGCCGCTGTCGAGATCGCTCACTGAAATTTCGTCGTTGCGACAGACCAGTTTGCAGTGCTTCCGGCTCAGATCGGGAGACGGAAACCGAATCTGGCATTCTTCGCCCCGACCGATAAACACTTCGCCGTCCGGCAGTGTGAGTTTCTTGCCTTGGTGCTTACCGAATCGAATCACAAGCGCGGCCATCAGACTCTCCGGTCGATATCGACGGTTGAAATGGCAAGTCGCACCGACAGGGCATCGTGCCGTCAATGCATTCCTTGAAGTGACTTATCAGCCGGGAACAGAACTTCCCTTTGAAATCGCTGCGCAAGCGACCGGTTGATCCTTTCACCCGAATGGGTCAATCAACCGGCGAAGACGTCGCAGAATTGATCGGCTTCATCTTGGTGGCTTGGCGGTTCGGCGTCCACCGTCGAGGAATCCCGAAGCGGATCGCGCGACCTCCCCACGCGGGTCGGGAACGGCGCGACCGGCCTTTGACCACAAAAAACGCTGGAAATTCGGCGTTGCGTTCGTTGACAAAGTTTCGGGTGGAGCTTTAACTACCACCTTCCCGGCCGGATAACGACGTCCGGCACGGTCGTGCAGCCTGATTAAGGAGCTTCAGATGGCCAAGAAGACCGTCGCCAAAAAGCCGATGTCAAAGACGGAGATTTACACCACGCTTGCCGAGCGCACCGGATTCTCGAAAAAGGATATCGGCACGGTCTTCGACGAGTTGACACAACTCATTGAGGAAAACCTGAGCAAAAAAGGCCCCCGCGTGTTCAACATGCCGGGGATGATGAAAATCTACGTCCATCACAAAAAGGCCACCAAGGCCCGCATGGGACGAAACCCGCAGACCGGCGAGGAAGTCAAGATTTCCGCCAAGCCTGCGACCGACGTCATCAAAGTGCGACCCCTCAAGGGTCTCAAAGAGATGCTCTAACGGAGATTCGGGAGTCGACGACTCCGCAAAATCCGATAGCGTTTCGCGTGCGGCAAAGCGAATTGTGCTTGCCGCGGCTGTCTTTACGCAGCCGCGGCGAGATATTTTCGCATTTCCGCCACTTGACGGCCCATCATTCGCAGTTAGACTCACGGGTGTGTGGGGAGTACGTACCGACTTCCCAAAGGGTTTCGCGGGATCACGGGAGCAGTGATCCGATGTTGGTGCTGTCTCGAAAAAAAAATGAGTCTGTCGTCGTCGACGACCGGATCGTGATTACGATCGTGGAAATCCGCGGCGATAAGGTGCGACTCGGAATCGAGGCGCCGCGCGAGGTCCCCGTCCATCGAAAAGAGATTTTCGATGCGATCCAGGCCGAACGAAATGCCGAAGAACGTTCCGCCTCGTGAGATAATCGGTCAAGTTTCGATCTGTCGAAAGCCGATTCTCGCTGAGTGCTTCGCTTGACGCCGCGGCGAGTTTCTCTAATCTACGCCGTACTGACGGCCCCATCGTCTAGTCAGGTCCAGGACATCGGATTTTCAGTCCGAGAACAGGGGTTCGAATCCCCTTGGGGTCACTTTCAATTTCCCGCGCGGCCTTGTGAGCCCCGCGGGTTTTTTCTTGCCCCGTCGTTCGGAGCCAAAGAATGTCTGCGATGGTTGCTGCCGATTCGTGGCGGTCATTGTTTGAAAGCTGGCCCGAAAGCATCCCGCGTCAGGGATTGTGCGTGACGGCGTTCGGCGAGCAAATCCCGTTCGTCGATTTTCTCGTCTCAGGTGGCATCGTTTTGCTGCAACGAGACAAACCTGACACGCAGGGCGCCCGGAAAGTCATTGTCTCCTACGAAGCAGTTCAAGCCATCAAGATGGCCGACCCCGGCGAGTTGGCTCGCTATCAGGTCATGGGCTTTCAGCCGCCGATGTGACTGAGGGATGACTCAGCGGCAAATGGGGTGATCCGCTTACTTCGTGCGCGGCTTGTGCCTCCCCCAAAAAACCCGAGCGGCACTTCGGCTACGTTGTGCGCTGCTTGTAGTGCTGCAATCGTCTTACGTGACGGCCATTCGGCGGGCCAGGGCAACGGTCGGAACGATCAGCGCCGCGGTGATCCCGGCAGCGACGACATTCCCAGAAGCGGCGTAGACGGCTGCGGCATCGAGTACGATCACCGTGAGCAGCAATACGCGTACGGCCGTCTGAACATGGCGCGGGGTCGGTTCCTTCACCGCGCGACCGATCCGCATATTCAGCGAAAACGCCAGTGCGGCGTAGCAGATCAGGGCCCGAACCGGACCGACGTCGGGAAACCACTCGGCTGAGAACGCTCCGCCGAGTGCCGCGGCGAATAGCAGGATCGCCCCGTTAATGATGATCGCCGCCCCGATCAATTCGATCCGTCCACTCTGTTGCGATTCAGTCCGGGCAAACCATGTGACGCCGCCAATGTAGACCCCCATAACGGCCGCATAAATGATTGCCGGCATCAGATGCATCGGCAAGACGTCGCCCGTTGTTCCCATCCCGACGGCGGCGGCCCCAAGTAGAACGTTCAACAGCCGGCACAGGCCCATCGCCCCCGGTCCCACAAAAGTTTCCTTGAGCAGCCCGTCATAAGCGAACACGGCCCCGGCGATCAGCAGCGCGATGATCACCCCGCCCATCCCGAGCGCTGCGGCAAATAGAATTCCGGCGAGCATCAACGCACTCGCCAACCGCCCCGCGGCCTTGGGCGAAATCGCCCCGGAGGGAATCGGGCGCTCGGGACGTTCGAATTCGTCGGCGGCCCGATCGAACACGTCGTTCCAAATCATGCCCGACAAATAGAGCCCGACCGAGGCCAGCACGGCGCAGCCGAGCCATAAAAGCTTCGTCGATGTCGAGAGGTCTCCGCCGGCCAACGCGTAGCCCGCGGCGATATTCGACATCGCCGAAAAGACGGCCGGGAGCCGCATCAAGCGAAGCCAGGGGAGCAATTTCAATGCTCAGCTTTCCATCTGACCGACGGTCGATTTCACCCACGCACTCAGAGCATCCTGCACTTCGGTCATCTTCGCATCGGCGGCTGCCTGCACCGCGGCGAGTGAGTTTCCGTCGGGCACATCGGCTTTGACGAAGAAGTAGAACTTGATCTTCGGTTCCGTCCCCGACGGTCGGGCCGCGATCTTCACTTCGATTTCACCGGGAGCCGATTCGAAGAACAACAACTCGCCTTGCGGTTCTGGAAGGTCGCCCGATTTCGCGTTACCCGGCAGGCTGCGAACCTCGTGCGTTCCGTAGTCGCGAACCGACGCGAGCGTGACCCCGGCCAATTCCTCGGGCGGCTTGGCGCGAAGGGCTTTGATCAGTCCTTTGATCTGCTCTCGCCCCGCCGGCCCCGGGCAGACCTCGGAGCGCTGACCCTCATTATGATAGCCGTGCGCGATGAACAGCTCGTCGAGCCGATCGAGCAGCGTCTTGCCCTTCTCTTTGAGTTCTGCCCCCAGTTCGGCCACGTATAGACCGGCGACGGCGGCGTCTTTGTCGCGGGCGTACTCGCCGGCGAGATAGCCGAGCGACTCTTCGGCACCGAAGACGAATTTGTCGGGGCCATTCTGGTCCATCGCCTGGCCGATGTACTTGAAGCCGACGAGCAGGTCGTCGATCAGGCCGACGTTGTACGACTTCGCGATCGCGCCGATCAGCGGTGTCGTGACCATCGTTTCGACGACGTAGTGCTCCGGAGTCAGATCGCCCTTCTCCGTCCGTTTGCCGAGGACGTAGTCCACGATCAACGCACCGACACGGTTGCCGGTCAGATGGACCGCCCCGGAATCTTCGGGCACCACGATGCCGAGCCTGTCGGCGTCGGGATCGCTCGCCATAATGACGTCTGCGCCCGACTCCTTCGCCCGCTCGATCGCCGGGTCGAATACGACCGTCCGCTCGGGGTTCGGAAAGTGATCGGCCACGTTGGGGAAGTCGCCGTGCGGCTCGCGTTGCGGTTCGAATATCTCCAATTGCCGAAAGCCGGTCCGCTTGAGGACACCGGCGACGTTCGACTCACCCACGCCGTGCAGCGGTGAGAAGAGAATCGACACATCTCGCGCTTCCGACAGGCTCAGCTCCGCGGCAGCGTCGAGATAAGCCGAGTCGATCTGCGGACCCACGACCTCGATCGCCTGCTCGGCGACGGCCTGATCGAAATTCCGCGTCGGGATATCTTCGGCCCTGTAGACGTGATCGATGATCCCCTTGTCGTGCGGCGGCAGGACCTGCCCGCCGGATGTCCAATAGGCCTTGAAGCCGTTGTCGCTGGGCGGATTGTGCGAGGCGGAGACCATGACTCCGACGTCGCAGCCGAGGTGCCGAACTGCGAAAGAGAGCTCGGGAGTCGAACGGTGCGACTCGAAGAAGAAGACCTTCATCCCATGTGCGGCGAAGGTCGTCGCGGTGAGCTGCGCGAATTCGAAGGAGCGATTTCGCGTGTCACAGGCGACAACCGCCGAGCGGGGCCCTTCCGGCTTTTGCGTTTTCAGATAGGCGGCGAGGCCGTCGGCCGATTCGGCAATCGTGCGGTCGTTAATGGTCGCGCTGCCGATGTCGGACATCAGTCCGCGGCGTCCGCCGGTGCCGAACGGGATCGTCTCGTAAAACAGGATGTCGAGCCGCTTCCAATCGCCGGCGTCAATCAGCGAAGTGAGCTTGTCCCGATACGGCTCCAGATAGGATTCGCTCAGCCAGCGAGCGATATTTTTACCAGAGGCCTCCGTCAGGTCGCCTGACCGCACCGCCTCATCAACCTTCGCCTGATACTCCGCACTCATGTCGCCTGTTCCTGAAGGATAAGACTTCACTGCCGAGGGGCCCGAACGTTCCCTCGCTTCCGGTTCCATTTCCGGACTGAAGACGACGGCACCTTACCAGAGCCGAACGCGCCGTGCGACCGGGCACATCCCCGTGTTCCGGCCCAAATGGCTTGAAAAACTCTTGCAATTGCGTCACGCGAAACTGACCTTGTGTGAGAACGCACACCATTGACCCTTGCCCATTATTCGAATGCATCGCTTACGTGGTTTCACACTAATTGAACTGCTCGTGGTGATCGCGATCATCGCGATATTGATCGCCGTGTTGCTGCCGGCTGTTCAACAGGCCCGTGAAGCAGCCCGACTGGCCAGTTGCCGTTCGAATCTCAAGCAAATGGGAATCGCGCTGGCCAACTATCACGACGTCCACTGGCAATTCCCCATCGGTTCTCGCGGCCCGACCGATTTCGACAATCGCAAAGACTGGTTCAATTGGCGGGGCAGCCTGCTGCCGTTTGTCGATCAGGAGCCGCTGTACGACCAGCTCGATTTCGACGGCAATCTGGCAGCCGACGCGCTCAGCAACGGGAATGAGGTACTCGAAGGGTTGGTGGTCGACGTTTACCGCTGCCCATCGAGCGCGGCTCCGATCGCCTCTGATCTGGAAGGAAGAAACCCCAACCAGGTGATGAACCATCAGTACGTCGGCATTCAAGGGGCTTCGCCGACCAGCCACCTGCCGCCGCACTACCCGTTCGACATCTCTGCCAACACCTTCGCCGATTGCGGTCAGGGTTGGAGCTGCAACTCAGGACTACTCACGTTCAACGAGTCGTTCGCGATCCGCGACTGCACCGACGGTACGAGCAACACGCTCATTATCGGGGAGCAATCGGGACTGATGGATAACACTGATCGCCGCAGCGCTTATTACGGCGGATGGGCCGGAGCCAGAGACCTCGAAACGGTCAGCAACTGCACAAATTCGACCGGCTCAACCTGGCAGACCGGAACAACCTGCCAGCGCTACCCGATCAATGAATCGCGAACGACGCTCGCCGGGGCGGATCATGCGTGGAAAAACAATCTGCCGTTCAATTCGTTTCACACCGGTGGTGCGGTCTTCCTGCTCGCGGACGGTTCGGCGCGCTTCATCGGCGAGAACATCGATTACGAACTCGTTATGAAGCAGCTCTGCATCCGCATGGACGGCGAACCACTCGGCGAGTTCTAAGGCGCCCACACACAAGCGCGCAGCGCAAGCAAGGGATTTCGCTCTTTTAAGTCCGATACGCGCAGGTTGCCCTGCCAAAAAATCCCTCGCTCGCGCGTCGGGCTATTGGTGGATGATATGCGAAGTTGAGTCAACTAAACTACGCCGCTTTGCGGACGGGTGTTGCCGGGGCGTTGAACCAAGCGAGGGGGCCGACGGCTCCGTTGGCGCGGCCGTCCCACTGATGGGCGGCGACTTCCTGCAAAACTCGGTCGGCAATCGCGAGGGCCTTCGTCGCTTCGGTTCCGCTGACGATCGGTCGTGTCCCGGTGCGGGCACAATCGACGAACGCCGCGAGTTCAGCCGTTAAGGCGTCGGCTCCGCTCACCTCGGGTGTCTCGACACCAAGGTCGATACCGAAGAGATCGGCTTTCAATTGATCGATATCCGCTCCCGGACGTCGCGCCTTCGCGAGTGGTCCGTTCCCGGCGAGCAACGCTTCTGACGGACGGAAGACCGTCACATCGCGACTGGTCAAATCGGCGGCAACACACGCCTGCGGCGACCACGTTTGAATCGCCCGGCTCGGTGACGGGTTCACGCGGTTGACCGACAAGTCGGCGATGCAGCCGTTCTCGAATTTGATGCGAGCCTGAACGGCGTCTTCATGGCTGCCCAGAATACTCACTCCGAAAGCTTCAACACTGGCGACGTCCGCGTCGACAAGACCGAGCGTGAGGTCGATGTCATGGATCATCAGGTCATGCACGACGCCGATGTCGGTCGAGCGAAACGCGAACGGGCTGAAGCGTTCGGCCTTGAGATATTTTACATCTCCGGCGTGTTGCTGGACGGTTTGATAAGCGGGGTTGAATCGCTCGACATGCCCGACCTGCAAAACGGTGTTGTGCGTATCGGCCACCTCACACAAAACGCGAGCGTCCTCGAGTTGCGAAGCAAGCGGCTTCTCGATCAAGGTCGGGATTTTGCGACTGAGGAATTCCGTCCCGACAGAGCGGTGCGCGAACGTGGGTGTGGCGATCACAACGGCATCAACGCGGCCGACCAACTCACGATAGTCGGTCGTCCAGCCGCAAGGCGCCAGATCGGCGATCTTCTTCGCCTGCTGGGCATTGGCATCGGCGACGGCGACGAGATTGACGCCTTTTATTCCCGACAAAATGCGGGCGTGATGCCGACCGAGAGCACCGACACCGATCACCGCCACGTTGAGCGGTTCGCCTTCCAATTTAACAGTTGCGCCGTCCGCCATGTCCGTCTCCCGAAGCGTGACCGGTCGCCCGGCCCATATTTTGTTGAACTAATTTTCAATACCGGCCCGGCTGCGTCGGCGAGCGTTCCTCAGGCAGCCTGGCGACTTGATGATTCCGCAGCCGGTTTCGCACTGCGTACGGCTTCGCGACCCCGGCCCATTTTGCCTTCTCGTTGACGTTCGACGAAGTCGAGCATCGTCATTAATTCGATCGGCATCACACCGTCGAGTTCGTCCTGCAGCGTCTGCCGCACGACGTCGATCTTCTTGTGCTCGCGGTACAGCAGTTTGAATGCTTTCTTGACGAGCCGGATCGTCGGTTCGGAGATGCCGCGCCGTCGCATCCCGACGATGTTGAGCGTTTTGATCTCCGGATTGTCGCTTCCCGCGGCGAGCAGGTAGGGCGGGATGTCGTGCGGAACCCGGCAGCCGCCGCTAACGAAGGCGAGCGTCCCGATCGTCGAAAAGTGATGGACGACCGAGTTGCCGGAGATGATCGCGCCGTCGTGGACGTGAACGTGGCCGCCGAGCAGCACGCCGTTGACGAGGATCGTGTCGTCGAACACATGGCAGTTGTGCGCGACATGGGCGTTCGACATCAGCAGATTTCGGTTGCCGATGCGGGTCACGCCGTCTTCTTTTTCGGCTCCGCGATGGACGGTGACGCCTTCGCGGAATTGATTATCGGTACCGATCTCGACCGAGGTGTCGGCATCGGTCCAACCTTTATCCTGGGGTTCTCCGCCAACGACGACGTTCGGCCAGAAGCGATTGTTCGAGCCGACCGTTACCCGACCGGTCATGGCGACATGGCTGTCGAGCACGCAGCCGGGACCGAGCGTGACCTGGGGACCGACGACGCAAAACGGACCGATCCGGACGTCGTCCGCGATCGTCGCGTTCGGATCGATAGCGGAAAGCGGATGTATGTCGCTTGGCACGGCGAAGGCCCTCCCTGGCACATCGGTGTTTCGATCGGCTAAGCGACGTGGAGCAATTCACGCCCGCCGAGTGTTGAGTTGTTCGTTCGCTTTCGAAGTCGGTCGATCGGGGTGCAATGTCGTCGGATATTAAGTTGCCGCGAATCACTCAATTCCAATTTGACGGAATTTTTGCCGACGCCTACGCGGCGCGTGACTGGTCAATCAGTTCGCCCGACGCTGCACACGTTCTGAGTTGCCGGACCAGTTGCCGATTCAACGCATGTCCGCTGCGCTGCGCGGTGACACGACCGGAGATGTCGCAACCGATGAGGGCGAAGTCGCCGACGCAGTCGAGAATTTTGTGACGCGCGCATTCGTCGGGAAATCGTAATTCGTTGTCGATCGGGCCGTTCTCGCCGAGAACAAGTAAGTCTTCGGCGGTCACGTGCTGACCGTAGCCTAGTTTCTTGAGACCTTCGATTTCCGCCGCGTCGATGAACGTGCGGGCGGGCGCGATCTGCTCGGCGAAGACGTCGGGCGTAATTTCGTATTCCGACGTCTGAGTTGGCACGGTCGACGCCGCTCCGTAGTCGAGTTCGTATCGAATCGTGAACTCATGAGGTTCGGCGCGATCGATCGTCAGTCGCGACCCGTCCGAATAGAACGCACCGGTACTCCGCATCGGTCGGACGATGCGAACCGGCGCCGCCTGTTCGACGATTTCCGCCGAAAGAATGGCGTCCACAAACGGTCGGGCGGAGCCATCGCAGCCCGGGGCTTCGCACGCGTCGAGTTCGATCCGACAGTTGTCGATCGCCATCCCGGCGAGCGCGGCGAGCACATGTTCGGTCAGTTCGACTTCGGCTTCCCCCCGTTTCAAGACGGTCCGCCGATGCCGTTCGACGGCGAAATCGATCTCGGCCCGAATCTCGGGAGCACCGTCCAAATCGACCCGGACGAACTTCCGCCCGTAGTTTTCGGGGGCCGGGTTCAGCGTCAATGTCACGGCGGCGTTGGTGAAGAAGCCGAAACCGTTAACCGTAACGGGTCGGCCGATCGTCCGCTGCGAACGCGGGAACGGGATATTCAAGGCGACCTCAATTTCGATGGGATGCAGGACACGATCGGATGAGTGAATCGACCTTTTGACTGCCGTTCGCCTCATGCAGAAGTGCGATGCCGAGCGAGCTTCAAACTCAGTAGCGGGCAGAAAAAAGACCGGCAGGGGCGGACGGTCCGCCACGCTGCCGGTCATTTACCAGACCCACTCTGGAATCTCAGCAGTCGCCATCAGCGACCGATTGACTTATCGACCGGCGACCGGTCGGTATCGCTTGTTGAGCACTTCAATCACGCGTTGAGTGATGTCGTCGGTCTCTTGGTGGTAGATGACCAACTGGCTCATGTTCTGGATCAGCTTCTGCGGATCGTCCTGGGCGGCGACGTCTTCAGCCTTGAAGCGAATCACCATTGTGTAGCCATAATGCTCGGCGGCGGCGCCGACCATCTGCGTGACTTCGACATAGATGTCTTTATACATCGTCGATTCGCGGCGAAGAAATTCGCGTTGAATCGTGGCCTGCTTCGACTTGATCAGACCGTTCAGTTCGATGACCTTCTTTTCCTGAGCGGCGTACTGCGGCGAATCTTTGCCGTAGGGAGAGTTCTTCAACTCTTCGCCGGCGGCTTTGATCTGCTCGGCCAAGGCCTTGATTTCAGTTTCGCGTTTTTTGAGCTCGTCTTTCAGAGCTTCGCGTTCGTCTTTGAAGCGTTGGTAGTTTTCAAAGACCTTCGCCATGTCGACCAAGCCGATGCGTGTCGATTTGTTCTGAGCGAACGCTTCGGTCTGGGCGAATGTGAAGCCGGCGAAAATCGCGGCGATAACGGCGAGTCGGGTGAATCGAATCACGGCGTGGGCACTCCTTTGCGTTGCCGAAAATTGCCGAATATACGGCTGGAGGATTCCATCCTCCGAATCTGTTTCATTTGAGGGCGGCGAAGCCGGAGCGGGTTTTCGCACCTTTGACCAAACCGGTCAAGATGCGTTCCCGCACGAAACTTTCCGCCATAGAATTAGCATCGTCCGAACAGGCAAACCGGTTGAATCGATTCAATCGATTCTAATGATTAGGCAAAATTGAGAGGGCCCTCCTAGCTTGCCAGGGTGCATATCGCTTGCGTGCCGGGGTGCGTGTCGCCCCCGCAGGGCAAAGTCCGCCCGCTGCTTGCATCGCATCCACTTCACAAGACTGATGCAACGGACCGTGTGTTGTATTCAGATCGCGAATCGCCCGGTGCGGCGCCCACGCCGGGTGCCGGGGTGCGTGTCGCCCCCGCAGGGTTGAGGTCGCTCGCGCTTTGCATCGCTTCCACTCCGCACGACTGATGCAACGGACCGTGTTGTATTCGGATTGCGAATCGCTCGGCGCGAAGCCCACGCCGGGTGCCGGGGTGCGTGTCGCCCCCGCAGGGTTGAGGTCGCTCGCGCTTTGCATCGCCCCCATTTTGCAACGCCAGCACAAAGAAACCCGCACTCCGCCTTCTTATCACGGCGTCCACAATCGCCGCTCGCCGTCGCTCTTCTCCTGCATCGCGACCCGTCGGGCTTTGAGCCGCACGTAAGGGGCGACAAACCGCCCGCGATGTCCCATTGATCCGACCGGAGCCCGGCGTTCCGCTCTGATCGGCTCACGCAGATCTTCGAGTACAAAGCCCGCCCGGCACAGCCCGCCCACAATCTGGTCCCAGCGATGCAAAAACTCCGTCGCACCCGTCTCGCGGTACGATGTGTCTTCCGTCTGGGGCAGTGCGGTCTCGCGATAGTATTCGAGACCGAGGACGTGCTGCCCCTGCGGCGTCCGGTGCGTCACCTGCAGTGAGGTCGGCGTCTTGTGCTGACTGATATAAAGCCCGTCCGGTTTCGTCACCCGCGCGACCTCGGAATACACCGGCTCAACATCGGGCACGTAGCAGGTACTGACCGGTTGGTGCACGATATCGAACCGGCTGTCCTCGAGAGACGACAGGTCATCCATTGAGAGTGGAATTGCGGTGACAGCAAGGCCCCGCCGAGCGGCTTCGCGCCGATCGAGTGCCAGCATTTCGTCGCTGATGTCGACGACGGTGACGCGAGCCCCGGCTGAGGCATAAAGAATCGACTGCCAACCTCCTCCCGCCGCCAGGCACAGCACCTCAAGACCTTCGACCGACTTCGGCAGCCAACCCCGAGAATCGAGCGTCGCCAGCGGGTTCGCACATTGCTCATCGGTCGCCACCTTTGCGAACGCACTCCCCGATCGCACAAGACGATCATAAGCAGCCGCATTCGCGGAACGATAAGACATTTCGAGGTGAGTGGTGAGAGGCAAAACGTTTAGCCGCGACCGCCAGGAAGCGTTTCAATCATCGCGATACGGCCACCTTAATCATCGGTCCGGCCATCGCAGATCGCCGCGACATATCGGATCGCATCGCCATTCTTCTCCGCCACTTCTCGCAGCACGTCGAATCTCCCCGCCTTTCGGCAGACCTCGGCAAACGAGAAACCGCTCGGCTGCTCGATGCCTTCGAGCCAAGGCCGGGCCGCGGCGAGCGCCTGATCGTATTCGCCGCATCGCATCAACAGATCGACGAGCACGAACGCCAGCCCCGGCTTATCCGGCTCGTCCGGTTCCTCATCCAGCCGATCACGAAAGTATTGCACCCCGGATGCCCGGTCTTCATCGGCAATCGCCCCGTAATACGCCGCGTAAGCGTTGTAGAAATCCTGAAACGGAGGCTCGCCGGCGTACTGCAGTTGCGGCGCGAGGTGACGGCCGTATTCGACCAATTCCCGGACCATCGCGAACTCTTCGACGTCGGGCTCCAACACCTGCGCGAATCGGACCGATGCGTTCAGATGCGACACATCGGTGTGATAGTTGGCGTTCTCGAATAACCAGCCACGCTCGGCGAACCAATCTGAGAGGCGTCCCTCAGGAGGCCGTCCCTCCTTTGATTCAATTTCCGCCCGAACCGCGGTTGAAACCTCACCATGCAATTGCCGCACGAGCAGCTTGGCAACCCCGGCACGGTCTTCGTCATTGAGCTGCCCGAATGCCTGATCGGAGGCCGTGACCGCGTTGCAGGTACCGTGCGTGGCGAGCATCAGCTCAACCCCTTTGGCCGGATGAACCGCCTCGTACAACGCGATGCCGACCAGTTCTTCGACCTCTTCGTAATCGACCTTAGCCGGGTCGAGCCGCTCGAGCGCGTCGTGAACCGGGTCGAACTCGCGGATCGTTTTGAAGTAGGGCCACGCCGACTTAATCGCACCGGCGTCGAGGTGCAATTGCCCGACTTCGCGCGCGGCCTCGACGTAAGCTTTCTCAAATTCATCGCGCGGCCCGCCCTCGACGTCATCGAGCGCCGTCGGACGTGCCGTCGGAAGCCCGAGTTCGAACCGTTTGCGAAGCAGCAGGGCATCGAACAGCCGGTCGTATTCGCCCGACTGGCGCAGATGCGAAACGAGTCGGGCGACCGCTTCTTCGGGTCCGCCGTTCTCGGCTGCGGTGCGGATTTCGTCAATCGTCGGATTCGCCATCGGTCCATCGCCAAAATGTGTCGTGTCTCGCAACACGCGACATTGTCATGCAATCCGCACGACGGCAACCGTCCGCAGCGAAAACGTGTACGCCCCACCTACAAGCCGCGCACGAAGTAAGCGGATATTCACGCTGCATTCCGATCCGCTTACTTCGTGCGCGGCTTGTTGCGGTGACCGCTCAAGTCAACGCCGCAGGCCGACGCTTCGCACGATAGCCCGACGCGCGAGCGAGGCCGTTCAAAACCCCGCGACACGTCGAAAGGATCGCGACGAAGAGAGCTGATAACTGTCGCATTGACCAAAGGCACGTCCGGTGCCAAACGTCAGACTTCACGGCCTCGCTGGCGCGTCGGGCTATCGGCGACCGGATCGATCGGCTCGCAAGGCAGCCCGACGCGCGAGCGAGGCCGTTCAAAACCCCGCGACACGTCGAAAGGATCGCGACGAAGAGAGCTAATATCGGTCGCGTTAGACCAAACGCACATTCGTTGCCAAACGTCGGACATCACAGCCTCGCTGGCGCGTCGGGCTATCGGCGACCGAATCGATCGGCTCGCAAGGCAGCCCGACGCGCGAGCGAGGCCGTTCAAAGCCCCGCGACACGTCGAAAGGATCGCGACGAAGAGAGAGCTGATAACTGTCGCATTGACCAAACGCACGTCCGGTGCCAAACGTCAGACTTCACGGCCTCGCTGGCGCGTCGGGCTATCGGCGACCGGATCGATCAGCGACGCAGGCCGACGCGGAAGAGGAAGGAACTGTCGGGCGAGAAGTCGCCGATGCCTGACTCGAATTCGACGTCACGCCCGAAGACGTAGCCCGTCTCGACAAGCACAGCCAACCCGGAGTCGTACTTCTGCTCGGCACCGACAATCAGTCGGAAGTCGCGGATCGTTATTTCGTCGTTGAGGCCACTGGCTCGCTCTACGGCCCAGCTTCCGCCCCCGAACTCCCCGCCGATGTAGCCCCAGATTTCGCTGTTCGGCCCGCTGCCGATCTTTTTTGTCACCTTTGGTCGAGGGAAGACAAGCTCGTACCGCAGGTCAGGATTCGGGGCATAGATCATACCCAAGGCGGGTACAGCCAGAATGTCATCGCGATCGAGGTACACCACGCCGACTGCAAATTGAAGCTGCCGCGACATTGCGATGAACAACAGAGCTCGGGCCGGCAGGCGAAATGCGTCCGAGGTCGTGTTGTTGAAGTCGGTGAAGAAACTCGGCGTCACCGCGACTTCGTAGCCGTATTGAATATTGATTTGACCGCGATAGGAGAACGTCAGTTGCAAGTTGTAGAGCTGATCGGGAACGTCGGCCGCGAACGATGCCGACTCGTCCGCGAAAGTGCCGCCGAAACCTGGGGTGATGGAAAAACCGGGCAGCACCGGGCTGAACGACGTGGCCGATAGGTCGAACTCATTGAGTCCAAATCCACTGTCGGCAGTACCGACGAGGGTGTAAGTCGCCCGCATTTTCTTGAGGCCGACGGGGACGCCGCCGAACGTCGTTGTGACGGCATCACCGAGTGCGGCGGGCGGTCCCTGTGCCCGAACGATCGGTTCGGCGCGAGCGATGTCGCTTGCGGTCCCGAACGGAACCTCGCCACCGGCATAGCCAAAGACGTCTTCAACGAGTTCGTCGAGAGACTCGATCCGTGTCGACGCAGGAGCTTCGACGAACCGGTAGTCATTCTCGGAAGCGGTTGCCGGATTGAGCAGATCGCGCCGCTGCGGTACCTCGGCAAAGCGATTTTGTGGGATCGCGAAAATGTTGGTATCAGCCGATTTGAAGCGGCGGCCTGACCGAGCTTCTTCGGCGGCGTCGAGTCCGCGATCGGCCTCGACCTGAGCTATGGCCGGGGCGGCAGCGCAGAACGCCAGAGCCGCGATGAGTAATCTCACGGGAATGATCACGTTGGGAGAGTCGAAGACGAAATGTCAGAAATGAAGAGAGGGCCGGGAGCGATAGCAGGAACCGTTGAGGAACGTCAAGCCGAAACCCGGGATCGCACCGGTCTTGTCCGATGCGATTCGATTGCAAGATGACAGCAATCGGCGTATCTTGCCCGACTCGAAACTTCGCGACTCCGACCGAGTCGATGAGCCCTGTATCTTCACTTCGATAAATTACTGACGGACGAGTTTGATCATGCCACGTGTTGAACGCAGCCGAGAAATCGCACGCCGCCGAACCCGCCGGGCGAAGTTGGCGAAGCTGCGAAAGAAGTACGCCGAAGCACAAACCGACGCCGAGCGCGACGAAATTTTCGCCAAAGCCCGCCGAATCAGCCCCTTCGTCGAGTTCCAAGCCGAAGCCAAAGAAGAGTAGAGCGCGAGACGCAATTCTAAAGCGCAAACAAGCCCGAAGCGCAAGCGAGGGACAATTGATCACGTCCCTCGCTTGCGCTTCGGGCTTGTAAATTTTTTGAACAAATAAGAAAGCCCGCCGGATCAGCGATCCGGCGGGCTTCATCTATTGAGACGTCGAGCGATCAGCTCTTGGTCTCGAATTCGGCATCGATCACGTCGTCATCCGACTCCGTTGATCCGCCGTCTGGTTCCTGTCTACCGGGAGCAGCTCCGGCTTCGCCAGCCTGCTCTTCGGCACCGGCATAGAGCTGCGCCGAGAATGCCTGCACCGCCTGTTGCAGATCGTTGACCGCACTCGTAATCAAGTCGGCGTCTTCACCGCCCACTGCCTCATTGACCTTATCGATCGACGATTGCAGCGACGACTTGGCGGAATCGTCCAGCTTCTCTTCGTTCTCCTTGATCAACTTCTCGGTCTGATAGACGAGCGTGCTGCCGGAGTTTTTCGCTTCGGCCAACTTTCGCTTCTTCTCGTCCTCGGCCGCGTGCGCTTCGGCGTCCTTGCGCATCCCGGCGATTTCGTCTTCGCTCAGGCCGCTCGACTGCTCGATCTTAACGGTCTGCTCTTTGCCACTCGCCTTGTCCTTGGCGGAGACGTTCAAGATACCGTTCACATCGATGTCGAAGCCGACTTCGATCTGCGGCACGCCACGCGGCGCCGACGGAATGCCGTCGAGATTGAACTCGCCCAACAGCCGGTTGTCGGCGGCCATCTTGCGTTCGCCTTGGAAAACGCGGACTGTCACCGCCGGCTGATTGTCGGCTGCCGTTGAGAACGTCTCGGTCTTCGTGACGGGAACCGTCGTGTTTCGTTCGACGAGGACCGTCATGATGCCGCCTTCGGTTTCGATACCGAGCGACAGCGGCGTCACATCGAGCAGCACGACGTCTTTGACGTCACCGGCGATAATGCCGCCTTGAATCGCGGCGCCGACGGCAACGACCTCGTCCGGGTTGACGCCTTTGTGCGGCTCCTTGCCGAACATCTCCTTGACGAGTGCCTGCACAGCGGGGACGCGGGTCGAACCACCGACGAGAACAACCTCGTCGATTTCGCCCTTGCTCAGCCCGGCATCTTTCAGACAGCTTTCGACCGGACCGCGGAGCCGGCTCAGAAGCGGGTCGATCAATTTTTCGAACTCGCTGCGCGAGACCTGCATTTGCAGGTGCTTCGCGCCGGAGGCATCCGCGGTGATGAACGGCAGATTGATGTCGGTCGATTGAGCCGAGGAGAGTTCCTTCTTGGCTTTCTCAGCCGCTTCCCGCAGCCGCTGCAAGGCCATCGCGTCGCTTCGCAGGTCGATGCCCTGCTCCGACTTGAACTGATCGGCAATGTGGTCGATGAGAACTTCGTCAAAGTCGTCCCCGCCGAGGTGCCCGTCACCACTGGTGCTGAGCACTTCGACAAGTTCGTCGCCGACTTCGAGGATCGAAACGTCGAAGGTGCCGCCCCCGAGGTCGAACACCACGATCTTCTCGTCCTTTTTCTTTTCAAGCCCGTACGCGAGCGCGGCGGCGGTCGGCTCGTTGATGATCCGCCCGACTTCGAGCCCGGCGATCTGACCGGCGTCTTTGGTCGCTTGGCGCTGGGCATCGTTGAAGTACGCCGGGACGGTGATGACCGCTTTGTTGACCTTGTGGCCGAGATAGCTTTCGGCCGCTTCCTTGAGCTTGCGCAGCACGAGAGCGGAAACCTCGGACGGCGTCATTTGCTTACCGCCGACTTCGACCTTCACGTAGTCCTCACCCCCGCCAATGACGGGATAGGGGACCATTTTCTCTTCCGACTGAACTTCGTTGTGCCGACGGCCCATGAACCGCTTGATCGAATAGACGGTGTTCTTGGGGTTCGTCACGGCCTGCCGCTTGGCAGGCTCGCCGACGTGGACGTCGCCTTTGTCGGTGAAGGCCACGACACTGGGGGTAATGCGATTGCCCTCTTGGTTCGCGATGACTTTCGCCTCGCCCCCTTCGAGCACGGCAACGACCGAGTTGGTCGTTCCGAGGTCAATTCCGATAATCTTTTCGCCTGATGAGGCCATGCTTCAATCTCCAATGAAATTCGTTGATGCGGGGGCCGAAGAGCCGTGCCCGCTGTGATTGTCGAGGTGGTTGAGAGTTGTGACGGGCTGAATGCCGAATCGGGTCGCTCTCGTCACCGAGCAGGACCAATCCTGCTCACCGCGAGAGTCACTCCACCATGTTACCGGCGAGTGGGACGCACTTTCAGCCGCCAATAAGCAAAGCAACCGACATGCCGGGAACGCCAGAAGCCGCTATAAATCGTAAACTAATATTTTCATTACACTTACGACTCAAGACAGGCCCGTTCCTCTCTTCACGGTAACGATCGCACGCACTTCACCCGCCAAAGTGGCAACACCCGAGAGTCACGCGCGGCCAAAACGACAGGCCATTTTGGCAGTCCGCGGTTGTCGTTGCCGCTGCACAGACCGGTTTACAGGACACGTAGCCGACATCGACCCGCTTCCTTGACACCCTGAATGGGCACCGGTACAACCCCCGATCTCATCGGAGGTTACGTGCTCCCGGCGATTACAGAACGGCGAGCGTCGATTTCGATGGCGGTATCCAGACCGCCGCATTGATTTCAGCCCGCCCTGATTCACCCACCAACGAACCGCCCCATCGCCATGGCCAAGAAAGCGACCGCGAGTTCGAACGCAGCAAAGAAAACGGGGTCGAAGACCGGGGCAAAGAAGTCGGTCAAACGCAAGAAGCCAACCGCGACCGCGGTGAAGCAGCTCGATCAACAGATCGTGAAACTCCTGAACGAGCGGGCCGACCAGATCGCCGAACTGCTGCGAGGCGAGGAGGATCCGGCCGCCGCGCTGTACGATCCCACTCACGATGAGCAATTGCTGAAGACCGCCGTGGGCCTCAACAAAGGGGACCTGCCAGAGCAAACGCTTCGTCGCGTTTTTCAGGAGGTCATCAGCGCGGCCAAGCGACGCATTCGCGTGCAGCGGGTCGTCTATCTCGGTCCGGAATTCAGCTTCTCCCATCTGGCGGCAATCGAACGATTCGGGCAATCGGCTGACCTGGTGCCGGTCAACACAATCGGCGCGGTCTTCGAAGAGGTCAATCGCGGGCACGCGATGTTCGGGATCGTTCCGATCGAAAACAGCACCGACGGACGCGTGGTCGACACGCTTTCGATGTTCGGCAAATTGCCGGTTCGAATTTGCGGCGAGGTTCAGCTTCAGATCCACCTGCACCTGTTAGCGAACGGTCCGCGTGGGCAAATCACCGAGGTTTACAGCAAGCCGCAGGCGCTGTCGCAGTGTCGCAACTGGCTGGCCCGCAACATGCCGCAGGCGCGGCTGATCGAGGTCACCAGCACATCGACTGCCGCACAACTGGCCCGCACGAAACCGGGGGCTGCGGCCGTCGCAAGCCAGCAGGCTGCCGTCGACAATGGCCTGACGATCCAAGCCGAAAACATTGAAGACAACCCGCACAACATCACGCGCTTCGCCGTGATCGGCGAGGACATCTGCAAGCGCAGCGGTAAAGACCGCACGGCTGTTCTGCTGCAGGTCGCCCACCAACCGGGCGCCTTGCACGATGCACTGATGGCTTTTAAGAAGAACAAGATTAATCTGACTTGGATCGAATCGTTCCCGCTGTTCGGTGCCGAAAACGGCTACCAGTTTTTCCTCGACTTCGAGGGACACGCCGATGATGCTGCCATCAGTCGAGTATTGAGCGATTTGGAGAAAAAAGCCGTCCGGATGGAACTGCTGGGATCGTATCCTCGCAGTTTGACGATCGGTTAGAATTGACCGGGACATCGCGGAACGGCGCCCGGGCGCCTTTCGTCGACAGGATGGCCCCTACCTTTATCTACGATCGGCGAAAGCGACGCCGTTCAGCTTCGAATCGAAGGTCGAGTTTATGCGGCGGTTATACGTGGCCGGCAACTGGAAGATGAACACGACGCGAACGTCGGGGGTCGACCTCGCGACCGCGATCGCCGCAAAGGTTCCCGCGGAGGGATGTCCGGTCGACGTCCTGGTGGCGCCGCCGTTCCCCTATCTCACCGCGGTCAGCGACGCGATCTCGGGCAGCGGCGTCAAACTCGGAGCGCAGAACGCGTACTTCGAAGCGTCGGGAGCGTTCACCGGCGAAGTCGCCGTCGACATGCTCAGGGACGTCGGCTGCGATGCCGTGATCCTCGGCCACAGCGAACGTCGTCACGTGCTTGGTGAGACCGACGAGACGATCAACCGCAAAGTGCTGGCGTCGCTTGAGGGCGGACTGCCGGTCATCCTGTGCATCGGCGAATTGCTCGAAGACCGCAAGGCCGACCGAACTGAAGCGATTCTCGATGAGCAACTGACCGGCGGCCTGAACGACGTCTCGGCCGAGCAGTTAAGCGAGATCGTGCTGGCTTACGAACCGGTTTGGGCGATCGGGACCGGCGAAACCGCCACGCCCGAGCAGGCCCAAGCGGCCCACGCCTACACGAGAGACTGGATTCGCCGGAAATACGGTGACGCCCCCGCAGACGCGATCCGCATCCAATATGGCGGAAGCGTTAAACCAAACAATGCGGCCGAATTGCTGGGGCAGTCCGACGTTGACGGAGCGTTGGTCGGCGGAGCCAGTTTGAAAGCAGACTCCTTCACGGCCATCATTGAAGCCGCGATTAGTGTCGCCGAGGGTGCGTGATTCGACGTACCATCGAACAAGCCGCTGAATCAGCCATCTTAATTATCGATCATTCACGGAATTTCTAAGGTCCATCTGATGCTCTTGGTTTTTGCAAGCGTGTGGTCCTACATCACAATGACCCTCCTGATGATTGTCGGCCTGTTGCTGATGTTCATCATTCTGTTGCAGCGGGGACGAGGCGGTGGCCTCGCCGGTGCATTCGGCGGTGCCGGCGGTCAAAGCGCCTTCGGTACGAAAGCAGGCGACGTGTTCACTCGCATTACGATCGTGGTAACGGTTGTCTGGGTTGCCTTGGCCGCGGCGAACGGATTTCAATTGCGAGCCGATGCGGTCGTGAACGCCGACAAATTTAAACCGAGCGGTCCGGCGATCGAATCAACGGAGGACGGTGAGGACATCTTCGGCCCCGCCGAGTCAGGCTCGGCCGTCGAATCGTCCGGAACTGGCGAGCCGAATCCGTTCGAAGAGCTCGAGTCGGGTTCGGCTACGAATTGAAGCGTCGGTATTTAGCTCAATTACGGTCGCTTCTTATTCGGCTCGGCCGACTGGTCGATTAATCCCGGTTCTTTCCCGCCAAGGTGTCACTGTGCTACTGAGCATGACCGGCTTCGGCACCGCGCGGGCCGAGACAGAAGCCTGGGCCGCCACCGTTGAACTCAAATCGGTCAACAACCGCTATTTGAAAGTTTCGACGCGCCTGCCGGAAGTGCTCAACCCCAAGGAAGGGGATGTTGAGCGGATCATCAAAGAGTTCGTCGCTCGCGGCTCGGTGCAATTGCAGATTCGGTTGGAGCCGACAGACTGCAAGACCCCCTACCGCGTGAATGCGGACCTCGTCAAAGACTATTGGACGCAGGCCGAAGCGATCCGGCTCGACCTTGGAAAGTCGGCGCCGATCCCGATTTCGAGCCTGTTTCAGTTGCCTGGAACACTTGTCGATGTGTCGAAAGCGACCGCCTCAATCGAAGAGGTCTGGCCGCTCGTCGAGCGAGCGTTGCGATCGGCGGGCGAAAAGCTGCTGGAGTTCCGTCACTACGAGGGAGCCGCGATGGATGCAGAGCTGCGAAAGTACGCCAAGGTGATCGCCGAGCAGGTCGACGCCGTCGAGAAGCAAGCCCCGGCGGTAATCAGCACCTACCGCGAAAAGATGCTCGATCGGATTCGCACGGCCTTGAGTGAGTCCGACGCGACGGTGACCGAAGAGAATCTCATCCGCGAAACGGCGATCCACGCGGACCGCTGCGACGTCACCGAAGAGATCGCCAGAATGCGATCGCATCTGACCCAATTCGAGCAATTTCTCGACGACTCCGAGTCTCAGGGACGCAAACTCGACTTCCTGATTCAGGAGATGAATCGGGAGATCAACACGATCGGCTCGAAGGCGAATGACGCGTCGATCGCCCATCTCGTGGTGGAATTGAAGGGGGCGGTGGAAAAACTGCGTGAGATTTTGCAGAATGTCGAATGACGGTCTGGGAGTTGCGATTCGGCGGGGCAGGCTCCGGGTGGAAAATTCAGTTCCCGCTCCGGAGAGAGCGATCCGAATTCTCGTGCTGTCCGGCCCCAGTGGCTCGGGCAAATCAACCGTTGTGAATCGATTGATTCAGACGACCACATTGCCGATTGAAAAAGCGGTTTCTGCGACGACGCGCCCGCCGCGTCCGCACGAACAAAACGGCGTCGACTACCATTTTTTGTCACCTGAGGAATTCGAGACGAAGCAGGCAGCAGGCGAATTCCTGGAGACGGCTGAAGTACACCGCACCGGACACTGGTACGGCACACTGCGATCCGAAGTCGAGCGGGCCATTGGGCAACGACGCTGGTCGCTTCTTGAAATTGACGTCGATGGAGCGGCCGAAGTTCGAAGAGCATTCCCCGGCAGCCTGCTCATTTTTTTGAAGACGAAATCGCTAGAGGAATACGAATCGCGACTTCGTGGTCGCGGAACAGAATCGGCAGAAGTCATCGCCCGACGAATGCAAACCGCCGCAGCGGAACTAACGCGGGCCGCCGACTATGATTTTCAGGTAAATAACGACGATCTCGACCGGGCGGTCGGTGAAATCGTCGGTATCGTTGAAGAGCGTGAGGCCCAAATCGATGCTGGAAGCGTTTAAAGAAGAAGAAATCGTCAACAAGGTCGGCGGGCGATTTAAGCTCTCGTCGCTCATCCAGAAGCGGCTCGTTGCGCTGAACCGCGGCGCCCGGCCGCTCGTCGAAATGCAGACGAAAAACCAGATGGAAATCGTCGTGCAGGAGATCATCCAGAATAAGATCTTCCTCGACGCCTCCGGCGAAGTAAAACCGGTCAGCCCACTCGACGCCTTGGGTGGCGACGGCGGTCCGGACGAAGCCGACGGCGGTCCATCGTTGGATGAACTCTAAGTCGGGCTCAATACAAGCCCACAGCGCAAGCGAGGGATATAAGGGAAGACCTCCAATTCGTCACCGGGTGTCGCCGATCGCTGCTCTCTGTATGGACCTGCGATCCCTCAAAGGACGCCGCGTGAGCAAATCTCTTGCTCGCGCGGCGGGCTTGTTTTTCGATCGAATCCGACCATGTCTGAATCGCGAGAAATCCTCCTCGGCGTCACCGGCGGGATCGCGGCGTACAAGTCGGCCGACCTGGCAAGCAAGCTGGTTCAGGACGGCCACGGCGTCACCGTCGTGATGACCAAGGCGGCGCACGCCTTCATCGGCAAGACGACCTTTGAAGCGCTGACCGACCGACCGGTCTACACCTCGCTATTCGACTGGAAGGAGCACCCGCGGGGAGAGCACATCGGCCTCGCCCGCCGCGCCGACATTTTCGTAATCGCCCCCTGCTCCGCCGATGTGCTGTCGAAACTCGCCCATGGCGCTGCGGATGACTTGCTCTCGACGCTCACGCTCAGCGCGACCTGCCCGATGCTGCTCGCCCCGGCGATGAACGTCGAAATGTGGTCGAAAGCCGCGGTGCAGCGCAACGTGGAGCAACTCCGAGACGACGGCTTCCACTTCGCCGAACCGGGCAGTGGCTGGCTCAGCTGCCGCGAAGTCGGCGCCGGTCGCATGGCGGAGCCGGAAGAAATCCGCTCGCGGATTGCTGAGGCGTTGGCTTAGAATGGGGTTGCCATGGCAACTGACACCGCCGCTCACAACTTCAATCCCCCCGCCCACGACCCCGTCGAGTCGCTGCCGCTGGAATTGCACAGCGGCGACCGGATGAACCGCGAAGAGTTTCACTACATCTACTCGCGGATGCCGGAGAACTTCCGGGCGGAACTTATTGACGGAGTCGTCTACGTGGCCTCACCTGCGAAATACAATCATGGGAGACCCATTACGTTCCTGAGTGCGTTGCTGCTTGAATACGAGGCAACAACGCCGGGCTGTGAGGTCAACGAGAACGTGACGGTCCTGCTGGACGACGGAACCGAAGTCCAACCTGATATCCTACTTCGAATCTGCGAGGGATTTGGCGGTCAGTCCAGACTGACGGAGGATGATTACATCGACGGCGGTCCTGAGTTTGTGATCGAAGTCGCAAATACGACCCGGTCGATCGACCTCAATAATAAGAAAGCGAAGTACCGCGAGAACGGAGTGCGCGAGTATGTCGTCTACGAGCCAACACGGAATGTTTTCCACTGGTTCGACCTTTCAGCCGATAAGCAGCTCACTCTCCCCAAAGATAACATTGCCCGTTCGATCGCCTTCCCCGGCTTATGGATCGACGTGGAGGCCGTCGCGACGAAATCACTCGGCAAGGCCAAGGCGACGTTGGAGGCGGGTTTGAAGACCACCGAGTACGCGACCTTTAAAGAGCAGCTTGCCGCTGCAAAAAAGCCCGGCGATGCCTGACCTCCCGCGACTGCTCATCACCGCGGGGCCGACGCGCGAGTACCTCGATGACGTCCGCTATCTCTCGAATGCCAGTAGCGGCAAGATGGGTTACGCCATTGCCGAAGCCGCTGCAAAGGCCGGCTATGCGGTCACGCTCGTCAGCGGGCCGGTCGACCTGACCTGCCCAACGGGAGTCGATCGCGTTGACGTCGAAACGACCGCCGAGATGCGCAAAGCCTGCATGGGGGCTCTCACGTCGTGTGAAGGTGTCATCGCCGCGGCGGCGGTTTGCGACTATCGTCCCGCTACTCGCATCATCGGCAAGCTCGCCAAGACGGGCGGACCGATGACCGTCGAGATGATCGAGACCGACGATGTCCTCGCTGAGATCGGTCGCTGCAAAGAAGCTCGCTGGGTCGTCGGCTTTGCCCTCGAAGCCGAAAACGCCCGCGAACGAGCGTTACAAAAGCTCCGCGCCAAGAATTGCGATTGGATCGTGGTGAACGACCCAACGGCGATCGGGTCCGATTCGAATTCCGTCGAGCTGATGGACCCCGCCGGCGCAATTGCGGCTGAGTGGACCGGTCCGAAGTCTGCGATCGCGGCGTCCTTAATAGACTGGCTGCACAGTCGCTACGACTAACCGCATCCGAGCAACCGTCACGACCGTTCGCTCGGCGCCCGAAAAATTCGCAAGACCCGAGCACTTTGTTGACCGAAGTCAACACCCGGTGTTGCGAAAAGGCGACACGTCACTGCCCCGGTGCTAATCTTCACGGGACGGATTGCGCAACGACGAATTTTGGATTGCGTCGGAGTCTATGATCGATTTCAGGAGGATGATGCTTGATCTGGTCGCGCTGGGGCTGCTCGCAGCCTCGGCGTTTGTCGCGCTGAGCCTATTGACCTTCGATCCTGCCGACCCCCCTTCGACCGCCGTCTTCCCCGCCCCCGAGTCGGTCGTCAACGCCTGCGGACCGGTTGGTGCTCGCGTCGCCCATTACATGCTTTCCGCGTTCGGATTCGGGACCTATCTGATCCTGATCAACCTGATCGTGATTGACCTGCAACTGTTTTCGCGGGGAAACGTGAAGGACCGCTGGATGCGGCTCGCCGGCAGCACATTGATGCTCGTCGCCATCTGCACGGCCTTTGATATCACCGCCCCGGCAGTCGGCACAACGACTCTCGTCGGTAGCGGCGGGCTTCTCGGAGCCGTCACCGCGGCCACGCTCGAATCGCTTTTCTCTGGCCTCGGCGCGACCGTGCTGCTGATGGCCATTCTGACCGCCGGTCTGATCATCACCGAAGACGCCCTGCTTGCCGCTCGGTTTGTTGGCCTCCTCCTGAAACCTTTCGCGTTCATCGGTCATTTCTTCGGAAATATAAGATTGCCGAGGCTTAACTTCTCTCGCTTTGTGCCGTCAATGTGGCGGAAACGATCCCAGGAATCGATCTCCACTGAAGAAGAAATTGAGCTCGAAGACGAGACGGAAGACGCACCCGAAGCAGATGCCGCTGCCGACCGTGAGATTCGGATTAATCCCCCCGCAACGCTGACCCGCAGTCTCGCAGCCCCACGACCGCCGGTGGTCGACAGCCCGCAAGAGATCGTTGAAATTGATCTGCCCGATCTTGACCTGCTCGAAGACGCCGAAGAGTTTCCTTACGAGGAACTCGCGGCGAATGCCCGCATCGCCGCGGAGACGTTGGAGCAGACCTTCCAAGAGTTCGGCCTCAACGTCACCGTTTCGGAAATCGATACGGGCCCGGTCGTCACGCAGTACGAATTGAAACTTGAAAAGGGCCTTCGCGTTAATAAGGTCACGGCGTTAGCCGATGACCTCGCGATCGCACTCCGCGTCCCCGCGGTGCGGATCGTCTCGCCGATCCCCGGCAAGAATACCGTCGGCGTTGAGGTTCCGAATGAAACCCGCGTCATGGTACGGATGCGGGAACTGATCGAGACGGCCCCTGAAAAGTCTCAAAAGTTCAGCGTCCCGCTGTTCTTAGGCAAAGACGTAAGCGGCCACCCGCTCGTGGTCGATATGACAAAGATGCCGCATCTCTTAATCGCGGGCCGAACTGGTACCGGTAAATCGGTCTGTATTAACACCTTAATTCTGTCCATTCTTTACACGCGTCGCCCCGATGAAGTGAAGCTGTTGATGGTCGACCCAAAAATGGTCGAGCTCAGCCCTTACAAACGGCTGCCCCACCTGATGCACCCGGTCATCACCGATATGAAAAAAGCCGAGGCGATGCTCGCTTGGGCCGTCGACAAGATGGAAGAACGCTACGACATTCTCGCCCGATGCGGCGTCCGCCATTTGGACGATTACAATAAGCTTTCGCGCGAACAACGCCTCGACCGCATGGGGCTGTCGGAACTGGAGATCGAACCCGGTTCGCTGCCGGAGAAGATGCCTTACATCGTGATCATTGCCGACGAAATGGCCGACATGATGATGACCAGCGGTAAGGACGTGGAAGGACACATTATTCGCCTCGCCCAAAAGTCACGGGCCGTCGGCATCCACCTGGTCCTCGCCACGCAGAAGCCGACCGTCGACGTAATTACCGGTCTTATTAAATCGAACCTGCCGGCACGCATCTCGTTCCAGGTGGCCAGCCGAACCGACAGCCGGGTCGTCCTCGATGAAATGGGAGCCGAGCGGCTCCTCGGCGCCGGTGACATGCTCTACCTCGAACCGGGCACCAGTAACCTGATCCGCTCGCAGGGCACTTATATCAGTGGTCAGGAAGTCGATAACGTGATCGACTTCTTCGGCGACGTCGAACCGCAATATAGCGATGAATTAAAGAACGTCACCGCCTCTGGCGGCAGTGGCAAGACGGCCGACGCGGACGAAATCCGCAAGAAGGATGACATGTACGAGCAGGCGATCGACGTGGTCGTCAGCGAAGGCCGCGGCAGCACCAGCTTATTGCAACGGGCCCTCGGCATCGGCTACGGCCGAGCGGCGCGATTAATCGACTACATGGCCGAAGACGGCATCGTCGGCGAATACAACGGCTCCCAAGCCCGCGAAGTACTTTACACCGCGGAGCAATGGGAGGCCGTAAAAAGCGGCGGGGAGTTGGTTGAGGTGTAGGCTGTAGCGCGAGGGCACACCATTTCCCAATCGACACGGCCGCGATTGCGTTTGGCCCGGTTCTCGCGCAGACTTCAACGGTCACCGATAGCTTCAACCAGACTGAGGCGATTCGATCCTCCGATCGTCTCCTCGTAGTAATTCCAGCATTCCTCAGCTATCAAAAAATCATGCGCAGAAAACGGATTCGGCTGATTGCAGCCGCCTATTTACTATTCGCAGCAGCCGCCATCTGGGGATTTTCAGTCGGTCGATATGAGGCCTTCCCATGGGCATATCTTAGTCCCATCGAAAAGTTTGTTCTGTTTGTTCCGGAAGTGGAAGAGAAGCCGACTCTAGTCCAGAAGCTCACGAAGCACCGAATGGAGACACCTTCATTGTTTGCGGCGGACGGATTCGTCATGCGAGATGACGAGTTCGTCGATCCAGGCTATTTACTAATGTCTCGCTACAGCAGTGCTCACAGCCAGACGATTGTAGAGCTTGTCCGCTTGAGAGACTTCAGAATATTACATTCGTGGATTCCCCCTGTTGACGAACTTCTAGAGACCATGTTCCCGGAGCAGGAACCCATGATCTCTTACAATCGTTCACGAGACGGGTTTGCCGCCCGTCATCCGTTACTGTTGCCTGATGGCAGAATCGTAGTTCATCCTGGTTTAGGAGCCCTATTTTGCCTCGATAGGCAGAGCCGTGTTGTTTGGAGGCTTGGTAGCAAATATGCATGCCATCATTCGATCGATATTGATGCAGTCGGAAATGTTATTGCCGCTGGAAACATTGCTTTTCCGGGCGAACGAACTTGGCCGGAAGGACTCGACGTGTCCAGCAATAGAACCTTTCCTCGTGACGGCTACTTTGTCGTCTCGCCCGAACATGGTGAAGTATTGCGCAGTGAATCGGTCGCCGACATTTTGGTTCACAATAATTTTCATGGATTGTTATTCGGAATCTCACAAAGGGGCGATACTCAAGACTCTCTCCATCTGAATGATGTGCAACCGCTTCGATACGAAGTTGGCGAGTACCGATACGGAGATCTGGCGTTTAGTCTCCGGGACATTTCGACTGTTTTCGTTTACCGTCCCTCTACTCGAAAAGTTCTATGGCTCAGAACCGGACCATGGGTTTCGCAACATGATGTGGATATGCTGCCTGACGGCGACTTTACGGTTTTCAGCAATAACAGTTATCGCAAGGAAAAAGAGAAGTATCGGGAGATTAGTAATGTCATTCGGTTTAATGTCAAGAGTGACGAATTCGATGCACCTTACGACGAGATCTTGCGCGAGGTAGGCTCCTTTACGATGTCACAAGGTTGTTGCCGCGTGCTTCCCGGAGGCGACGTCGTGTTCGAGCAACAAAACGAAGGGCGAGTCTTTCGCGTTTCTCGCCGTGAAGTCCGTTGGGAGTTCGTCAATAAGACGCGTGACGGATACGCGGGGTGGGTCAACTGGTGCCGGTATTATCTTGCATCAGAGATCGATCTGTCATGGCTCGAGCGAGTTTCTCATGATGATTCAATTTGATTTAGTGGGTTTATTGTTCGCATACATTGGACCCGGCCTCGGGGCCGGTGCCGTCGCGATCGTTTGTGGGTTCATCGGCTCGATTTTTCTTGCGGTCTTCGCCCTGGTCTGGTTTCCGCTGAAGCGGCTGTTCAAAGCGATGAGACGCAGCGTCGGGGATCGGGCGATTGAGAACGATGCCGGCGCGGCACAGCCTATTGACCCCGATACGTAGTGAAGCTGTGAAACCTGCGATGCAAGAGTTGTGTCTGTTTTTCGTCTCAGTGTTGATCGCGGAATTATTATGCCGGATCCCGATGGGGCGTCGGGTCGCGCGTATTGGTTCGGTGGCACGACGTTCTTCCCGCGTAATCGTCTCGAGTCGGGTGTCCGATCACTGGAAGGAACGGGCGATCTTACGTTACTCGGCTCAGTTATCTGTCGACACAACGGTCATCGCACTTTGGTTTGTCATGGTGGCGGGGGCGGTCATCGGTTTCGACCGGCTTTGCGCGTTCGGGTTGAGGTTCTCCCTTTTCGATTATGCACTGACATTCGGAGGGCTCATGTTGGCGACCGGGTCATCGACGCTCTGGTTGATCGCGAGACGATTTGTTGTTCGCTGAAGACTACAATTTTTTCGAGCGACTATTGCACAGAATCGCTCTCGGGTCCGCGACAGTGTCGGCCGCATCTTTCGAAGTCCAGCGGCTGGTGGCGAACACCGACACTCCGAAAGTCGCTCGTGCAAAACATCTGTTCGTCGCAGGGCTGGCCAGAGCCGGAACGACGATCTTGATGCGGCGTTTGTATGAGACCGGAAGGTTTCGCTCGTTGACCTATCGAGATATGCCGTTCGTCTTAATGCCGGACCTGTGGGGTAGAATTAGAGGCCGCGCGCCCGCTTCCGCATCCGTCGAACGCGCCCACGGCGACGGTATCATGGTGAATAATGAATCGCCCGAAGCGTTGGAGGAAGTGTTTTGGCGGGTTCACTTCGGTTCAAAGTATATCCGCCCCGACCGACTCAAAAGTTGCGAGTTGTCGGCCGAGGCTGTTTCACAGTTTCGGGAGTACCTGGCGATTTTGCTGACGGGAACCGATAGCGGAAGGTACTTGTCCAAGAACAACAACAACATCTTGCGACTCCGAGTGATCGCGGCGGCATTTCCGAACGCGGTGCAAATTGTCCCATTTCGCGAGCCCCGTTCTCATGCCGCGTCATTGCTGAGACAGCATAGGCGTTTCTTGAGGATTCACGCCGAGTCGCGCTTTTCAAGACAATACATGCGCTGGTTGGTGCATCACGAGTTCGGTGCCGATCACCGTCCGTTCGAATTCGATCCCGCGACGGTGATGGTCGGCGGAGATCGTCTGTCATTAGGATATTGGATGCGGCAATGGGTCCACGTGTACCGCGGACTGCTTGACACTGCCCCGCCTTCGGCGGTTTTCGTGTGCTATGAAGACCTCTGTCGCGAGGATAATCAACTGTGGATGAAGTTGACGGAGATTCTTGAGCTTCCGGTCGTCGAAGGGAGCGACGTGGGGGGCTTTGTCAGTCGGAACAAGCCGTGCGACGAATCGTTGCCCGAAGGGTTGGAAGCAAATGCGCGGGACTTGTACGAGGTGCTGCAGCGGCGGCAGGTTGAACGACTTTCTCAATGAGTTTCGAAAGTCGTTGACGAGCCAGGTAAGGGGAGGCTCGGTTTTTTTGCCGAGCGACGACGCTTCCAAATGATGCCGTCGACCACATAGTGGTGGAAGTTGATCGATTGATAAATCACGACTGCCGCTACCGGAATGGCGGTAAAAAAATCGACCCTTAAAACGCCACCGATGACGGCATAGAAAGCGGTCGAAATGGCGAGGCACACCGCGAAGTAACTCACAATGTTGAGCCAGCGCGGCTGACTGAGCCATGACAGGAATCGATGTTGTGGGTCGATTCCGCTCTTGAACCGATTTTGATTAAACCACCACACAAACATGATGTATTGCGCATTGTGCCATACGTTCAAGACCAGCCAGCCCGTGTCGATGCTCGTGATCGCGTAGTAACCGATGTAAAACACGGCGAAATGCGAAAGCAGATACATCACAAGAATTGGTCGAGGGTTGCCTTGTCGCCAAGCACGTGCTTCGAGGATTGCCCACCATCCGAGAAACGTGACGGCGGCCAAGCCGATAATAGTGAGGACAGGCAGTGTGATGGGAATGCAGAAGAGCTGCATCCCGAGAAATCTTCCGGGGTTTTCATAGGAGCGCCAGGCGATTCCGAAGAGCGGAACCAAATAAAGAGCGGCGCTGGTCACCCGGGATTCGAGCAATCCCATTGAACCCGACTTACGTTCGAACGCGCGAAAAATCCCGTAACTCTGTCGTGTATAATGAAACCACTGCCAGTAGAAGTAGAGGCTCGCGATTGACCAGAGCCCGAAGAAGTAGATCATACCCCCGGAACCGGCGAGGATTACCCACGGAAGCACGAACACGAGAAACCAGTTTTCACGTGCGCTCTTGGCGTCGAAGGCGAGTCGCGTAAAAGTCGATATGACGTGATGAAACCCGAGAAGCCATATGTCCAGAAAAAGGACTTGGCTGAACAAGTGGGGGTTCAGTACGACAATGTAACCACTGGTAACGGCCAGTGCCGCCACGCCGAGAATGAGCGTCAGGTCGAAAAACGGTCCGGCAAGCCACGTCCCGCCAAGAACGCGTTTGCCCGATGTCGAAAGTGGTGCTGAGGTTGCCATTTCTTCGAAGATAAAAGGCCGTCAGTCGATGCCGACGCGGTGCGAGACAGACTGCCGCGTTGACAGTAATACTCGGCATGATCTTCGTTCGCCTCGTAAAATGCGATTAAGCACAGTGTGAAATTATTGTGAATGCCTTGCAAGCTTGCGTATCGTTGCAGCCTGGCCGTCGATGCCGGTAATCTCCGTTTTGTCTTTCGACTGACTGTCAATTTGTGATTTTGCAGTGACCCGCCCAGCCAAGTTCTTCTCGTTTGCTGCCGCATTTTTCGCCGCCGGGTATGCCGGGCTGATCGCGCTGACCGGTTGCCTCGCAGCGTTGCTGGCGGGGGAGTCCCCCTTCTACCTGTTCACGCGGCAGTTCTGGATCGACGAGTCGATCACGTTCATGCTGGCGGAGTTGCGGAACCCCGTTACGCAGGTGCAGCGGCTCGCCGAAGGGGCCGACCTGAATCCGCCGGGGCATCTGTTCCTACTCGACCTGTGGCACCTCATTTGGTTTTGGCCGTCGGAAATCTCGGTGCGGGTCTTCAGCCTCGCATCGGTCGCGGTCGGGGCGACCGCGGTGGTGCTGACGCTTCGGAAGACATTCGACGTTCAGACGGCATTCATCGCGACGGCGACTGTGCTGCTTGTGCAGCAGTCACTTTTGATGCAGGCGTTCGAGGGGCGGTTCTACGCACCGCTGTTCGGAGCGGCCGGCCTGCTCTGCTTAGCACTTAATTCGCGCGATCGCGGCTGGTGGACGCCGCTCTCGATCTTCCTCGCGGCCGCCCTACTCTGTTCGATTCATTACTTCGGCCTGTTCTCGGCGGTCCTCGCGGTCACCGGCTATGCGGCGGGAAATCTGCCGAACGTAAAACGAGCCCTTTCTCGAATAATCGCCGGGGCTGCGGGCGTCGGTACGATGGTGCTTTACATCCCGCTGATGCAAGCTCAGAAAGCGGCGTTGGGTGACGCCCCGACGTGGCTGGAACCGCCGCTGTTTCAAGATATAGCGGCGTTTCTTATAAGCAGCTACGCAGCGACGGCTATTCTTCTGGCCGCAATCGCGGCCACTTTATCCGTGTTGTGGATTCGCCCTCCGTTTAACCCGAGCTGTAATTACTCAATTAACTCACCCGCAGCCCTCACGACGGTGCTCTCGTTTCTTGTGCTCCCATTCGTGATGCTTTGGTTCACTTATGTGGTTCAGCCGGCGTACGCCCCCCGCTACGGGATTAATACCGGAATCGGGGTCATGGGTGTCGCCGCGTTTCTCCTCCGCGGAACTAATCGAAGGATTCAGCTCGCGCTGATCGCAACCTGCGTGCTGATCGGCGTGACAACTCTCGTCACTGCGAAATCGCGATTTCGCCCGCCGCTGTTCGGGCTCGACCGGCCCGTCGCCGCGGCGATTAACCCTGCGCGTGATCAGATCTCCGCCGAGACACCGCTTATCGCCTATCGTTATCTCGGCATTCAGGCGTGGCGTTACGGCGGGCTGCCCGCCGATCACCTGCGAATTTTGATGCCCGACATCGACCGTGACGGCAAGCTTCTCGACCGACATCAATGGAGAATGCTCGAGAACGTCGCTGACGCGATGGAGGCCCCCCGGCCAATCGGCGTTTTGGAATTAAGCACGCTGCGCCAGTTCTTTCTTTTGCGAGACGGCAGCGAAACTCAGCTCGACTTAAGCTCTCTTGACGAGCCGCCCTTTGAGAGAAAACTAGTTGACGAAGTCGATGGGCGCCTCTCCCTCTATTATTTTGAGATTCAGTGACCGAGTGGCAACGAACCTTAATTCACCGGCCTTTGTTTTCTAAGAACTCTTCGAACTGAGCAGCCGAGAGCACGAGCAACCCTTCGCTGGTGCCCAGATATAATTTGTTATTCGCGGCGGCGAGCGAGAATACTTCCAAGTCAACTCCCCCCACGATCTGATAAAGTCTCCCCGCCTTCGGGTCTCCAGCCAACAGCCCGTGCCCGGTGGCGAAGAGGAAGTGATCTTGCCAATAAATGAAGTCAAAAGTATCGGATAGTTCGAACGACGTTGATTGAAAAAAAGTGGGGTCGTCGAGATATGCCCGGATTTCTGGGCGCAGCGGCGTACCCCCCGACTGCTTCATGGTCAGGATCTGATTCCCATGCAATCGCACACGATTTTTAAATTCGGATTTGATGACCTTTTGTTCGTCCGGCAGATAAGCGACATCGACCCACTCAAGTCGCACGGAGGGATGAGGCGGTAAATCCAACTTCAGTTCTTCGGAAATCTTCGTTCTCAGATCGAGACAAAAGGCATTTGCGTATTCGGTCACGGCGTAGAGCATGGCTTGGCCGTGCGTGATTTTGAGCGCGGCATCTACCCGCCCGTTCTTCTCATCCGGGGTTGCCTTCCAGATCTGATTGGCAACTCCCTCCTCCGAAATTTCATAGATCGCTCCCTCGCCGCCAACCGCAAACCCTTTTCCATACCCAACTGACAAATCTCTAACCGATCGAGACCCTGGCAGCAGTTGCGTGACGCTGTCCGTTTTCGCGTCAACGCGAAAGCCGAACGCCCAAGGTCTTCGCATCGACCCAAGGAAATAAGGCCCGTGCGAAATACCAAAAACGGTGTCGTTCCAACTTGATAACTCTCCGACATGAACCTCTTCGGCGTTGTCAATGTTTAATTGCCCTTCACGAGTGGCCATCACACGGCCGGGCGAAACCTTTTCGTGCGGCACTTCCACTTTAATTAAGTCATGCGCGTCGAGATATTGTATCTCACCAAGTTCCCTTGCAAATTTATTCCGCCAGCGAAGAAAGTACCCGAAAGAGTCGGAGGTCGACGATGCGATGTATCCCTCTCGAATAGTGATATCAGGACCACGGGTACGTCGCACGACTTCTGGCATCTCGAATGATCTAAGCCGTGCCAGCATCTTTCGTTTCTGTTCATTTGACTTGGCGTCCGGCAGTGCCTTTCCGATTATTGTGGAATACCAATACACCGCTTCGAGGTCGGTCTCTTCAAGCGTATCTAAAAGACGAATGAGATCATCAGGATCGATCGCAAGTCGAGACGTCCCGCCAATCGCGTCTGAAATTCCCACGCAGCCATGACTGAACAGCATCAGTCTCGTGTTCTGTGAGTTCAAATGGGCGTCCCGAAAGGAGACGGAAGCTTCAGCCGCAGCGACCAACTCGTCAACAATGTCTTTGCCGCCGCCCTTGCTGCCGCGAGCCCTCGCCATCAGTACGGCACGCATTATGTGGCCGCAACATTTTTTAATAGGATGAGGTAATTCGACGAGGCGGTCAGCGAACTTCCATTCATCGGCCGTTGGCATAATCTTCTTGTTACGGGTGGCGGGATCAGCCGACAAGAACAGACGAGTCGCTTCGGGCAACAGGAAGGCTTGATTGTGTTCAACGCTTGAATCATCCCCATCCAGATTCTGATCTAGAATTTCGCGATAATTGGCCGCCCGTTCCGCAGGTTCCAGATCATGATCAAGGTACATTCTGGTGGCCCACTGTTTCGCCGCCAAGGTGAAGCCCGTCTTACCCATTCGACCTCGAATAATTTGACGTGCGATTGGCTCGCGTTGCTCGGGGAAAGCACGAATATACAGGCCGTCATAAAACGATCCGACACCCGCTCCGGCGACAGTAAAGTAGGTTAGTGACGTTTCTCGATCTCTACGAAGCCGAAGGGCCGTGACGGCGTAATCCATTGCCGAGACCAAATATGCTTTCGCATCCGCTTCGACTTTAAAACTAGGGCTATAATAACGACCAGAATGGTAGTTCGCCGATTTTTTCGCCATAGCATGCAGCAATAGCGAGGTGAGAGCCAACAGGTCGGGATCATCTGCCCGAAACAAAAGAGCGTTTTCGGCGGCGGTCATCGCCCGTGAAAGTTCAGGCCATTCTGTGCGATGATGTCGTTTAAAATGCGGGTTGCCATCTCGATCAAAAAATTTCCCGTCGCGGGAAGCGAGCGGCATCAGCGCAAATGCTTGATCCTTTAAGACTGTGTATTCATCATAATTCCGGCCGGCGGCCAGTTTGCGTTTCACTTCTTCCGGGACGTACTCTGAAATGTCGTCGAGTCGCGTACGGACTGCCGCTGCAATCTCTTTGGGATTCGAATTGTTGTAAGGGAATTCCATTTTCTCCGCCGGGAATAGTCCGGTCGGCGACAGAAAATAGATGGTGAGCAATTCGGGCTCGACAAAATCTTTCTCTTTCCGCCATCTTTTCTTGTTGTCCGCCTCAACATCACTGGGGGCGGAAAGTCGTCCCAGAATTAAGATGTCAGAGGGTGCCGAAGTCATACTCTGTTTGACACGTTTGGTCAGTCCGCCGCGCGCTAATTGAAATTCTTTAAGAATATTGGTCGGGAACAGCCGCTCGCGGAGCACGATTCGATCCGCATTGAACAGGCCACGTCTGAGGTGGCGATGCACGTTGTCGGTCAGTTCAGGCATGAACTTGACCCCCTGCTCCGATGTGATGGACCCCAGAGCCAGTTCCAACGAACTGTCGTCGCGCCGGACGAGGTCCACCTCGCGGGACATCCTGAGCACGATCTGACGCGAAGCGCTGATGAGATCGTCGGACGACTCGGTCGTAAAATCGGTGACAACCGTGCCTCGCGGGAAAGCCGTCACAATGGCGCGAAGCCCCTCTTCGTCTGAATCCGGAACCCGCACGGTTGCCAGATAATCGCAACCGAGCAGTTGGCCGACCTTGAGATCGGTCCGCTCTTGGGAGAGATTCAGTTCCTGTTCGGCCACGATCTTGGAAATCGCAGCCCGCTCCAACACGTCGCCAGTCCACAGTTCCAAAAGATCGGCCTGAAGCAAGGTCTCGACCGCTGCGGAGCGATCCGACGTTCCTCCCTTTTCATCCGACGTAAACAACGCGAGGCGGCGGGTTCCCTCTGCCTCGGCGGCAACACCATTGGGCATGGCGAACAGGAGAGCCACTAAGAGCGGGCAATAGCGAGAAAAGAACTCGGCACAACTCATCGTTGACAAATCTTTCAAATCGAATCGTTCGGCAACCACAGATTGAACGCAATCACACCAGCACTTCTGAGTTCTGGCAAGCGAGATTGTCCTCAGGAAGAAACGGCGATTTGACGGCCCCATTGCCGCCGTTTACAATCACCGACTGAACTTGATCTTTCGATCGATGAACGAAAATGGTCAACACCTTCCGCATCGCCAGCATTATGATTCCCGGCACGACCGGGGGGCTCTGAGGTTGCGGACCGACGCATGATCGATCACAACCCTCGGGTCACCCGGCCCGGGGGTTTTTTCGTGGAAGCTCACAGCCATCAGCTATCGGCTGTCGGCTTCCTTGAATCCGAGCTGGTAGCTGAATGCTGAGAGTTGAGAGCTTCGAATGCCCCGGATCGAAATCTACGATACGACGCTTCGCGACGGCAGTCAGGGTGAGGGGGTGAACTTCTCGCTGCAGGACAAGCTGCTGATTACGCAGAAGCTCGACGACCTGGGATTCGATTTCGTCGAGGGAGGCTACCCGCTCTCGAATCCCAAGGACGCCGAGTACTTCCAGCGGGTCCGCGACCTCGATCTAAAGCATGTCAAAGTCTGCGCGTTCGGCATGACCCGACGCCGGGGCATCGATGCTTCTGAAGATGTCGGCATGGTTGCGCTGCGCGACTCACTCGCCCCGGTCTGCACCGTGGTCGGCAAAACTTGGGACCTCCACGTGACGGAAGTACTGCGGGTCGATCTCGAAGAGAACCTCGCGATGATCCGCGACTCCGTCGGCTTTCTCTTCAGCGAAGGCCGTCGCGTCATCTATGATGCCGAGCATTACTTCGACGGCTACAAAGCGAACCCTGACTACGCTCTAAAAACGATTGCCGCCGCGGCCGATGCGGGAGCCGAAATCGTGGTCTTGTGCGACACCAACGGCGGCAGCCTGCCGGAACACGTGGCGAACTGTGTCGACGCCGCGCGGGACGCGATCTCCTGCCCCGTCGGCATTCACTGCCACAACGACTCCGATCTCGCCACGGCGAACACCTTGGCTGCCGTCGAACACGGAGCAAAGCAGGTCCAGGGCACAATCAACGGGATCGGTGAACGCTGCGGCAACGTCGATCTCGTGGCCGCGGTCTCGAATCTTGTTCTTAAGCAAGATTATGAAGCCCTTGCCGACGGCGGAGTCGGCCGGCTGACGGAGCTTTCCCGCTACGTCTACGAACTGGCGAACATGAACTTTCGCACCAATCAGCCGTTCGTCGGTTCCAGCGCTTTCGCCCACAAGGGCGGCATGCACGTACACGCGGTCAACCGGATCGCCCACAGCTACGAGCACCTCGACCCGGCGCTCGTCGGCAATCACCGCCGCATCCTCGTTAGCGAACTTTCCGGCCGCTCAAACATTGTCGCCGCGACGACTCGCCTGCAATTGCAGCAGGACGATGAGCTGATGAAAACAATTCTCTTTAAGGTGCAGGACCTCGAAAACGAAGGTTACCAATTTGAAGCAGCCGAGGCTTCGTTCGACCTGTTGGTTAAGAAGCTCGCCGGAACCTATGAACCGAAGTTCGAGCGGATTCACTATCGGGTTAATGTCGAAACGGCGAGCGACACGGTTCCTGTTACAGAGGCGACTGTGAAGTTAAGAGTCGACGGGCACCTCGAACACGTGGTGGGTGAAGGGGACGGCCCGGTCAACGCCCTCGACTCCGCGCTGCGCAAGGCATTAAGACCGTATTATCCCAACCTCAGCTCGATGCAACTCATCGATTATAAAGTCCGCGTGATCAACAGCAGCGAAGGCACCGCAGCCCGGGTGCGCGTTGTGATTGAAAGCAGTGACGAGAACGACGAGTGGACCACGGTGGGCGTGAGCGAGAACGTCATCGAGGCTAGTTGGATCGCGCTCGTCGACAGCGTGGAATACAAACTGTTTAAGGACGACGGACTAATGGGCGGCGACACGACCGCGGCCCCGGCTCTGACGGAGGAAGCAATATGACAACTGGCGCAGCCGCGACACCGACCGAAGCTCAACATTTATTGGTCGGTGAGACTAATGTCATGCCGCTCCGAGTCGAGCAGTATCAGAAGATGGTCGAGATCGGCATGCTCCCGGAGCACGCCTCCGTCGAGCTTCTTGATGGGCTGCTCGTTATTAAAGACCGCCGCGACGGCGAAGGCGATATTATGACAGAAGGTAGATTTCACAGAGCGATTCGGGGACTCCTTGCCGAATTGATTGCGGACCAACTCGACCGCTCCATCGCGTTCGTCGATCAAAACAGCCCGTTTGAGCTTAAACCATTCAGTGTCCCCGAGCCGGACGTCTACGTGGCACGCGGTACCCGCAGAGACTACTTCCAAAAGCTGCCTGCCGCTTCAGATATGTTACTTGTCGCAGAAATAGCTCACAGCTCGCTTCCGGGTGATCGATCATCCAAATTTGCTCGTTATGCCTCTGCCGGCATTCCGAATTATTGGATCGTAAACGTCCCCGCATCGATCGTTGAGGCGTGGTCTGCTCCGGTGCCGGAAAAGAACATCTATACGAAGAGTACTGTTTACCAAAGGGACGACACAATCTCACTCGATTTGCTGCCGGACCTCGGCCTCACTGTTGCAGCGAAAGACTTTCTCCCGGAAGAATAATCCGGCCGAACATAACGTCAGCTTTCGCTCTCTCGCTCCCACCTTTCTGCTTTCGACGCCTCTCCCATGGATATCCCCAAACAGTACGAGCCGCACGAAGCGGCCGAGAAGTGGTTCCCGTATTGGGAACAGCACGGCTACTTTAATGCCGACCCCGATCCCAAGAAGCCGCCCCATACCATAATGATTCCGCTCCCCAATGTGACCGGGGCGCTGCACATGGGGCATGCCTTAAATGGCACCCTGCAGGACCTCTTAACACGTTGGCGGCGTATGCAGGGTTACGAGGCACTCTGGATGCCCGGCACCGATCACGCGGGCATCGCCACGCAGGCGGTCGTTGAACGCCGGATGCTCGAAGAAGAAGGCCTTACCCGCCACGACATTGGACGCGACGCACTCGTTAATCGCATCTGGATTTGGAAAGAGTCTTACGAAGCCCGCATCGTCGGTCAGCTTAAGAGCCTGGGCGCCAGCGCCGATTGGCGGCGATTGAGATTCACACTCGACGAAGTCTGCTCGAAGGCCGTCCGCCGTACGTTCTTTAAACTCTTCAATGATGGCCTCATCTATCGCGGCAAGCGACTTGTCAATTGGGACACGTTTCTGCAGACAGCGGTTGCGGATGATGAGGTGTTTGAAGAAGACGTCAACGGCAAGTTCTGGACATTTCATTACAGTGTGGTGGATGAGAGCGGCAAAGAAACTGACGAACGGATCTCCTTCTCAACCACTCGCCCGGAAACAATGCTCGGCGACACCGCGGTCTGCGTGCATCCGTCCGACGAACGTTATCGGCACTTAATCGGCAAGCGGGTTCGCATCCCATTAAACAATCGCCTCATCCCCATTATCGCCGACGGCCTGCTCGCCAAGCCGGAAATGGGAACCGGCTGCGTGAAGGTTACCCCAGCTCACGACCCGAACGACTACGCCTGCTATCAGCGGCACCTCGGGCAAGAGGATGAGATCGGGGTGATTAACATATTGAATCCGGACGGTACTATTAACGAAGAGGGAGAAGCTCCCGAATTCGAGGGCAAGGATCGCCACGAAGCCCGCACGATGATCGTGGAACGCCTCGGCGACCTTGGCCACTTCCACGGCGTCGAAGACCGCGTCATCCCGCTTAAACACAGCGATCGCTCAAAGACGCCGGTGGAGCCCTACCTTTCAGACCAATGGTTTGTGCGGATGGGCCCTTCGGACAAAGACGACTTCGACCTCGCCGGCAGCGCCGTCAAGGCGGTCGAAGACGGCAAGGTGAAGTTCTATCCGGAGCGTTATCAGAAGACATACTGCGACTGGCTGGGCGAGAAGCGGGATTGGTGCATCTCAAGGCAATTGTGGTGGGGGCATCGGATTCCGATCTGGTCGAAACAGGTCGAGGGTCGAGGGGCGAGAGTCGAAAGCCTCGACGAGTTTGATCCTACATATGAAGGCAACCGGATTCACTTTGGCGGCACGAATGAGTCTTCAATGTCTGCCGTCTATGCGGACGGTGTGCAGCCGGGCGAGACGGTGCTGCTGGTCTGCGTTGATGAAGGGCATGAAGAGATTGAAGCGAAGCTCGAATCCGCAGGCTTCGTTCAAGACCCAGACGTGCTTGACACCTGGTTCTCCTCCGCCCTGTGGCCACACGAGACGCTAGGGTGGCCGGACCTCGAACATAATCCTCCTTTACAGGAATCTCCGGGTGCTGACGCTTCCGGCTCGCTTGGTGATGAACACTCGACTCTCGACTCTCGACCCTCGACTGAAGACGGCAACGCCGTTCTGGACTACTTTTATCCGACGAGTGTCCTTCTCACATCGCGGGATATAATTACGCTGTGGGTTGCGCGAATGGTGCTGACGGGCCTATATAATATGGGCGACGTGCCGTTCGCTCATGTGCATGTCCACCCGAAAATTATGGACGGCTTCGGGCAGACCATGTCCAAGTCAAAGGGCAACGGCGTCGACCCGGTCGATCTCGCCAAGCGCTACGGCACCGACGCGATTCGCTTCACAATCGCCTCATTCGCCGGTGAAACGCAGGACGTTCGGCTGCCGATCGGTTATGAGTGCCCCCACTGCGGTGAGATTGTCCCCGCGGCACTGGATGGCGACGGGCCGATGGTCAAACCGGAGACGGTAAAAGAGACGCTCCGCGGCTCGGCTACAAAATTAAGGATGTCTTGCCCCTCCTGCAACAAGGACTCTCAGTTCTCGACGCCGCAGTACGATCCCGACCCCGAGGAACCGATCGCGATCACCATCAGTGAGCGGTTCGAGTACGGCCGGAACTTCTGCAATAAATTCTGGAACGCGGCGAGGTTCGCATTAAGAAATCTGGAAGGCTATACGCCGGGACCGATCGATTTTGAGAATCTCCCATTGGAAGACCGCTGGGTCTTAAGTCGGCTGTCACGAACCACCAACGAGGTCACCGAGCTTCTCGGCATCTACCAATTCGATGCGGCAACGCGGTCGATCCGCGAGTTCGTGTGGAACGAGTTCTGCGACTGGTATCTGGAGATGATCAAGCCCCGGTTGCGCGATGAGGCGGAGCGGCCCGCGGCGCAGCGGATGCTTGTGGGCGTGCTCGATGCGCTGCTGCGTTTACTGCACCCATTTACGCCCTTTCTAACTGAGGAGTTATGGCATCACCTCGGCGAGGTCGCCGGCGAGCGCGGCTTAACCGAAGTGAAGCCGGCAGAGGATGCGTGCATCATTGCGAAGTGGCCCCAACTGCCCGCCGAATGGCAGCAGGCGACGCTGGAAGATCGTCTGGAACGGCTGCAAGAAACGATTGTCGCCGTCCGGAATGTGCGGGCGATCTATAACATCGCGCCGTCGGCTGACATTGAATTAATCTTAAAATGCCCTGAGGACATCGCCACCGATATGCGGGACATGGCCGATCAATTCGACAATCTGTCAAACACCAAACTCACCGCCGCCGGCCCGGACGTCGACCGCCCCAGGGGCTCCGCCGGCTTTACACTGGAAGATTCCGAAGGATTCATCCCCCTCGGCGGCCTGATCGACATCGCCGCCGAACGCCAGCGGCAAAAGAAAGAAGCCGACAAACTCCGCGGCCACATCACCGGCACGGAAAAGAAACTCGGCAACGAAAACTTCACGTCGAAGGCCCCTCCTGAAGTGGTGGACGGCGTGCGGGAGACTTTAGCGGGGCTGAAGAAGCAGTTGGAGGGGGTGGAGTTAATTTTGAAGGATTTGGGGGAGGAGTGAGCGGGGAGGCCATCGTGTCTTACGACCTCGAAAGACAAGGAATATATGTTCCACTAGATGAGTCTGCTGCCGGACAGCAGTCCCTGCGAGAGTCGGTATATCAAGTCAGAGTTGGAGTCAGCGAAGTCTTTTCCGACCGGTGGTACAAGAACCTCTTCGACGGCATTAATCGTCACTGTGGTTCGTTGATCGATGAACATGAAACCGAAGAGATTCGCCCCGATTTAGTTCCTCAAGTCATTCGAGCCATCGAATCACATCGGCATAACTGCCCGCCGCGTCCCGGCCACGAAAGTGAATTCATCGAACAGCTCGAAGTCGCGGCCAATCTTGCGTTGGCGAATGGCCGCCCGATAATCTTTGTGATGTAACGGTTGTGAGTGCTTCGTATCAGCACGAAGTTTTGGCAATCGAAGCTTTTGAGGCCACCTAACTCCCTGCGAGCCATAGCCCGGAAGATAGTTCAACAAGCCGTGGGTCCTGAGACCCGCGGATCGATCGCGGGGCGAATCCGGAACGAGTTTGAGAAAGTGGGTGGGATTGCTGGGGACAGCCTCGAAGAGCCGCCCAAGCGACCGCGGGGTAATTGTTGCAGTATTAATTTACTTGCCGTAAGAGGCGATCCACTGGGGGAAGGCGAAAGCGCCTGTCCCCAGCCACCCGTTGGATTCCGGCCACTATCTGTTTCGCAAGCGTGAGCTGAATACTCCGGCAGCTGCGCCGCACGGACGGTGTCCGTGCCACTCGGGATTTATTAGTTTCACTTCCGTAGTCGGCCTCCAATTCTTTCTTAATGTTCTCAAGCGGCATCTTGTGCCTGTCGGCACCCGGCCATCAAAGGCCGGGCTACCCAATTTCTGCTAACAGCTAAACGCTAATAGCTAACAGCTTCTGAAAAAAATCGGACGCGCGCCCGGCAGTTTTGCCGCGGCAACATCCGCCGCATGGGGATAACGCAGTCAAGTGACTGCTCCCACCGGCGGGGCGAACAGAGGCGGTGCGCACCGTGTGTTCCTCTACTCAAGGAAAGATGGTTGCGCGGTCCTAAACTTCGGGTGCCGGGGTGCGTCTCGCCCCCGCAGTGTGCGGCTCGTTACCTCATTGCATCGATTCCAGCCGTCGACTGTCACGGGAGCGAGCTGTGCAAGGACAATGCGAGCGTTCCGATGCGGGGGCGACACGCCCCCGGCACACGCGCATTCACTCATGCGCGGAGGTCGAAGTTCACCTTGGCGTTTGCGAATCGTTTTTCGTCGAGCCTTAGACCGAAGCCCGGGGCGTCGGGGACGGTGATGTGGCCGTCTTTAATTTCGTAGCCGTCGGCGATGAGCAAATCAGACGACAGCGGGTCGTGCTCCGCTCGATAAAAGTTGGGGAGCACGAGGCCGACGTGAGCTTGCATATAGATCGAAAGCAGCGAACTCCAGTTGTGCGGGGCGATTTGAATGCCCGCAGGGGCGGCGAGGGCACTTTCGGCCATGATGCCTTCGATGCCGAGGCCGTACATATCTCCCTGAAGGACATCGACGGCCTTCGCCTCGACGAGTGGTCGAAATTGCTCGACGTGGGAAGTGCCTTCGCCGTCGGCGAGCAGCGTATTCAGACCTTCATCCTTAATGAACTCTTTCAGCGCGACACAGGGTTCGACTTTTTCCGGAAATGGTTCTTCCAGAAAATCGAGCTTGCAGTCGGCCGTCTCTTTTAAAAATCGGCGGGCGTGGTCGGGGCCGAAGGTGTTGTTGGCGTCGACGCCGATGCCGACTTTTTCGCCGGCATGTTCGCGGACGAGTTTAACGACTTCGATATCCCGCCGGTGCCCGGCTTCGCCCTTCATCCATTTGTGACCGCGGCCCACCTTCAATTTGAAGAAACGGTGTCCCATGTCGAGGCTGAGGTCGATCTCCTCGCGAAAGCGGTCCTGCCAGCGGTTGGCGTGCTTGGGGATGAGATCGCTGAAATAGATGGAGCCGTCATAAACCGGCGTGCGGTCCGACTTCGCATCACCCAGGAGTTGATAGACCGGTTTATTCAACAATCGGCCGAGCAGGTCCCACAGGATCATCGTCCGCGGCCCGAGCGGGCTCTCGATGCGTCGCGACGAGAGGTCGAAGTCGGCGAAAGGATTGGTGCCGACGATTTGGGCGAGGTCTTTCTCCGGTCGCCAGCATCTGCCGATCGCTTCGACGCCGACGTTGGTCCAGAGGCGGACCATTTTCTCGTAGGACTTGCGACCGTTCTCGCCACGGTTGGCGTTGCGACCGACGTACTTCGGCCGCGTCGTGTGCAAGTCGAAGCCGACGGCGCGGGTGATTTTAAGATCGGGCGGGATCTCCGCCGACGTGGCAAGTTTTCCCCACAGGCCTGCGGCGAGCAGTGAAGTCGTGAATTGTCGGCGATTCATGGCGGCTCAATGGGTGACGAGGACTCGGTCCGATGACGCTGTCACTTCCTAATTTGTTCAACATAAACTGATGCCGAACAAAGACCGATCGCGCGGCCGATCATGAGTTGAGGCACCTGCCAATATCATAAGGGGATTTTGATGCAAAATCGATTCGCGATACCACTGATACTGACGATCTGCCTGTTCGCGATCGGGGCCGGCGGCGTCAGTCACGGGCGGCTCAATGAGTTGCTCGATGAGCGGACCGTGCTCAATAAGCATTATAAAAAGCAGTTCATCGAAGACGCGGCAGGCTTCGCGATGGAAGAGAAATTGAAACTGTATGAGGGAAAGGTCGCCGACGCGTACCTCGAACTCATTGAGTACGCGAAGCAAAGCGATGATACGAAGCTGAAGAAGATCGTCTTGCGGATGGAGTATTACGACGAACTCCGCGGCTACGTGTGGGATGTCGATGCAGCGCAGGACGGGTTCGAAAGAGCCGCGGGGATGGCCGGTATTATCACTTATGAGCAGAAGCTCAAAGAACTCGAAAAGTGAGTCGAGGCGGTCGGTTCGTGAAACGGTTCCCGTACGATATGATGGACGATTCTACTCGACACAACGCCTGCCGGAGAACCGCCCGTGCTCGTACGCATGGAACTGAGCCGGATCATTATCAGCGAAATCAACGAGCAGCAGGTCATCACCCTCGATGAGGTTGATGGGGACCGCTCGTTTCCCATTTTGATCGGGATTTTCGAGGCAACCTGCATCGATCGACGGGTCAAGGGGGACGTCCCGCCGCGACCGCTGACGCATGACCTGATTCGCAATTCGATCGAAGAGATGGGGGGCGAAGTGCAGGATGTCGTGGTCAGCAGCCTGCTCGACCACACCTATTACGCGAACATTCGCGTCCGCAACGAAGGCGAACTGATCGAAATCGACAGCCGACCGAGTGATGCGATCGCTCTGGCCATGCACTTCGACCCGCCGCTGCCGATTTATGTGTCGGACGACGTGTTGTCGGAGGTGTCGTAAAGCGCTTGCGGACCCACGGGGCGGTGCTCGTGGGCTTTGGGATGTTTGAGCTTTGTGCGCGGCGCTTCAATGTGGGGGAGATACGTGGTACAGAAGGCTCGCGATTCTGAAACTTCACCCCGATCCGCTGCCGATGAACCGTAAGAGCCAACGCCCCGTCGACTATCTCCGGCTGTTCCCCTGGCTACGGCTGTTTCGAGCCTTCGGGTTGGCACTCGACCCGAAGAAGATGTTCCTCGGCGGAGTATCGTTGCTGCTGATCGTTCTGGGGCATTGGGGGATCGGTGCCCTCCTCCTGACGCCGGCTCAGCAGGGTTCCGATTCGCTACGAGATCTCACTGGCGCGAGTCAGTTCCTTGAACAACCCAGAACGGCTTTTCCGATCTCTGGAGTGAATCACGGGGTTGTGCGGATGTTACGCGGTGGTCGAACGTCGGAGATTTCCGGCCCGCAAACACTTCGGCTGGCTTTTCCCTACCTGTCGCTGCTGAAACCGGCGGCGGTGGCCGCGCTTCCCGGTCAGACGGGGCGGCAAAGGACGGCGGCAATACTGGGACTTTGCTGGTCGGTCCTGATTTGGACGCTGTTCGGATCGATCTTATGCCGCATGACCGCTCTCGAATTCGCAGCCGGCGGGGGCGTCGGCATTTTCAGCGGCAGCGGTTTCGGATTACGAAAATGGTTTGCAAATATCAGCGCGATCATTTTGCCGATTAGCGGTCTTGTTCTCGCCGCGTTGTTCTGTGCGGCGATCGGATTGCTCGCCAGAATTCCGGCAGCGGGTCCGTGGATCGCGGCCGTGCTCTATGGATTAGCAATGCTGGCAGGCGGTTTCTCGCTGCTCATCCTGTACGGGTTACTGCCCGGATGGCCGCTGATGGTCGCCACGATCAGCGTTGAAGGCAGTGATGCCTTTGACGGGTTTAGCCGAACTTACAGCTATCTTCTTGCTCGGCCTTGGCTGGCGATTTGGTGCGTGCTGGTCGCGCTGCTCTTCGGAATCATTTCACTCACTGTCGTTGAGTTGGCCGGGTCGGCACTGCTGTGGGTGACCGATCGCTTCGTGCTTGTCGGCGGCGGTTCGGCCGCTGAGCCGCTACTCACCCGCCACGAACCGTTCTACCAAGCCACGGACGGCAGCCCGACGACGTCACATCCGGCGGCCGGCTTTTGGTCGGGGCTCGTGCAATTTTTCGTCGCCGGGTACGGCGTCGCCTACTTCTGGTCAGCGGCAACGCTGATTTACTTCATCCTTCGCCGATCTGATGACGGCACCTACTTCGACGAAGTCTTTGTCGAAGACGAACCCGAAGACGAGGGCCTGCCACTTTCCGGCATCGCGGCGACAGATGTCGCAATGCCGGAACGATCGCACCACCCGACGGTTGAACGACCGGATGACAGCAACGTGTAGGAAGAGGGCAGAGGGCATCGGCGATTCGGAACGGCCCGGAAGCTCCTTGGCATGCTTTATATTGCAGAGGGAAACTCGGTGATTGAGTCCCTTGCTTGCGCTGCGGGCTCGTGTTTGGACTTGCAACTGAAGCGCCGCCGCGACTGAAACCCCGCTCATCACACTTCTGTGTTCCCACCTCGCGAGGCGCGAGCATATCCCCCACAATTTGCTGCCGCAGGCCCGAAAGGGCCGAAGGCCCCTGCCGCAGGCACAAAAAGGGCCTGTGGCCTCACCAGCGGAAGATGCCGGTGTTCCAGGTGAGGCCGGCTCCGAATCCGGACATGAGCAGGAGGTCGCCCGGTTCGATGAGGCCGGAGCGATAGGCTTCGTCCATGGCCAGGGGGATCGACGCCGCGGAGGTATTGCCGTAGCGGTCGAGGTTGCTCCAAACCTTTTCGGGTGGCACGCCGAACGGGTCCATCGCCGCTTTGAGGATGCGGGCGTTAGCCTGATGGAGCAGGTAGAGGCTGATCTCGTGCGGCGACAGTTCGGACTTTTCGAGAACGAGGTCGATCGTCTCGGTGACGGCTCGGACCGCCCATTTGAAGACGTTGCGACCGTCCATTTGAAGGAAGTGTTCTCCCGCCGCGACGGTTTCGGCCGTTGAGGGCTTGCGCGTGCCGCCGGAGACCATTTCGAGCAGCGGTCCGCCACTGCCATCGGCCCCGGCTTGATAGCAGACGAGTCCCTGTTCGGGTCCGCCGCGGGAGACGAGGACCGCACCGGCTCCGTCGCCGAACAGGGGTGCGGTGCGCTGGTCTTTCGCGTCGACGATCCGGCTGTTGACGTCGCCACCGATGACGAGCGCGAGGCGACTGTTGCCTGTGGCAACGAATTGCGATGCGGTCATCAGGGCGTACATGAATCCGCTGCACGCGGCCTGTACGTCGAACGCAGGGGCATCGAGACCGAGCCGATCTTGCACGAGGCAGGCGGTCGACGGGCAGCCCGAGTCGGGCGTGAATGTTCCGACAACGCACAGGTCGATCTCATCAGCGGTCACACCCGCGGCTTCCATCGCCCGTTTGGCGGCCTCGTAGCAGAGGTCACTGGTGGCTTGGTGCGGAAAGGCATACCGGCGTTCGAGAATTCCGCTGCGTCGCTCGATCCAACCCGGCTCAAAACCGTAGGACTGTTCGAGCTCGTGGTTCGTCACGACACGGTCCGGAACGTACGAGCCGGTCCCGACGATGCGAATGCCGGTGAGGCGATTCGTTCGGTCCGACCGACGAAACGTCTGCTCCGCCGCGGGCGAACGCGACTTAACGGCAACCGCGGCCTCTTTCCCCGTGGGAGAAGCGGCCGGGTAATGCGGCGAGTTCTCTTGCATATCTTCCTTACATCGCCGGAAGCTGCTCACTGGGGAGCAAATCCGCCACGACGACGCGGTTTTCGTCTCGGTCGACAGTTCAAACGCGACCGACGAGCGGGACGCGTCTGCGATCAGGCACCTTCATTCACGGCGCAAATCGGGCGGAGTATAAGGATTCCAGAGAACCGCGACTACCTAAGTTGACACGGTTTTCGTGCAGTCGGGTCGAAAGATGGCCCCGACAACCGAATCATTCGGAAAGATGATGCCTGAATCAAGGACGCAGGGGCAACGTGAACCCGTCTGAACCACATCTGATTCGCTTGCACGGACCGTGGGAGGTCACGGCCGGTCTCGATAATTCTCCGCAGCGCGTGCGGCTGCCCGACTCAATCGAGGTGCCCCAAAACGCCAATGTTGCGGTCTCGAGCCTGCATTTCAGCCGGGCGTTTGGGCTGCCGACGAATATCGATGCGAAAAGCGTTCGCCTGATCGTCGAAGAGATTGGCGGGCCGGGAACCCTCGACTTGAACGGCGAATGGCTCGCAAATGCAGATGCCGGGGACGATATCGCGATCGACGTCACGCCGATGCTGCGGTCACGAAATCGTATGACGCTGCGAATTCAGATTGAGGGTTGCCAATCAATCACGCCGTTTCGCGCGGTCCGGCTCGAAATCACGTAAATCGGATTAGGCGACCTGTTCGTTCGTGGCTGTCCAATGCAGCATTGCCCTCAATTCGCCCGCAAGTTCTCCGCGACGACGGGTTTCAATCCTCGCCCCGAACGCGCGGCTGGATGATAATTTCGCCGTGACGGACTCCGATTCCGCGTCACAATCCAACTCGATGTGCGGTGCGGCCGGAAAAGCGGGTTGAAACGTGAGATGGATATATTGCACGCGCTCGCCCGGTTCGAACAGGACCACTTTCGAACCTCGCCCGCACAACGATCCGTCTGCCGATCGGCGCCACTCGGCTGTGCCGATCAGCGAGTGGTCGGTCTCGTCGAAGTCATCCCGCTCGTCCCCATATCCGGCTTCGACGGCGTCGCCATCGAGCGGCGATTGAGCGTCATCGCCCCCGGCGAGGGCCATCAGTCGCGACTCTAAATCTTGATCGACGTGCGAAGTCTTCTCGCTCGTTGCATCGCCATCATCACGTGCGACCGGCTCCAACGTTTTGGGGGAACGACGGCTCGCAGGCTGAATTGAAGCTTGGGGAATCGAGCCGAAGACATGGTCAACGACCCGCTTGCGATAGACGAAGCCTGCGGCTGCGGCCATGACCATCGCCGCCCCGCAACACCCGGCAGCCGAGACCGACCCGATAGCGGCCCCCAACAGCAAAGCCGAAAGCGTGGCAACACCCACACGCAACGCATCGATCGTTTTCGAACTCCGCTCACCGGTCGTCACGCCCGAGACCAGCCGCAGTGCGTGGGGAAGCGTCGCGATCAAAGCGGTCACCAACCCGCCGAGCAATAACGTCGATTCCGGCGCGGGTAGACGGGAATCGATCCCGCCGAGCAGAGCTCGGATCGTGATCGCCAAGACGGCCAGAATCATTGCAATCGCCGCCGTTACCGCGTGCAACCCGAGCAGCCGCCCGGCAAAATCAACAGGGGCACCCGGATCTGCATGAGATTCCGAGTGCCCCGAGTTGTCGTATCGCATTGTCATCGACGGGTCCGTCCGGCGATCGAATCAGGGTATCAGACGAGCGCCTCGGCCAGCGGTGCAGGCGCACCATCAAGGCCGGCGGCTTCTCGCAAGGCGGCGGCCTTGTTGGTCGCTTCCCAAGAGAATTCCGGCTCCGATCGGCCGAAGTGGCCGCCGCTGGCGGTCTTGCGGAAGATCGGCCGGCGCAGATCGAGCGTCTCGATGATGCCCTTGGGCGTCAGCTTGAAGTGCTCACGAACAAGTTCCGTCAGCTTGTCTTCAGAGACCTGAGCCGAGCCGTGCGTGTTGCAGTGAACGCTGACCGGATCGGCGACACCGATCGCGTAAGCGAGCTGCACTTCGCACTCTTTGGCGAGTCCGGCAGCGACGATGTTCTTCGCCACGTAGCGGGCCATGTAAGCCGCGGAGCGGTCGACCTTGGTCGAATCTTTGCCACTAAAAGCACCGCCGCCGTGACGGCCCCAGCCGCCGTAGGTGTCGACAATAATCTTCCGACCGGTCAGGCCCGCATCTCCGTGCGGACCGCCGATCACGAAGCGGCCGGTCGGGTTGATGTGATACTTGATCGCATCGCCAACGAACTGCTCCGGCAGCGACTTCTTGATCACGTCCTCGATCACGAATTCGCGAATCTCTTCGTTGGTCGCTGAGTCGGCGTGCTGCGTCGAAACGACCACGGCGTCGATTGCCTGCGGAACGTCGTTCTCGTCGTAACGAACGGTGACCTGACTTTTGCTGTCGGGCCGCAGCCAGTTGACTTCACCGGCAAAGCGGGCTTCGGCAAGGCGATTGATGATCCGATGCGACAGGGCGATCGGCAGCGGCATCAGTTCTTTGGTCTGCGTGCAGGCGTAGCCGAACATCAACCCCTGATCGCCGGCCCCTTCGCGATCAACACCCTGTGCGATGTCGCCGCTCTGGCTGTGCAGTTTGACGTCGACGGTGCAGCCGTCGGCGTCAAAGCCGATGTCATCGTGCGTGTAACCGATCGAGCGAACGACGTCGCGGGCGACCTGTTCGTAATCAACGTCCGCGTTCGCGGTGATCTCGCCGGCGAGGCAGAGAAAATCGGTCGTGCAAAGCGTTTCGCAGGCGACCCGGCTCATCGGGTCCTGAGCAAGCAGCGCATCGAGCACGCCGTCTGAAACCTGGTCCGACACCTTATCCGGGTGCCCCATGCTGACCGACTCGGAAGTAAACAAATAGTCGGACATACGTTCTCCTAAAATCTCAAAAAGCGAGCGTGTAACCATGACGCACCGTATCCGCGGCGCGCAGCGACTGCCGTAAGCGGCAGATTGTAGGGGGGACGAGTGTAGGCCACAACTGACTCTCAATCCCTCCCGAGCCAAGCGTACTCTCGGAACCGCCGATGCAGCCGCGACTGGAAAGGAGCGGACCGCGGAGTCGGTTTACATAATGCGAGGAGACGTTCACCCTGATCCGCTTACTGCCGTGCGCGGCTTCAGGCAGCCAAGCGTTGCTTGTTGATTGGACGAATCAAGTTGGTCACCAGCGTAACCGTTCGCTCCGTTGCTCCTCGGCCCTTCGCCACGACCTGGGCGGCTCGCTGCCCTCGCTCTGAGGCGGATTCGCGATCACAAAGCACCTCGGCAACCCGTTCGCGCAGTTCTGTTTCATCGGTCGCGAATTCGACCGCGTCGGCCATCTTCAGTTGCTCGACGACGTCGCGAAAGTTCTGCGTATTCGGGCCGAGGATCAACGGGACGCCGTAGGCGGCGGGTTCGATCATGTTCTGCCCGCCCCGCCCCGTCCCCGGCATGCTCCCGCCCACAAAGGCGATATCGGCCAACGCCCAACACGCCGAGAGTTCGCCCAACGTATCAAGCAACCTCACACAAGGCCCACTTCCACTAGCCCGACGCGCAAGCGAGGGATTCGCGGGGCAAGATTCAAGAACATCTTGCGACCCTTCGAGCGGAATCCCTTGCTTGCGCTGCGGGCTTGTGTTGGGGAGTGATGTCTCTTGCGGGGTGCCGGGGGCGTGTCGCCCCCGCAGGGATGAGTCCGCTTGCTCCTTGCACGGGTTTAATCCTGTCGCATCCCCATCATCGGCTGTCGCGGTTACGGGCGATGCAACGATTGGACGAGCCTCCAGATGCGGGGGCGACACGCCCCCGGCACCCGACTTCAGATTTGATCGACGTATCAAACCGAATCCTTTCGACGCGATCAGCGACGCCACTTCGTCGAAGCGTTCGCGATGGCGGGGGACGAGGATCAGTTTTAGATTAGGATACTCATCGAGCAGGTTGCGATAGGCACCCAGAATCATGCCCTCTTCGGGATCCTTCGTGCTGCCAGCGACCCAAACCGGTTCTTCCTTCACGAGATCAAAGACCTGCCGGAGCTCGTCGATCAACGGGTTCGAACGGTCGGGGGTGGCCCGGTCGAACTTGAGCGAACCGGTGACTTGGACCCGCTCTGCCAACACGCCCAATCGCCGGAAGTGCTCGGCATACTGCTCGGTCTGCGCCGCCACAAGAGAGAGCCGGCGCACGATCGGTTTGAGGATAAACCCGAGCCGTGAGTATCCGCGGAAGCTCTTCTCCCCCAGCCGGCCGTTGACGATTGCGACGGGGACTCCAGCGTCAGCCATGATCGAGATCAGGTTGGGCCACAGTTCCAATTCGGAGAGAATCAAAGCCGAGGGCCTGATCCGCAGCATCGCTTCATTAACCGCCCAAGAGAAATCGAGCGGGCAGAAGCAGACGGTATCATCGGGGAACTTCTCGACCGCGACGTCGCGACCGGTCGAGGTCGTCGTGGTGATCACAAATTCGACGTTGGGCCGCTCGCGCCGCAATCGCTCGACCAAGTCGGGCAGTAGCAACACTTCCCCCACGCTCACAGCGTGTATCCACAAGCAAGGCCGCTCACCCGATCGTACGGGAACACGGCCAAAGAGCTTTTCGCCCCAGCCGACGCGGTATTTCCCCTGCCGCACGGCGCGATACGCCAGCATCGGCGAGACAGCCAATAGGAGCGCCAAGTAAGCGAGATTAAATAGATAAGGCATCCTTGCCTCTTTTCGTCACACAAGCCCGACGCGCAAGCGAGGGACCTTGCTCTAGAGCTTCAATGTTTGATTGAAAGTCCTTGAGCGAAATCCCTTGCTTGCGCTGCGGGCTTGTTTACTTTTTCACGCAGCCCCGTGGCATTTCTTGTATTTCTTCCCGCTGCCGCAGGGGCATGGGTCGTTGCGGCCGACTTTTTCCATGCGATTGACGATCGGGTCAACCGTTTTGACTTCCTGTCCCGGCTCGAGCTGGCTGCCGCCCGATTCGGTGTATTGCTGTTGCGGCTGAGGTTCGGGGGCTGCCTCTTCAGCGTTCGCGTGAGAGACCTCCGTGATCTGCCAGAGATTGCCGACGAACTCCCGGCTTTCTTTTTCGAGCCGGAAGATGAAGCCGGTGACCTGTTCGTCGATCCGCTCCCACATCGCCTGAAAGGCCCGCCGACCTTCACGTTTGTATTCGACCTTCGGGTCTTTTTGGGCATAGCCGACCAGTCCGATGCCGGAGCGAACGTGGTCCATGTGATACAGGTGATCTTTCCACGCCGTATCGACCAGTTCCAACAGCAGTGACCGCTCCGCGTGGGCGAGTTCAGGGCGGTAGTACGCCTGATACTGCATCAGCAGCCGCTGGCGAGCGGCGTCTTTCGGCAGTGCGGCGACATCTTCGGGAGTGAGCGTCGCGTGAAATTCCTCGTTCGCCCAAGTGATGAGCTCACCCATTTGATCGGTCTTCGGCGTGTGCCCGTTGCCTTCATGCCCGCCGTAGGCGTCTTCCAGGAGCGAATCGATCCGTTCGCTGACCTCGCCGTTGGCGTAGAACTGTCGGCTGGCGTCCTGCAGCAAATTCTGTAACTGGTCGCGGCTTTTACCCTTAACCTGCTCGGCGTTGAACGACGCCTTGAAGCGGCCGTTGGCCCAGCGGACGAGTCCGTCGCGGTCGGACTGCTGTGACTGGGCGCTCTCCGGCACGAATCGCGTCATGCCGACGGCGACTGGGAACTGGACTTCTTTGTCGTGATACATCTCCCGCAACTTTGTGCGGACCGACTCGACGGCCTGTTCGGGCGAAAGTTCTTCGAACGACTTCGGATCCAACTGCATCGTGAAGTGCTGCGCGAGCCAGCCGCATAACTGCTGCTCGTTGAAGTCGGGCACCAGGAACTGCTGGAGGACTGAAAAGTCGTACCGCTCAATCGCCTGTGAGGAACGCTCGCGGAGGTAGCCGTGAATGTCGTCGCGGCCGACCTTCTTCAATTCACGATCGTTCGTATTGAGGCCGAAATGCACGTTGGCCCACTTTGAAAGGGCGAGCCAGTTCCAATCACGTTCTTCTTCCTCTTCGGGCAAATTCTCTTCGATCTGCTCGCCGATGTACTCGTCCGCCTGCGCGTTGCATTCGTCTTTCAGGAAGGTGACGAGTTCCTCGTACTCCAGCTCCTTGACCTGCTCCGATTCAAGGTCGAGGCGGTACTGCTGCGAGGCGAACGCGGCGAGCGACTCCCAGCGATAGCGCGGATTGAGGAAGTGCGGCACCAACTTCTCGACCTGCCGATCGATCATCTCGAGGATGATTTCGCGGCAATCGGCTCCGTCGAGGATTTTCTGGCGGAACGTATAGACCTGCTTGCGCTGGTCGTCCATCACCTCATCGTATTCGAGCAGGTGCTTCCGCTGGTCGAAGTGGCGTTCTTCGACTTTCTTCTGGGCCCCTTCAATTCGCCGCGTGACCATCCCGCTGATGATCGGCTCACCGTCCTGCAGACCGGCCCAACTGAGCACGCCCTGCACCCATTCTCCGGCGAACAGCCGCAGCAACTTGTCCTCGAGCGAGACGATAAACACGCTCGAGCCCGGGTCGCCCTGACGCCCGGCCCGCCCGCGAAGCTGATTGTCGATCCGGCGAGAGTCGTGCCGCTCGGTCCCGATGACGTGTAGACCTCCGAGGTCGGCGACCTGTCGGCCCTCTTTCTTCATCCCCTCGCGCTCGGCGATTTGCGCAGTCAGGTCGTCCCATTCCTGCTTGCTGACGTCGAGCCGGGTCTCGTACGTCTGCCGCAGTTCTTCCCAAGCCAGGTACTCGGGGTTACCCCCGAGAATGATGTCGGTACCGCGACCCGCCATGTTCGTGGCGATCGTGACGGCTGCCTTGCGGCCGGCCTGCGCAATCAACTCGGCTTCTTTTTCCTGCTGCTTGGCGTTCAGGACATTGTGCTTGATGCCCTTCTTGTTCAGCTTGCGGCTGACCAGTTCGCTCGACTCGATGCTCGTGGTACCAACGAGGACCGGGCGGCCTTTCTTGTGCTCTTCAATCGCGTCTTCGGCGACGGCGGCCCACTTTTCTTTTTCGGTCCGGAAAATCACATCCGGCATGTTGTTCCGCTGACTGGGCCGGTTCGTCGGGACGTTAATGACGTCGAGCTTGTAGATCTTCCAGAACTCGTCCGACTCGGTCATCGCCGTACCGGTCATGCCCGACAGCTTGTCGTACAGCTTGAAGAAGTTCTGCAACGTGATCGTGGCGAGCGTCTGGTTCTCCGGCTTGACCCGGACCCCTTCCTTCGCCTCGACCGCCTGGTGCAGGCCGTCGGACCACTGCCGGCCTTCCATCTTCCGACCGGTGTGCTCATCCACGATGATGATCTCATCGTGTTCGACGACGTATTCGACGTCCTTGCGGTACAGGTAATGGGCCTTGAGCGAGTTATCGATCAGGTGCGGCCATTCCATATTGCCCGCGGTGTAGAACGATTCGACGCCGGTCAGTTCTTCGGCCCGGCGGACCCCCGACTCGGTCAGGTGGCAGGTCCGCTCTTTCTCTTTGACCTCGAAGTCCTCATCCCGCTTGAGCTGCCGGGCGATGCGATCGGCCTTGGAATACTTCGTGATGTCATCGTGAGCCGGGCCCGAGATGATCAGCGGCGTCCGCGCCTCGTCGATCAGAATGTTGTCGATTTCGTCGACGATCGCGTAGGTCAGCGGCCCCTGAACTTGCAGTTCCTTCCGCGGCTTCATGTTGTCGCGGAGGTAATCGAAACCGAACTCGTTATTCGTTCCGTACGTGATGTCGCAGGCGTAGGCCCGCTGCCGCTCCTGCGCGTTCATCGGCGACTGGATCGCGTCGACCGTCATTCCCAGCCCGAGGAAGATCGGCCCCATCCACTCCATATCGCGTCGGGCAAGGTAATCGTTGACCGTCACCACGTGGACGTGCCCGGCCAGACCGTTGAGGAATGCCGGCGCGGTCGCGACGAGCGTCTTCCCTTCCCCGGTCGTCATTTCGGCGATCATGCCGCGGTGCAGGATGACGCCGCCGACCATCTGCACGTCGTACTGACGCATTCTCAGGTTGCGCCATGCCGATTCGCGGACGCGTGCGAAGGCTTCGGGCAACAGATCGTCGAGCGTCTCCCCGTTGGCGAGTCGCTCACGGAAGTCGGCCGTCGTGCGAAGCAACTCTTCGTCGGAGAGTTGCTTCACCGACTCTTCGAGGCCGTTGATCTGATCGACCAGCGATCCCGGAGTGATCTTATCCTTGCCCGTCTTTGGGTCGCGGACGAAGCCGAGATTCCGGACGCGATGCTCGTTCGACGAACCGAACATCTTCGTGATGCCACGCTCCACCTTCCCGGTGAAAGCGTTGAGGTAATCTCCGACGCGATCGAGAGCTTCCATCTCTGTCCTCAGACGGGCGGGTGGGCCCGATTATGCAAATACTCAACTGTGCAACGTGTGGCAGTCCGGGCAACGCAGACAAACTTTGACGGCAGCCGATTTGACAGGCACGGTACCACTCGGCGGATGGACCATACCCGCCGGGGGTCGGCCCTGCGAACCGCCCGTCGCCCTAAATCGTGAACTGCCAGTATGTTTTCTGTTTTCGGCCCACGGGTCAATGGCGTCCTTGGGGCGGCCGCACCCTTAATGGTCGCAAGAATGATGCCACACGCCATTTGTGCGCACCCGAATCGTGCCGCTAAGCTGACGCGTCCGATCGACCTTCCCTGAACTCTCCTCCGAACCCGAAGACGCTCAACCATGCCCGCTCGTTGGATTTGCGGCCTATTCGCCCTTCTTTGTGCGGCCTCGATTAGTTCCGCCGGCGACCGCCCGAACGTTCTGTACATCGTTTCAGACGACCTGAACTGCGACCTCGGCTGCTATGGCTCCGAAAAAGCGGCGACCCCCGAAATCGATAGGCTCGCCGAAAGCGGGCTCACTTTCACCAAAGCCTATTGCCAGTATCCGGTCTGCAATCCGTCACGCAATTCGTTCCTCAGCGGGATGCGACCCGACGAAATCGGGCTGCCGAAAAAGTGGACCGCCCTTCGCGAACTGGTTCCCGACGTCACCACGCTGCCGCAGCTCTTTCGCGAAAACGGCTACTTCACCGCTTCGGTCTCGAAAATCTTTCACATCAGCCAATGGGACCCGGTGAAGCCCACCAGCGGTTGGCGGCTCGGCGATGAAAAATCGTGGGATATTCGGCTCAACACGCAGCCGCAGCCCACAGGAAACGGTCGACCTCCCTTTCCCCGTGAAGGCCGGCGCATCACGTTGCCGAGTAATCGCAAAGGGGCGGGCAGCGGTGGGACGATCGACTTCGCGATGGAATCCTCCCAATCAAAGGAGGCCCAAGAAGACGGTCAGGCGGTGATCGAGGCGACGAAAATTCTTGACGACCGACCCGACAAGCCGTTCTTTCTCGCCGTCGGATTCCGTCGCCCGCACGCTCCGTTTGTCGCCACAAGTGCGGCGTTCAAACCACATCAACTCGGCGAAATCTCACTCCCGGAACTCGGTTCGCGCGACGATGTCCCGCCGTTCGCCTTTACCGTCTTCCCGCCGAACTACGATCAGCCGGAGCGCTGCCGCGAGTTCCGACAGGCCTATTTCGCCTGCGTGACGTTTCTCGACGAAGTCGTGGGAGACCTGCTCGACGCGATCGATGAACGCGGCCTGACCGAAGAGACGATCGTGGTCTTCTTCTCAGATCACGGCTTTCACCTCGGCGAGCACGGCCAGTGGCACAAGTTCACGCTGTTCGAAGAATCGGCCCGTGTGCCCTTAATTCTCCGCGTCCCCGGCCGGACCGAACCCGGTTCGCGCTGCGACCGCGTAGTCGAACTGGTCGACCTTTACCCCACGCTGCAGGAACTGTGCGGGCTGCCGGAGCCCAACCAGAAACTCGCCGGCCGGTCACTCGTTCTGCTCATTAAGAAACCCGGCCGGGAGCGGGACAATGTCGCGATCACGCAGGTCCGCCGTGGTTCTCGATCGGGTCGCCCGCCGGTGATGGGCTACAGCATTCGCACCGATCGCTATCGGCTGACCGAATGGTGGTCCGAAGAGGACATCCCCCGGCAAATGGGAGCCGAACTCTACGACCACCAAACTGACCCCGCAGAGGAGACCAACCTCCTCGCCCACTCGGGCAGTTCCGCAGCGCCTCCCGAAGTCGCGACCGACCTCAGTCGACGCCTGGCTGAGTATCGCATCAATCAGCGGGCAGCGAATTGAGCTATTGACGGCAAAAGTAGTCGCTTCGTCGCCCCGGCACCTGTACGCTCGCCGAGACTTTTTCTCGTCGACTCGTTCAGGACTTGGTCATGCCCACACGATTTGAACCCGCACTCGTCGGAGCGATCGCATTATTCACAGGTGCGATCGCCGTCGCGGATGAAGCGACCGACTTCGGCCGCTTCGAGGAAGTCCGCCGCTATAAAGCTGACGAAGCCACACAGGGCGTCGCCGTCGATGAGAAGCACTTCTACGCGATCGCCAACCGCCGCATCGGCAAATACGACCGCGAGACCGGCGAGCAGGTCGCGTCGTTCGATGCCGAAGAAGCCGACCTGCCGCTGCTGCACATGAACGGCGGGGTGTGCTTCCGCGGCTTGCTCTATGTCGCACATTCCAACTTCCCGCGGACGCCGGCCACGAGTTCAATCGAAGTTTTCGGTTGCCAGTCACTGCAGCACATTAAGTCACACAGTCTCGGCCGCACGGACGGATCGATGACCGTCTTTGATATTAAGCTCAGGTATTTCACGTCACCCGAAGGTTGGGGTCAATACGCGATCGAGGGGTTCGGCGTCTTCGCGCACTACTCCGAAAATCCGGCATGGACGGGCCACGGCACTCGACACACATATATCGCCAGTCGCGAGATATTCGCGCCTTTTCTTGACAACAAGAAACCCGTGCGGCTACCGCACTTGCGCCGGGAATTGCGACGCGCCACCTTGCCGAAGGCTGTTGAACGTTTTCAATCGAATTACATCTTCCCAGATGAAGTCCTCAAACGGTTCGAACCACACTCCTGCTCCGGCGGGAGTTGGGGGCCGGGCGGGAAGCACTTCTATTGCACCGGTCACGACCGCAAGGAAATCTATATCCTCACCCTCCCCAAAGCCGGCTCCGTCTTAAAACACGTTGCCACCCTCGACATCCCCTTCCCCGGCCAAGCCATCGCCTGGGACCGCTCTGAGGGGAATGAAAACCTACTGTGGGGAATTGACCGGCCGAAACGGGAGGTTGTGGTGGTCAAGTTGATCAAGCCTTAATAGACAAATTGAGTGCCGGGGGCGTGTCGCCCCCGCAGTGTAAGGTTCGCTAACATATTGCACCGCCACCCACTAAAATAACTTAACAACGTTCAAAGCAAGTGGCCTCGACTCGCCGATCCTATAATGACCCCGGCCATGCCCGCGAGTTGACATTTTCTTGCTACCAGCGGCTCCCTATGCTGAACAGCGAGCGGAGCCGTCAATGGCTGGGCAGTGCAATTGATCAAGCGAGAGATCGATTCCACTTTGAACTTTGGGCCTATGTGATAATGCCCGAACATGTGCACCTGCTGGTGTACCCACTGAATGCACGACACGGTATCGAAGTAATCCGTGCTGCGATTAAGCGGCCTGTCGCAAAGAACGCCGTCGATTGGCTGTCGGAGAACGACCCGGAGTGGCTCAATCGCATCACAGTCCGAAAGGGCATTCGCTCGGAACGCCGGTTCTGGCAGAAGGGTGCCGGCTACGACCGGAACGTCACTTCATCGAAAGCACTGCAAAACATCGTAAATTACATCCACATGAATCCGGTCCGCCGGGGGCACGTACAACGAGCTGTCGACTGGAAGTGGTCGAGCGCGTCGTTCGTGTCGGAGCAACGGCCGGGACCTATTGAGGTTGATCGCATACTGTCGGAGTGGTGGGATTAGTGTTCGATGGGACGAATAAATTCTCTGGAAATAAAGGGTATGAAATCGTGCAATAACTAAGCACATCGCACACTGCGGGGGCGACACGCCCCCGGCACCCTTCTTACGCAGGCCCAAACTTGTCAAAGCCGCCTCAAATAAAAAAGCCCACGCGTTGTGACGCGTGGGCTTTGGTCGTTTATAAAATAGCGACTGTGGCGCTACTCACTCAGCTTGCGTCGCCCCGTCGGGACGGCGGAGGCGGCGGCTTTGGGGGTTGGCTTGGCCGAGATCGGGCGGAAGGCCACGATCGACAGTGGCGGCAGCGTGACGGCGATCGAGTGCTCTCGCCCGTGGCAGGGGACTTCTTCACTATAGACGCCCCCCTGGTTGCCCAAATTGGAGCCGCCGTAGATTTTGGCGTCGCTGTTAAGAACTTCTTTATAGAAGCCCGAGACCGGCACGCCGACGCGGTAGTCGTGCCGCGGCACCGGTGTGAAGTTCAGGGCGACGATAATGTGCTCGACGCCGTCCGAACTGGTGCGGACGAACGCGTAGGTGCTGTTCTGAGCGTCGTCGGCTTGAATCCAACTGAAGCCGGTCGGATCGAAGTCGGCTTCGAACAGGGCGCGGTGCGTCTTATAGAAGTGGTTCAGGTCGCCGATGAACAGCCGCAGGCCGTCATGCTTCTCGTGCCCTAACAGGGCCCAGTCGAGTTCCGAGTCATGATTCCACTCGGTCCACTGGCCGAACTCGCAGCCCATGAAGAGCAGTTTCTTACCCGGCATCGTGTACTGATAGCCGTACATCATCCGCAGGTTGGCGAACTTCTGCCAATAGTCGCCGGGCATCTGCGAGAGCAGCGATTGCTTGCCGTGCACGACTTCATCGTGCGAGAGCGGCAGCATGAAGTTCTCGGTGAAGGCGTAGACCATGCGGAACGACAACTCGTTCTGATGGTGCGTCCGGTGGATCGGTTCGCGGCGGATGTAATGCAGGGTGTCGTTCATCCACCCCATGTCCCATTTGATGCTGAACCCGAGGCCGCCGTTGTAGACCGGGTGTGACACCCCACCCCACGACGTCGATTCCTCCGCGATCGTCAATACGCCGGGGAACTGCCCGTGCAGTTCGACGTTCATGTCTTTGAGGAACTGGAGCGCTTCGAGGTTTTCGCGTCCTCCGAACTGGTTGGGAATCCACTCGCCGTCTTCGCGCGAATAGTCGAGGTAGAGCATCGAGGCGACGGCATCCACGCGGAGCCCGTCGATGTGATACTTGTCGATCCAGAAACGGGCGCTTGAGAGCAGGAAATCGCGGACTTCGTTTCGCCCGTAATTGAAGATCAGGGTGTTCCAGTCGGGATGGAAGCCCTTGCGCGGGTCGGAATGCTCATACAGGCAGGTGCCGTCGAACCGGGCCAGCGAGTGCGCATCGGTCGGAAAGTGAGCCGGCACCCAATCCATGATCACGCCGATGCCGTTGCGGTGGCAATGATCGACGAAGTACATGAAGTCTTCGGGCGTGCCGAAGCGGCTCGTCGGCGCGAAGTACCCCGTGGCCTGATAGCCCCATGACCCGTCGAATGGATATTCGGTCATGGGCATCAGTTCGAGGTGGGTGAAGCCCATCTCGTGGCAGTAATCGACGAGTTGCTTGGCGAGTTCGCGGTAGTTGAAGTATTTCGACCCGTCTTCGGGACGTTTCCACGAAGCCAGATGCACCTCATAAACGGAGATCGGTCGCTCCAGCCAATTGGTGCTGGCGCGGCGGATCATCCAGTCGGAATCGGTCCACTCGTAGCTGTCGATATCCCAGGCAACGCTCGCGGTTGCGGGCGGGCGTTCGCTGTAGAACGCGAGGGGGTCGGCCTTTTCGAGCGTTTCGCCCGTCTGGGTGCGGATCGCGTACTTGTACGCATCCCCCTGCCCGAAACCTTCAATGAAGCCGGACCACACGCCCGAGTCGCTTCCCCACAGAACGTCCTGCCCCGGGGTCCACCCGTTGGCATTGTGGATGAGCGAGACCTCGACGGCATTCGGCGCCCAGACGGCGAACCGGGTGCCCTGTGTTCCGTTGTGTTCGGTGATATGCGCGCCAAGCCAATGATACATGGATGCGTTGCTTCCTCGGCGGAGTCGATCAAGTTCAGCGCGAAATCGCGCCAGCCGCGACGATGTCTCTTCCAGTGGCTTTGATTCTACCGTCCGCAACTGGCCACCGCGCCGCAACCGTGTCTCTCCTGATTGTGCCAAGGGGTGGGACATCCGCCAAATCTCCACGAAGAGGATTACGCCGAACAGCCGTGATCGAAGCACTTCGCGCGTCAGGGTCGGCCGTCTCTTGTCTTGATTTCGGCGTCGCAGCGAGTCGTTCTGTAGCGATTATTGAATTTAGGCAAAATGAGCGGGCAAATCGGGCGACATCGATCACCTCCTGTGGCCATACAGTCACCAAACCTTGCTACGGCCGGGTTTGCCCCCGTTGACCCAGTTTCTGAATTGAACTATCGCTTCGGATTCATGGATGGAACCCAGAGGATCGGAGCGGACGCGATGCGCAGTGTGGCCGAAGAAAACCTGCCGGTGACGGTCGGAGATCTGCGAGATTTCCCCAAAGACCCGATCGCCTGCATGCGGGCCCTCCATGAGGAACATGGTGCGATCGCCGCGCTGCAGGACGAGGAGTCCGGCCAGCGCGTCACGTTCGTGTTCAGCCCCGAACACAACAAGACGGTGCTATCGGATGCGAAGCGGTTCCAGTCGCGATTCTTCACGCTTCGCGGTTCGAAGCGGTCTTCTCAGCGGCGGGTGACATCGGGGCTGCTGTCGATGAACGGCGACCAGCATCGCCGACATCGCCGAATGGTTAAGACACCGTTCTCCAAGCCGGTCCTCCCCGACTATCAGCCCGCCATTTCAGGCCTGGTTCGGGAGCTTCTCGACTCGTGGTCAGTCGGTGACGTTCGCGACATCCACCACGAGATGAACTCGTTCATGCTGCGGGTGACCAGCGCGATTCTGTTCGGTCTCGACGACCCCGACCTCGCTTTCGAAACCGGCCACCTGATCGACGAATGGGTCCACAAGAACCACGAAGTCGGCGTGACCGCCTTTATCGCCGATACCGACATCAGTGCCCAATACGACAACCTGCTCGACATGGCCAAGCAGCTCGAGCACAACGTCACGACGATGCTCCAGCGGCGTCGGCAAAGTAAACCCGGCCCCGACGTGCTGAGCCTGCTCATTCAGGCCCGCGACGCCCAAGGGTCCATCAGCAGCGAGGAATTGATCGGCCACGTCGCCCTCCTCTTTGGCGCAGCCCACTTAACAACCGCCCATTCGCTGACATGGACGCTGCTGCTGCTCGCGCAGCACCCGTCGGTCATGGCGGACGTGTTCGAAGAAATTGATTCGGGCATCGACGCAGACTTACCCACGCAGGAACAGACCGAGCGCCTGCCGCTGATGGAGAAAGCGATCAAAGAGAGCATGCGGTGCCTGCCCGCCTCCTCATACTCGCAACGGATCACCGCAGAGCCGGTCGAACTCGGCCCGCTCACGCTCGGCTGCGGCTCGCCCGTCGTGTTCAGTCAGTACATCACCCATCATCGCAGCGATCTGTTCAAAGCCCCCGACGAATTTCGCCCCGGACGCTGGGAATGGATTTCACCGGGCCCATACGAGTACCTGCCGTTCGGCTCCGGACCGCGGATGTGCCTCGGGGCCGGAATGGCCATGACGATCTTGAAGACGACACTGCCGGCGATCCTGAAGAAATTTCGCGTTTCGATGGTCCCCGGCAGCAGGGTCGACGCTCGTGTCATCTCAACAATGCTCGGGCCGACGACGCCCGTCCCGATGCTTCTGTCCGAGCCGGACGGAAAGTTCGAGGCCCAACCGATCTCAGGGACAGTCCTCGACCTCGTCGATTTTCACGAGATGCCCACGGCGGACGAGGCCAGCCAAGCGGCGTGATCGCCTCGCCGCGAACACACCGGCGTCCAAGAGAAGTGGTCCGAACCGATCTTTCATGCCGCTTGTCGGGTGACGAAGCGAGCCGCCCTATGATTTCGGCTTCGGGTCCGCCTTCGAATCGGGCTGAGGCTTCGATTTCGATTCCGGTTTTTGCTTCCGATCGGGCTTCGGGTCAGATTTCCGCCGGGGATCGGACTTTCGCTCTTCTTCCTTCATGTCGAGCAATTGCCGCGTGCGTTTGGCCGTGCGAAAGGCGAGCACGATCCCGTAGACGCAGATGAGGGCAAAGAACAGATAGCCGACCTTCCAAGTCGGATTCGGCACAATCGCCGCATTGCGCAGCGACGCACCAATGCCGAAGAGCATCGCGACCGCAATCGCGCCGTAGCCGATCGTGACGATTATTTTCCAGGTTTTGAAATTCATCCGGGTGGCTCGGCTCGCATCGGACAGCGGGAGCGGTCGGCAACCTTTCGTGACCGCTCACTCGGGAATACAGTAACCGACCGGTCGATCGCAAGAGTGTGACGAGAGTTAAGCCAAGACAAAGCCGCGCAACGCACAGCTAACCCGCGTAACGCACAGCCAAGCTGCGTGACGCAGCCACGGAGCATGGAATGATTGTCAGTCGTGAATGGTTGTCCGAATACGTCGACGTGGACATGCCGGTTGAGGAATTGACCGACCGGCTGACGTTCTCGGGCCTCAATCTCGAAGGGGTCGAAGAAGTCGGCGATGACGTCGCGATCGACCTCGAAGTCACCAGCAATCGCCCCGACTGCCTCGGCCACATCGGCGTCGCCCGCGAGATCGCCGTCCTCTACCAAATCGAACTGAAGCTCCCGCAGGCCGAGCCGCCCGCCTCCGACGAACAGACATCGGACGTCACTTCCGTCGAGATTCAGTGCCCCGACCTCTGCCCGCGCTACAACGCCCGCATCATCCGCGGCATCAAGGTCGGCCCCAGCCCCGATTGGCTCGTGCGTCGGCTCGAATCCGTTGGTATCAAATCGGTCAACAACGTCGTCGATGCGACCAACTATGTGATGCTGGAGACCGGCCAGCCGTTCCACGCTTTCGATCTCGCCAAGTTGAAGGAGGGCCGCATCGTCGTCCGCCGGGCAGCCAAACGCGAGAAGATCGAAGCGATCGATCACCAGACGTACGAACTCTCCGAAGAGATGTGCGTCATCGCCGATGCCGAGCGACCGGTCGCCGTCGCCGGCGTGATGGGCGGCTTCGATAGCGAAATCTCTAAGGGCACCACCGACATCCTGCTGGAGACGGCCCAGTTCGTTCCGCTTACGGTCCGCGGCACCGCCCGCAAGCTGAAGCTCTTCAGCCCGTCGCAGTTCCGGTTCGAGCGACTTGTCGATGCCACCCAGCTCGACTGGAACAGCCGCCGTTGCGCGGAGGTGATCCTCGACGTCGCCGGCGGGACTCTTTGTGCCGGTTCGGTCCACGCGGGCGAGGAAATTCCCACATCGCGCGAGCCGGTCGAGATGCGGTTCGGCCAGATTCCCCGGCTGCTCGGGATCGACATCGCCCCTGCAGAAGCAGTCAAAATATTGGAGCGCCTCGGCCTCAAGGTCGCAGGCAAAGTCACGGACGAGAAAGCAGCCTTTGTTCCCCCAAGCTGGCGGCCCGACCTCACGCGCGAGTGCGACCTGATCGAAGAGGTCGCTCGTATTTACGGATACGACGAGATCCCGGATGACGCAAATATTCCGGTTGAAGTGCCGACGTTGCCGAAGGCCGATGCCGTCCGGCAGCGAATGCGGGCGGTCCTCAATGGAGCCGGGCTCTCCGAAGCGATCACGATCACATTCATCAGCGAAGACCAGCAGGCGCTATTCGACCCGTACGCGGGCCAAGAGCCGCTGCGTGTTGACCATTCAAGCCGTCGGCACGAGCACATCCTCCGCCGCAGCCTCGTGCCGAGCCTGCTGATGTGCCGCCGCGAGAACGAACGTCACGGCACCGCCAACGCCGAGTTGTTCGAGATCGCGAAGACGTTTCTCGAAGCCTCACCCGGCAAGCCGTCGGCCGAACCGATGGTGGTTTCGGGGGTGACCGGTCGCGAGTTCGGCGATGTGAAGGGCATTGTCGAGTCGCTCGTCGAAGACCTCTGCCCCGACGCCGTGATCACCGCGCGCCCGGCGAAGCTGGACGCCTTCGCCGAGGGCCGGGCGGCGGAGCTGTCTCTCGGCGACACGCCCCTCGGCTGGGTCGGCGAACTCGATACGAACGTCTTGGAGTCGCCCACCCTCGACCTCCGCGGGGCCGCCTCGGCATTCGAATTGTTCGTCGACCCGCTCGTGGAGCGCGCAACGCTTCAGCGGACGTTCGAGCCAATCCCGCAGTTTCCGGCCGTCGAGCGCGACATTAATTTCATGCTCGCTGAACCGGTCACGTGGGAGAAGCTCTCCAACGTCGCCCTCGCCGCGGGGGGCGAATTGGTCGAGTCGGTCGAGTTCGCCAGCCAGTTCCGCGGCAAGCAGCTCGGCCCGAACAAGAAGTCCTACGTGATGCGGCTCGTCTTCCGCTCGCCCGAGGGCACCCTCACCGGCGATGAGGTCGACAAAGTCCAACAACAAATCGTCTCCGCCTGCGAACAGCAATGCGAAGCCGTCCAGCGATGAGCGCGACAAACACAAACCCGCAGCGCAAAGAAGTAACGCCCCCGAGCACAAGCCCGCAGCGCAAGCAAGGGACCACACGGGTGACCCTTACCGAAACCAACGACGCCGATTTCTGTACGCCCCCAGCGAATCTGACACCACCATTTCAGCCAAGAATGTTCAACGGGCGTTGCAAAATCTTCCTTACAATTGGAATCATTTCTCTGCTGCTCTCTTCGCTACCGTGGCTCGGCTATGGACGAGGCGCATTTGTCGTTCCCGGGTGGGACATTCATCTACCGACTCTATCACTAACAAGGGAGCATATGGTCCCTTTCGGCGAAGTCCTGACCGCAATTCTTGAATTGCCATTAACGCTGCTGAGCATTATCCGCCCGCTGGATTACTTTATTTACTTTCAAGGTGAAGGAGTGCGAACCGCACGACCGTTTACAATTTTCTTGTTCTGGCACTTATGCGGAGTGACGTTCGTTTGGCTATCGGTTCGGCCTTTAGTTTTTCCCGCAATTTACGGTCACCGTGAGAACTTCGATCTCAGGTCCAATTGATGTCCGATATTCATACTAAGTACAGCGAAGACTTGGCCCCGAGCAGACTGAATGATTTGTCCGAAGTTCCCTACCCCACCGGCCCTGTCCACTACGGCCCGCTCGAACTCCCCACGCGCTATCACCTCTCCCCCCTCGCGGGCTACACGAACCTCCCGTTCCGACGGATCGTCCGCGAACTCGGCGGCGTGGGCCTCGGCACGACCGACCTCGTCAACGCCCGCGGCCTCTTGGAAGGCAGCAATAAAACTTGGGAGTTGATCGAAACCTGCCCCGAGGACCGGCCCTTTGCCGTGCAGATCTTCGGCAACGACCCCGCCCGCATGGCCGAAGCCGCGCAGCTCCTTGAAAGCCGCGGCGTCGACTCGATCGACATTAATATGGGCTGCCCCGTCGACCGCATCACCAAGGTCGGGGCCGGGTCGAAATTAATGTGTGATGATCCGAATTCAACAGTGAACCTCGTCCGCACCGTAGTTGAAGCCGTTCAGATTCCCGTCACCGTCAAGATGCGGCTCGGCTGGGATTCAAAGCAACTCACCGCCCCCAAGTTCGCCCGTGAGTTCGAACAGGTCGGCGTCGCCGCCGTCGCGATCCATGGCCGCACCCGCGCTCAAGGCTTCTCCGGCGAGGTCGACCGCACCGGCATACAAAAGGTAGTAGAAGCGGTCGAGTGCATCCCCGTCGTGGGCAACGGCGATATTAGGAATGTTGAGGATGCACTCGCGATGTTCCGCGAGACCGGTTGCGACATCGTCTCGATGGGACGCGGCGCCCTGGCCAACCCGTGGATCTTCCGGCAACTCGTCGAGTGGGAGACGACCGGCACTTACTCCCCCGCCGGCACCTTCGACGACCGCCTCGGGCTTTTAAGAAAACAGCTCGGCTATTTAATGGAGCGGTTCGAGCCGGAGAAAGCGATCGTCCGCTTCCGCAAGATGGCCCACTGGTATTTAAAGTCGATGCGCGTCCGCGCCCCGCACCGCCATCAGTATCAAGTCGCCAAAACCCTCAAAGAAGTCGAAGCCGCCCTCGCCGCCATCAGCACCGCAGGCCCCGTCGGCGGCACACGGAACGGCTTACTGCCCGACATGCACGTGCCGGTACCGTCCGGGCCGGTGGAGCGGTGGTGAGAGACGAATCGACGCTTCCGACTGCCGTTCGCGATGTATAATTAACGGGATCAACGCCGAAAGAGTTCTGATGGCATAGCCGACGGTAAGGAGCAAGTCGCGTTTGAGCCGTACTTCACACTAATTAAGAATCCGCCGCCATGCGCATGCCCCTGATCCAGTAGTCGCCGGAGTTGAATCCGCCGATCGGGCCGCGTTCACAGCTCGCACTATTTATTAATCGTACCATTCCGACAGACCATTCCTCGTCACCTCTTAACAATTGGGAGTAATCAAGCATGGTTTTCGCCGATTTACTCCGAGCGAGCGCTTGCAGCGAGCGACACTTGTGTTGGATGCGGCCAAGTCACAGGCTGACCTGCGAAGCAATCTCAGCGATTTCGGCGATGCCTTGACGAAGAGCCCTTCCTCGCAGATTCCATTTAGGTCCATCCGATCGCCGCACCAGGCCGACACTTTGTCTCATTCACCGGGAGATACTTTGATGCAAAAATCACAGCCTTTTCTACTCGCGGCATGTTTTGCCCTGCTCGCAACTGCGACCGGAAACGGCGAAGACGCTCCGCGGTCTGTTCGCGAATACAAGGTGCATCAGGGGTTGAGGTATCCCACGGCGGAGCCGAGGCTCAAGCTCGACCTGTACGTCCCGCTCGACGCGGCTGAGCCGATGCCCTGCGTCGTTGTGATTCAAGGCGGAGGGTTCAAGCCGCAGACCGGCCAGCGATTTCGTCCCATGGCCGAACACCTCGCAGAGCACGGGTTTGCCGCGGCACTGATCTCTTATCGGGGCCGACCGAAGCACACCTATCGGGAGACCATGGCCGATGTCGAAGCCGCTGTTCGCTTCATCCGCGAGATCAGCGACGAATACGGCATCGACCCCGATCGAATCGGAGCGATGGGACGATCCGCGGGCGCGACGCTGGCGGTACTCTTAGCCGTCACGCCTGAGAAGAACGAAGGTCGACAGGCGGGCAACGACGAACCGTATCCAGCACGCATTCAAGCGGCCGTCGGCATCGCGGGCGTCTACGATTTCGTCGGCCGGTTCGTCGACCGGGAGCAGATCGCGATTCAGCCCAACCTCGACACCAAACTCGTCACGAACGGGGAATGGATCGGCTCCACCTACGCGCCGACGGACAAGGACTGGCTGAGGGCATCGGCGATCAATCATGTCGACGCCGAGGACCCGCCGATTCTGCTGCTGCACAGCAAGAACGATCGCACCGTCCCGTGGCAGCAGTCGCAGAGAATGCACGCGGAACTGGCAAAAGCCGGTGGTTCTGCTGAACTTGAAATCAGCGACAACGGCGGACACTCCGGCCCTCGAAATTCGAAGACCAAGATGGTCGCGTTCTTCGAAAAGATGCTCGGCGAACGCGGCAGTTCGCCGGCACCTGTGGAGTGAAATCTCAGAAAGAATTTCCTGACCGGCTGTAACACCTCCCGAGCCCCGTCGCTTCCCTGTGTATCGGGAAGACAAACAACTCAAAACCTAAGACGGGACACGAATCATGAACGGGCTGACCAAAACGCTGACTGCTGCTGCTGTGGCTTTCGGAATGATCATCGCCACGGGTGACGCCTTCGCCGGCGATCGCAACAATCGCCGCGGTGGAAACAACGGAGGCGGCAGCCGCATGAAGCAAGTCATGAACCGCTTCGGCGGCCAGAATCAGCAGCGATCTCACAATCGTTCCAGCGGTGGCGGCAACCGATTCAGCGGCCAGATTCACCGAGGAAACAAAAACGGAAATCACCACAACAACTTCCGGAACGATCGGCACCGCTTCGACAACCACCGTTTCGGGCACCAAAACGACCGGCATCGCAACGGCCACTTCACCGGCCACCACAATCGGCACCACGCTCACCGAAACGTCAAACACGTGACGGGCTACTTCGGCTACCGTCACCACAAGCCGACCGTCGCCCCCTGCTACTACGGATTCGATGCCGGCTACATCGCGACGGCCCGACCGGTTCGGCCTTCGGTCACTATCGTACAGAACGCTCCCTCGCTTGGAGCATGGGGCCTCGCCCCGGCGGCACCGGCCGCTCCTGTTGCCGCAACGCCCGAATATGTCGGCACTTGGACCGCCCAACCGAGCGAAGGCGTCATCGTGACCCTGAGCCTCGAAGCAAATGGCAACTTCGTTTGGCAGGTCAAGAACAACGGCCAACAGACGCAGTTCGGTGGAACCTACCAACTCGACGGCGATCAACTCTCCCTCGTCAACGCCGATGCCGGCAACCTGACGGGAACGATCACCTGGCAGAACGGCGGCTTCGGCTTCCTCCGAGACAACGCCCCGGAAGGTGACGCGGGACTGAATTTCGCCGGCTGAGTCGCAGCCGCCCACTCCCACGAGTCCCATCGATCACCCGACACCGACAATTCGGTGTCGGGTTTCTTTTTGCGCCGTGCAATTTCCCACGGATCAGCGCAACGTAGCGACCCAAATCGATCGAACATAAGGTGAGGTCTTACGCGAAACCGAGGGAGTCTCCACCATGAAAATTGCCGTCACGGCCGCGAGCGGTCACCTTGGCCGGGAAGTCATTAAAGCCACAGCAAGGCTTGCTCGAAACGACGAGATCATCGGCCTCGCCCGAACCCCTGAAAAAGCTCAATCACTTGGAATTGAAATCCGACCCGGCGACTACGACTCGCCGCGCGAACTCGAAAATTCGTTGCAAGGGGTCAATACCCTGCTGCTCGTCTCCGGCATGGCTTCCCCCGAACAGAGAATTAAACAACACCGCAACGTGATCGATGCCGCCAAACGGACCGGGGTGAGCAAAATCGTCTACACCAGTGTGCAAGGCGCCGAAGAAGACACGGGTTTCTCGCCTGTCGTCCAAAGTAATCGCCAGACGGAAGAAGATGTTCGCAACTGCGGATTGCAATGGGCCCTCGGCCGCAACGGCATCTATATCGAGCCGGATGTCGAGTACGTCGAGACGTACAAACAACGCGGCGAGATCGTAAACTGTGCCGGCGACGGCCTGTGCGGCTACACGACACGCCCGGAACTTGCTCACGCTTACGCCCGAATGCTGACGGACTCACAGCACGACGGGAAAATCTATAATCTTCACGGCGCGCCCATGACCCAGCAACAATTGGCGGACTACCTCAACGAAGCCTTCGGCCTTAATTTACAATATCGGGCGATATCGGTCGCAGACTTTCGCGAGCAACGTGTCGCAGAACTCGGCGAGTTCATCGGCAATGTGATCGCGGGAATCTATGAAGGCATTCGCCACGGTGCGGCGAACAACGACAGTCATTTCGCCGAGGCAGCAGGCCGGGCGCATCAGAGTTGGCCATCTTACTTCGATGGACTCACACAACATTCATTTTGAGCGCCGTATAGGTCGACCGCGCGAGCGCCACTCATTAAGTCACTGGCGAGAATTGGCGGGCACTGGGCATCCCGTTACACATATTTTGAGGACTGAATGCAAACACCACTCGCATCGATATTTCTTTTTCTTCTCGCCTCGCTATTCGGGGCGGTCGGGCAGTTCCTGTATAAATCGGGAACGGAACAGGTGACGTCCCACGGTCAGGGGACGTCGGTTCTCAGCTATGTGGCGAACTGGAGAATACTCGTCGGCGTCGTCTGTTATATCGCCGTCATGGTTTTGTTCGTCGCGGCATTTAAGAGAGGAGGTGAACTTCGCGTTTTATATCCGATCTACGCCACGACCTTTATCTGGGCCGCGTTGATCGGCCTGTTCGCCTATGGCACGAATATCAGCCTCGTCAATATCTTCGGCATGATCCTTCTGATTCTCGGAATGTTTCTTATGGGGTGGACGCGATGATCGACTCCCCCGCGGGCCGCCGCCCGCTCAAGACCCGAGACTGGCGATTCTTCCAGCGCCTCGCCGCATGGCTGGCAACGACGCCGATTACACCCAACATCATCTCGGCCACCAGCATTTTCTTTGGATTGGCAGCCGGCACCTTGCTCGCATTTACTCCCCATGTCGGCGATGACATCATCGTGAAGGTGATTTGGCTGACCGCAGCGGCTTGCCTGCAGGCGCGATTAATTGCCAACCTGCTTGACGGAATGGTCGCGATTGAGGGTGGCAAGGCGTCGGCTATCGGAGAACTATTTAATGAAGTGCCCGATCGCGTTTCCGACAGTGCGATCTTTATCGGCGCCGGCTACGCCATCGGCAGCGTACCGGAGTTTGGGCTTCTTGCCGCTCTCGTCGCGATCTTTGTCGCCTATGTGCGTGCAATCGGAGCGAGCGTCGGAGTCGGGCAAGTATTTCTCGGCCCAATGGCCAAACAGCAAAGAATGGCCGTCCTCACGCTGGCTTTGGTTTTATGCGGATTGCTGCCAGCCAGTTGGCAACCGGTCCATTCACCATCCGGAATCGGGATCATCGGGGTGGTCCTCATCGCAGTTGCCGCCGGCGGCGTTGTGACGGCGATTCGACGCTTAATGCGAATCGCGAACCTGATGCGGGCGAGAGCGACTGATGGAGCCGCAACCGATGTCTGATCAAATCCCGCCACAGGTCTATTACACGCTCGGTGGAATATTCGCGACGCTCGCCGTTGCCTCCTTAATTACTTGGGGAGTGCGCCGTGGACGACCAGACTCGAATGTGAAAGAGGTGTCCCAACGGGTCCGCACATGGTGGGTGATCGTAGGACTATTTGGCATCGCATTAGTCCTCGGGCACACAGCCTCGGTCCTATTCTTTGCGCTCGTCAGCTTCCTTGCTTTCAAAGAGTTTTTGACTCTTATTCCCACTCGTCGAGCTGACCATCGCGTCTTATTCCTCGCTTATCTTTCAATTCCGTTTCAGTATTATTGGGTCTACTCGGAGTTTTATGGGATGTTTATCGTCTTCATCCCCGTCTACCTCTTCATGCTGATCCCGACCCGAATGGTGATTGTCGGTGAGACAAGCGGCTTTCTCAGGGCGTCTGGAACCCTCCACTGGGGTTTAATGACGACCGTCTTCAGCGTATCGCACGCCGCGTTTCTGCTGGCCCTTGTGCCGTCCGAACAGGCACGCGTCACGGCGGCGTGGCCCGACGGTTCCGAGGCACAACTGGCGGGACCGGCCCTGTTGCTGCTGCTCGTGTTCCTGACGCAATTCAATGACATCGCACAGTTTTGCTGGGGCAAACTGCTCGGGAAGCGTAAGATTGTTCCGACCGTCAGCCCCGGCAAGACCGTCGCCGGATTGATCGGCGGTGTCGCTTCGACCGTCGTTTTGGCAGCGGTGATCGGCCCGTATCTGACGATTCTCGATTTGCCCCGCGCGCTGATCGCAGGGCTGATCATCGGCCTCGGCGGGTTCGCCGGGGACGTGTCCATCTCCGCATTAAAGCGTGACCTCGGCGTAAAGGACTCGGGGTCGATCCTGCCCGGCCACGGCGGGATACTCGACCGAATCGACAGCCTCACTTTCACCGCCCCGCTCTTCTTTCATTACATGTATTATCTGTATGCCTAATCGTTCTTGTCAGATCGAGGCCCGGCGACCAAATTAATGATTAACAATACGCTAAGGTATATCTTCTTTCTGTGCATCGTCCGCCCTGTCGTTCTACTTTTAATCGGCGTGAACGTGCGGAACATCGAACGGCTTCCCGGCGCCGGGCCAGCACTGCTTGTTGCGAATCACAACAGCCATCTCGACACGATGGTTCTAATTTCACTGTTCGGGATGAAACGACTGCATTTGGTGCGTCCGGTCGCAGCCGCCGATCACTTTTTGCGGAATGCCTGGTTGACATGGTTTTCGAAGAGCATTATCGGCATTATCCCGATCGAACGCACAATTAAGAGCGCCCACCGCGACCCCTTGAAAGGTGTCGACGAATCGCTCGGCCGGGACGAAATCGTGATCTTGTTCCCGGAAGGCAGCCGCGGAGAGCCTGAAGTCCGGGAGACGTTTAAAACCGGTGTCGCCCACATCGCCAGACGACATCCTGACGTACCGCTCACACCGGTTTTTCTTCACGGATTGGGACGAGCTCTACCGAAGGGCGAAGGCGTCCTCGTGCCATTCTTTTGCGACTGCTTCATAGGCAAGCAGGTGCCTTGGGACCCGGACCGCGACGCCTTTATGCACGACCTCGAACGCTCTATCGAAAAACTATCCCACGCGGCGCACCGCCCTGACTGGGAGAAATACGAGGAGAATTATTAGTTGCCGATCATTAGGCCGACTTCCGTCCCAAAACGTGTTCAGCAACGCTCAGGATTGTCGCGATCGTATACTTCCAAGCGACGGCACCGGGCAGACGAATATGAGCAGCCGGTTGCAGTCATATTTGCGGAGGTTTGCGGGTGACTTTCGTCACGGTCTTAAGCGCTGTACGAATCACCGTTCCGCTATCAAAGAGGCGGCCACTGGCAGGTCGAAAAAGTACTTCAATATCAGCCCTGCCCATTGCTGCCAGAGTTGACCGGGGTCCGGCTGTGGATGCGGACCCGCAGAACGCGGCGGTGGTCGGCGTCGGTGACGTCGACGCGGAGGTCGTTCCAACTGAAGGTTTCGCCGATGTCCGGGACTTTGCCGAGTTGGTCGTAGACGAAGCCGCCGACGGTGTCGTAGTCGCCGTCTTCGGGCAGGTCGAGCCCGTACTCTTCGTTGAGGTCATCAATATGAACGCGGGCTTCGACGTCGAGCGTGTCGTTATCGACGCGGATCACTGCGGGCGACTCCCGCTCCTCGTCATCGAATTCGTCGAAGATATCGCCGACGATCTCTTCGAGGACGTCTTCGAGCGTGGCCAACCCCGCAACGCCGCCGTATTCATCGACGACGATCACCATGTGGACGCCCGACTTTTTCATGCGTTCGAGCAGTGCATCGATGCCGGTCGACTCGGGGACGAAGACGGCTTCGCGGAGGATGTCACGGATGTTGATTTCGTGACCGCCGTTGCCGTCGAGAGCTTTGAGCAAATCTTTGGCGTAGAGGATGCCGAGGACGTCGTCGATCGAGTCACCGATGACCGGCAGACGCGAGTGGCCTTCGTCGACGAACGCCTGCCGGGCCTCGTCGACGGTGACGTCGGCTGAGAGCACGATCATTTCGGTTCGGGGCGTCATCACGTTCTCGGCGTCGCCCTCACGTAATTCGATCACCCGGGCGATCATCGTGCCGGCTCCCGATTCGATCACGCCCTCTCGCTGGCCGATGTCGACGACCGATTTGAGTTCCTGGGAGATCAACTCGGCGGCGTCCGATCGTTCCGGATCGGGTCGACCGGCCATCCGGTTGAGCAACCGTTCGACGCGCTCGGCGACGATGCGAAACGGATAGATCATCCGCAGTAACAACGTAATGAACGGCCACCAGCTTACGAGAAAACTCTCGCCGTAGATGGTGCCGAAGATCGACGGCAGCAGCGCCGTCGTTATGGTCAAAGTGCCGATCGCGAGCAACCATTCTCCGGCGGCAAGAATGGCGACCCCTTCGACATCGAACGGCGGCCCGAACCACGCCGCACAGCAGGCCCCGAACAGACCGAGCAGGGCCACTTTGAGTCCGCTCAGGTCGGCCTCGACCTCGCCGTGTTGACGCAAAATTTCGGAGCCGCGATCAAGCAGGTCACGCTGCTCACTAATTTCGCCCAGCCGGCTGCGCGAGAAATTGCGCAAACTGCGGGCGGCAAACGAAACGATGAACAGAGACAACAGCGTGAAACCGGCCGCTACAGGCGGAAGCAGAGTCATCGGGTTCTCTCACTCTCCGCAGACCGTACCGACGGCGAGTCGGAGGACGTCAAATCCCGCGAGCGCTCAATTCCGTGCCGAGAAAGTAACGCTGTCTCTCGTATTCGCATTGAGTTCCGATCCTCATCGGTCCGGTCGTCGTAACCGGCCAGATGCAGTAATCCGTGGATCAGATACAGTATCAACTCCTCCCGACCACTCCAACGAAATTCCGCAGCCGCTTCCGCTGCGGTCTCGGCGTCGATGACCAGTTGGCCCTCGAGCGATCCGTCGCCGGGCTCATTGTCGTCGAGCCGAAAGCTCAGTACGTCGGTGTCGAAATCGTGATCGAGATACTCACGATTCATGCGACGCATGTCGGAGTGCCCGACGATCGCCACACTGATTTCAGCTTCGGCGATCCCCTCCTGCCTGAGAACGTCGATCGCGATCGTCCGCAGAGACGATTCGTCGCAGGCGACGGTTTCACAGTTGATCGCAAATTCGATGAGGAACTGCGGATCGGACTCGGCCGTGATTTCGGACACTGTGGGCCTTGGAGAGATAAAATTTGTCACGCCGATTTCTGTTCGGGATATTTGATTCGACCGTGATAAATGCCGATCAGCGATTTGGTCAGCGATTCCTGCACACGGTTAATTTCGCTGAGCGTCAGAGAACTCTCGTCGAACTGGCCGTCGAGCAAACGCTTCATCGTCAGGGAATGGACGAGACTTTCAAGCCGCTTGGGTGTCGGTTCGCTCAGGGTCCGGCTGGCACTTTCGACCGCGTCGGAGAGCATCATCACGCCCGCCTCGCGTGACTGCGGTTTCGGCCCGGGATAGCGAAACGCCGACTCTTCAGCCTCGCCCCGGTGATCGGGCGACTGCTCGGCATGTTTGGCGGCTTCGCGGTAGAAGTACTCAACGAGTGTCGTGCCGTGATGCTGCTCGATGAAGTCGATGATTCGCTCGGGGACGTTGTGATCGCGGGCCAGATCAACTCCGTCTTTGACGTGCCCGATGATAATGAGTGTGCTCATGGCCGGAGCAAGCTGTTCGTGCCGACTTTGCGTCCCTTCCGACATATTCTCAATGAAATATTGCGGCTTGAGCATCTTGCCGACGTCGTGGAAATAAGCCCCGACCCGCACGAGCAGGCCGTTCGCTCCGATCGCATCGGCGGCGGTCTCGCCGATCGTGGCGACGGCGATCGAGTGGTTGTAAGTCCCCGGGGCACGACGCACAAGTTCCTGCAGCAGCGGGTGTGAGACGTCGCTCATTTCCAGCAGGCTGATGTCGGTCACTACGCCGAAGACCGACTCGATAAACGGCAGGCTCCCCGCGACGAGATAGCCGGTGACGACACACCAGAACGCCCCCTGCAGCGACAGACTCAAGAGCATCGTATCGCTGCGGAGTTCCTGAAAGTTCTGGCGTTCCAGCAGGCCCAGCCCGAACGAAACGACGAAGTACACAAGTCCGCAGGTGACGCCGATCTTGATGATCTTCGATCGAGACGACACTTCCGCCAATGGGATGATCGCCGCGGCGCACACGCTCATCAGCAGTATGAAGTGAGAAAGGTCGGCCGTCGTCGAGAGCACGACCACCGAAGTCAGCGTAAACGCGGTAATCGTTGCCAGAACCTGATTGTAGGTGATCGCGAACAACATCACGACGGCGACCAGCGGGATGATCTCGGCCCTCCAGGGGTCGAACGACAACACGCGAGCGGCCCAAATGGCCAGCACCGTCGCGGCCAGATAAACCGCCAGCGAGACCGGGTTGCCGACCAGCAGCGGCTCGTTCTTAACTAGATAATAACCGTTGAGGACCGCCAGCACGGCCACCATCACGATCACCGTCAATGTCCGCGCGGCCGATTGCGTCAACGAAAGTTTTGCGACAATCGAATCGTATTCGGCCCGGAGTGTCGTCAATTCCTGTTCGCTGATCCGAGTGCCGGGCTCCACGAGGATGTCGCGTGGATTGTATTGGTCGTAAACGGGGTCGACGCTCTCCCGCGCTTCCTGCCTCGCCAGTTGAGTCGCGAGGCTGTCGTACGAGAGCGTGACGGGAGTCAGCCGCAGCATCCACTGCTTTAAGAACGGAGCAAGCAATTTGAGCGACTGCTTGGAAACGAGCGCCTCACCAACCTTACCCGTCTCTTGCAGCAAATCGGCGAGCACGATTTCATTCTGAGCGACCGCCGCCACCTTCTCGCCCGCCCGATCATAGACTGCGATGAGGCCGTCACGCTGGATGTTGAGGGAAGCGAGTTCCTCAGGGGTCGTAATGCCGGTGCGGCGAAATAGATCGACGATCTCCTCGAAGTCCGCGAGAATCCTTTCCAGTCGACCATCTTCAATCGCTTCGGGATCTCGACCAGCAGCCGACTTCAAATCGTCGAATTCCCGGCGGGCCTCTACGTTGCCGCCCTGACCGACCGCGGTTGATTCCAGCTCAGTCAGCCCGAACGCCGCGGCTGTGTCTTCCGGAAGATTCTCGAGTCGCTCGGTCGACAGCACACGGCGCAGGTCTTTGGCGAGCAGATCGGTCAGATCGTCGAGCCGGCTCGCAAAATTGATGAAGATCGGACGAACCTGCTCGGCTCGAATCGACCGGGCCCGCTCCGTGTTGAACTCGTCTTCACGGCGAAAGGGAACCTTCGCCGCTAATCCGTGCGTCGCGTAGTCCCCCAAGCGATACGGAAACGGAGGACGTTCCGCCCGCACTGCCAACACAACGCCGACGCAGGCGCAAATGACGAGAATGACCTGGACGAGGCGCTGCTGACTCCGCACGAGCGCATCGAACCGACCGGCCGCGGTCTGCGACGTCCGCAGCTTGACCGAGCGCGGTGAACGCCCTTTTTTTGACGGGATCAATGGCATGAAAGACCACCTCCGAGAGGCGGCAGGCGCGAGGAGAGATCAGTCGAAATCGGCGATCAGATGACCTGATCGCGATGTCGGCACGGACCGATCGTCACAGAGAGGGTGTATTCGGATGGAGCCGCGCATTTGAATTCCGAGTTTCTCAGCTTCGTTCAACACAGCTTCGTTCAACACAGCTTCGTTCAACACAGCTTGGTTCGTCACACCTTGATTCAACACTGTTTTGTCAAAGACCGTTTGTCATCCGACTGGTGGTCCGGCGAATTGTTCGCAGAACGACGTTCGGTCAACTTTCCGCCGGATCGTAGGCATGCACGATTTCCCGCACGAGGCGGTGACGCACGATGTCCGCCCGCTCCAACCGGACGACCGACACCCCAGCGATCGAGCCGAGCCGTCGTGTCGCATCCAGCAAACCGCTCGGCACGTCGTCCGGTAAGTCTAATTGCGTGGTGTCGCCAGTGACAACAACGCGGGACCGTTCCCCCATCCGAGTCAAAAACATTTTCATTTGAGTGACGGTCGAATTCTGGGCCTCGTCGAGGATGATAAACGTGTCGTTGAGCGTCCGGCCTCGCATGAATGCCAACGGCACAATCTCCACGACGTCTCGCGCCATGTACCGCTGGACGTGCTCAAAATCGATCATGTCGTTGAGGGCATCGAGCAGCGGTCGCAGATACGGATTGACCTTCGCGAGCATATCCCCCGGTAAAAATCCGAGCTTCTCACCCGCCTCGACCGCCGGACGCACGAGCACGATTTTTCGGACCTGTTCGGTCCGGAGTGCCTGAATCGCTGCCGCGACGGCGAGATAGGTCTTCCCGCTGCCGGCCGGACCGACGCAGAAGACCAGATCGTTCTTCCCCATCGCGTCCAAATACAGCTGCTGTCCCGGCGTTTTGGCAAAGACTTGGCGCCCGCGCTCATGCAAATCGACCGCCTGATCCGTCGCGGAGCCGACCGTCGTGTCGGAAGAGGCCTCGTCGACCGGGGACATCTTCATCCGATTTCGCGTCGCCGGCATTTGGCGGTCCGATGTCGTCCCCGTAGCCACAGCCGGTTTGCGACTGATCCGATCTCCCAATGCCGCGAACACATCCGACTCATCCACTCGACCTCGTGTATCGGCGAGAGTGAGCAGATGATCGAACACGGCACGGCACTGCGCGACATCGGTCTCATCGCCGAACAGGCGAACCTCACCGCCGCGGAGCACGATCTCAACGCCCGTCGCATCGCGAATCATCCGCCGATGCCGGTCACGCTCACCGAGCACCAATCGAATGGCCTCGGGACTCTCAGATTGAATCGTCGCTTCACTCATCAGTTACTCTTGATTCGCCTCGAAATCGTTTCAAAAAGGGGCCGCGTTTGATCACGAATCTCCGCACCGCCGCTCTCGTCGGGCGACCCGACACCGCGAACACCCAAGTTCGATCTTAGGCTGCCGAAGAGCATTCGGAAACGATCAGCCTTCGGTCGCGAACTACTTCGCCGATCAGAATATTCACGTTTTCCGGCTTGGTCCGATCACAGAAACCGGGGATTCCAGCGCGAAGCTGCCGCTTGTGCCGGTTCTGCTCAAGAACCCCGGCCGCCCGAACGATCATTCGATACAGTCGCCGTTCGCTTCGATCATTTGCGCCCCAACGATCGGCAGACAGCGGAATCGCAAAGTGGTTCACGATCACGGACGATCAAATCCATGTATGAAGATTTCTTCGGCCTGACGCGCCGCCCATTCGCTACGGCCCCCGACACCCGTTGCCTCATCCAGACGCCCCCCTTCGCGACCGTCTCGGCGGAGGTGGTCCGCTCGCTTTCTCAGGACCGCGGGATCTGCGTGATTACGGGACCGTCCGGCGCCGGCAAAACACTGCTGTGCCGCCACCTCGCCGAGATGTCGGCCGAATCGGACTCCGCTGACTTCAGCGGAACCGCAGTCTATTTGGCTGGCGCCGAATACCCGACTCGGCGATCACTGCTCCAATCGATTTTGTACGAGCTCGACCGTCCCTACACGCGGATGGGCGAACAGGAACTGCGGCTCGAATTGGCCAATGTCGCCCGTGAACGGGCCGAAGGCGACGGCGGATTGCTGTTGATCGTCGACGACGCCCATCGCCTCTCCGAGCGTATTCTCAACGAATTGGCAATCTGCTCGGCGATCCAACTGACGGAGCAACGTCGAATCCAAGTCGTGCTGGCCGGCTGTCCGGAATTGGAAGAAACGATTGCGGAGCGCTCCCTTTCCGACTTCTCGGACCGGATCGGCTGCTTTACTTCGATGGGCCGTTTGAAACGACATGAATCCGTCGACTATCTGCGAGGCCGCATTCAATGGGCCGGTTGCGATGCCGACGCCATCTTCACCGAAGACGCACTCTCGGCGATCGCCCACATCGCCGACGGCCTCCCCCGAAGCCTCAACCAACTCGCCGACCACACCCTGCTGCTCGCTTTCGTCGCGGAACAAAACCCCGCGAGCAAGGCCGCCGTTCTCGAAGCGCTCCACGATCTGCGCAGGTTGCCCGTCCATTGGAACGAGCCGCCCGAGACGATTTCGCTCAGTTCGCCAGCCGCGACTGCGACGGCAGCCAATGTCTTGATGCCGGCAGATGAAACCGGAGTAGTCGAAGCAGAATCGATTCAAGACGACGAGCCGGCCCCGGCAGCCTTCATCGAAATCGGAGCCGAACCGGCGGATGACGAAATCTCCGCCGCCTCGTCGACCGAAGAATTCGAGCCTGCGGAATCGGTCGACCAAGCCGTTGTAGAGTCGCAATCTGATTCCGACACACAGTTCGAAGCCGGCGCCGACGACGAAACAGCGATAACCACCGATCCCGCAGTCGAAGACTCGGACTGGGAGATCGATTGGAGCGACGACGAAGCGGAATCCGTCGAATCGCCCGTGGCTAACAAAGGCCACGACGAAGTTGCCGCGTCCCAAATCGAGGACGCGATGGGAGAAGCGATTTCAACCGGTGGTTTTCCTTCGGAGGAGATGCCCGCTGAAACCGAAGAGCCGTGCTCGTTCGAAGTGGGCGACGACTTCGAAGTCGGAGAGGAAAACTCCGATTGGGAGCCGAGCGAAGAGATCAACGCGTCAAACGTCATCCACAGCCCGGCAGATCCGTGCGAAGCGTTTCACTCGATCGAGTTTCCGGTGATTACGGAATCCGACCGGCTATTCGACACAAATCTCGGCGAGGATGCATCGGATCGCGGCGAAGCCATCATCGGAGCCGAAGCATCTGAGGACGTTGCGGAAACCGCCGAACTGGATCACGAAAGCCTTGACGAATCGCCGCGTGACATCAGCGAGATTCAAGCGGCACTCGAAGACGATTTGGAAGAACTCGACGTCGCCGATGCCAGCGATTCGATCGGCAGTGAGGCAAGTGTGCCCGACATCGAATCCGATAACGCTCCCGTTGATGTCGTCGCTGAAGCCGCCGTCGCTGACTCAACTGATCAGTCAAAAGGGCCGACCCCACTGACGACCGAGGCCGTCGAGCGCATGCTCGATGCGTCACCTGCGGCCGAACCCGTCGGTGAGGACGAGTCCCCCGAGGAACTGATTGAAGAGTTCTTCGACGAAGAAGAATGGTCGGTCGATCCCGATCCGCTGCAGGCTTCGATTGCGGATGAAGACGAGAGCTCGTCACCGTCGGACGATTTGATAACCGCCGAAAGTCCGGCGATCGCGCAAACGGAACCGATCGAAGACCGCGACAACACGACCGCCGAACTCACGTTCGAATACACGGTTGACGACGTTGAGCAAGATACCGCCGAAGAGACTCCGGAAGTCGAAATCGGCTCGGTCGCTGAAATCATCGCCGCCCCGCCGGAGCCGTTTCGAGTGACTCACGTGATCGATCGGTACGCGTTGCTCGATGCCGGCGGCTCTTGGCAAACGAACACACTCGCATCGCCGCCGACTGCGGAGAATATTGAAGATACCGTTTTGGACGCCGACCAAGGCGAAGCGTCCGCGGCGCCGACGGCCGACCACGCGGCCATTCTGGAAACCCTCGACCACGCGGAGCGGGCCGTTCAGAGCGGCCTTGTAGACAGGGATGTCCACGGCGTCGAGATCGCCGGCGAATCGATTCTCGGCAATCGACACGACACTGAGGAGCAAACGCCTGAGCCGAAGCGTCTGGGACTATTCGCGGGACTTCGAAAAGAACGCGTCCGCCGGGACTGAGGTCTCGCCGCGAAACTTGCAGTTTGGCGGACGTAATTGCTGTTCGACTCGACCCGGCCTTCATGGCAGAAGACATTCGAAATCCATGCCGCTCCGCCTGACAGATCGGGCGGCCGCGACTTCGGACTTCGTCGCCGGAGCCCGAATCGGTCTTGACCGTCACGGGCCGTTTTGCCAATTCGCTGCATTCCGTCTTCAAAACTACGGGTGCTCGGTACTTCGAGGGAGCCTACGGTGCCTCCTGGAAGTCGAATCCCGCCGACCTGCGACACTGGTGACTCCTCAAGCCTCATTGAGGGCGCCGCATTCAACGTTCTTAACCTGCTATGCCAACGGATAATTTGAGCCCTGCGATCGACTCGGAATCGACGATCGAAAACGGCGCACCCGGAATTCAGCTCCGTCCGGAAATGGTCGCGACGTTGCTGCTGTGTCTGTTGATCGGGGTCGGCGTTCTCGCCCGCGCGACCCGCTACCTGCCCGGCTGGGCACCGTGGGGCGACGAGACTGCCGTCGCGGTGCAAGTTGTCGAGCGTGACTATCTCGGCCTGCTCGAGCCGCTCGAACTCAACCAGGTCGCGCCCGTCGGCTATTTATGGGCCGCAAAAACGGCATCGCTGCTGTTCGGGGTTCACGAAACCGCATTGCGTTTTCCGGCCTTCGTCGCTTCGATTCTGACACTGCTCTTCGTCACGCTGGCCGCGCGACGAATCGGTGGCCCTTGGGCGACCGTCTTCACGGTCGGCGTGCTCGCGGCATCGGCCTACCATGTCCGACATGCCTCTGAGATTAAGCAATATGCTGTCGACGCCTGCATGGCCGCGATGCTGCTCTACATTGCACTGATTGCACTCGAGCGAGCGCCATCAGTTTTCCGCTTAAGAGCGAGACTGGCACTGTTGGCCCTTGCGCCGCTCGCGATGTTCTGCTCGCTCCCTGCCGTTTTTGTCGCCGGTGGAATCGCGCTCGCGTTCGTGCCGGCCGTTTGGGCGGAGCGAAAGATCACGACCGTAATTTGGTGGTTCGGTTACTGCGGGATAATTCTCGTCGCGTTTCTTGCGCAGTACTTCTATCTCCTTAAACCGTACGATCAGGTTCTCGGCGATGTGATGACGAATTGCTGGGGGAGCGGATTCCCTTCCTATGATTCGCCTTGGTCGTTCCTAGTGTGGATCGCTCAGGCGGCGACCGGTTCGATCTTCGCCCATCCGGTCGGCGGCGAGAACTTCGGCAGCTTGCCGGTCGCCGCGCTGTTCGCACTTGGTCTGTTCTCGCTTCACCGAAGACGACGTTTCGACGTATTGTCGATCATCGGCGGTGTCTTTCTGCTCGCCTTTGTCGCGGCACTATTAAAAAAATATCCGCTAGGCGGACATCCCCGCGTCGTGCTCTATCTGTCGCCGTTCGTAGCCGTCGGCGTCGGAGCCGGCATTCGTGAACTGGTCCGATTCTGGACTCAAAGCGGCAAAGTAACGCCGACACTTGCAACGCGAATTAAAATCATACCCGCCGCGATCTTGATCGCGATCGGATTGGGAAGCACGACGAAAGACCTGATCAAGCCTTACACGAGCGACCATGCCGAACGCGTTGCGGCTTTCGGGAAGTGGTTCTTTATCGACTACCCCGCTGCGACTGACGGACCGGTTCTCAATGCCAACACGGCTTGGGCCGCACGCTATGAATTGCCACACCGCCCCGAAGGTCGTGAGTTCGGGTTCTTAAAGGCGAAGTACGCGGACTCCCTGCGCACCGCAGAGACCTGCCTGCCGGAGCGCGTCGACCGGCCGACCGGCTTGTTCATCGCGTTTCATCCCTACGACGCCACATCGGTCGCCGCGCGGAAGCAATGGGAGTGCGATCTTAAAGAGCGTTTTCGCCTGAGCCGTACCGATTATTATCCCATCGCCGTCGACTCAGCCGACAACATGCAAATTGACGTCCTCTGGATCGAACCGATCTCCCGCGTGGCCGAAGCGTCTGCGGAACAAGAGATTCGATAATTAATCAATCGGGCTCATGGCGCCACCGGTCAAACCAATCGGCCGACAGACGCCAAATCAAACCTGCGTTCTTGCCTTAATCGAAATGCTCATCCGCCTCGTCGAACTCCGGCAGGCACACGATGAGCACCTTCATCGCGCCGACGGCTCGATGCCTCACTCCGGGTGGAATCACGCAAGCCGCCCCGGCTTTGACCGGCACCCGTTCCCCGTCGAGCTCGAGCGCCGCCTCCGGGCCGCATTCGAGGATGTAATAGGTTTCCGTGTGCTCCTTGTGATAGTGCACCTGCGCATCGGAAGAGATGTCCGTGACGTGTAGGGTGCCCGGAAACGCGTCCACATCGACGAACGCCCGCCGCGCCGTCCCACACGGACACTCGATGCCGGGAAGTGACGGGATATCGATCAGGTGATATCGAGGCATTAGGCAGCCTTTGGAGAGAGTTCTCTTTGATCCGGTCTTAATAATTGTCTCGACACAGTCTTGTCGGCAGGTTCAACGCTCGCTCATCGCCCAATCGGACGAACACTCCCTCACCGGGGTTTGGCATACGTTGCGACTGTTGCGTATGAAGAATTTCACGCCACGTTAGCCCGCTTCCGCAAACGGACGAGGTTAAGTCTGACGATTCCTCACAACCGGCACAATCGGGAACTACTCCGCGCGCCACAGAGAAACTTCGGTGGCGAAGGGAATCTCGCTGGGGAAACCTTCGCGCGCCGATCGATCACTCTCGATAAGCGCGTGTAATTGGATCGTGGCGAGTTCGGTCGCCGACTGACCGTCTCAATTCGAGCGACCATCGCGACAGAAAATTACACTCGACGCAGACGATCCCGTCTGCGCGCCTTAATGCGCGGAGTGAATCGAATGAATCGCGATCTGAAACTCGGCCTCTCGTTCGGAATTCTTTGCAGCGGACTGCTTGCCGCATTCTGCCTGAAGAACGAGCCCGACCTCACGACAGGTTTGCCAAAGCTCGAGAATCCCGAGCAACTCGACCGCCAGATCGCCGACCGCCAGGTGACCCCGTATCTCGACGGCTTGGACGAATTCCCCTCCGGCCCGTCCATCAGTCGGGTCGCGCCGCAAGCCGATGCCGGCGAATGGTCGTCACTCGGTTCTTCAATCGTTCGCACTCCTCGACCGACCGACGTGACGCTCGGCTCCCCGGTCAGCTTCGGGCAATTCGTGTCGGACGGCCCCTCATTCGGTCGTGTGCCCGACCCGATCCGCTACGAGTCTTTACCCACGCTGGAACCGATCGGTTCAGACGCGCCGAAACCGCGTCGCGATCGAATGGCACCAACCGACTTCGGGTCTCATCCCGCCGACTTCGACTTGGCTCCCTCGGCACCGCGGCCGATTAAAGACCCGCGTGCCGTTCGCGGACCGACGCTGCCGACGACGCACGTTGTCATGCCGGGCGAAACGCTGAGCGGAATCGCACTGAAGCATTACAGCGACTCGTCATATTATGGGAAAATTTTTGAGGCCAACCGACATTTGCTTCGCGATCCGGACAGCGTCCGCGTCGGCATGAGATTACTCATTCCGGCCGTCGATAAGACCTCGCAGCTTCCCCGCTTCGAAAAAATTGAGACGTTCGATTCGGGTCGAGCAACCGGCCCGACCGCCGTCGATCCTATTTCTAATCCTCAACGCGCCGATCTGCCCGCCTCCGGCCCGTCGGACCGACGGATGGGTCACCATGCCCCGCCCTCGCCAATCCAGGTCGCCGTTCGCGATACGACCACGTCGAAACCGGCCTCAGCTTCGAAACTCTTTCGCCCGGTCAGCCGCCCGCCTTTTGTGTCATCGCATAAAATTGAAAACCGAGAAGCCGCGGCAAAGAGCCAGCCGATCGAACGCCCGCGAACGACCGTGATCGACAGCACGAATATCAAAGAACCCGGGAAGTAGGGCGTCGGCAGCACAGTCCAGACGGTCGCTGATCGCATCTCGGCTAACCACGAGAAGAGAACGGGCTGAAGTCCGACATGCTGTTAAGGGTTCTTGGTACCGTTCGACCAAATCGTCAACATACCCTGCTGTAAGCGATGCCGCGGCCCGTCGTCTTCGAAAAAAGTCAAACCGGCTGCAATGTCGAGGTCTCCATCGGAATCAAAGTCGCCGAGTGCCGCGTCAACAGAACCAAATCGTCTGGTTCGAAGAATTGGTCGGCAAAGAAAACTCCCGTCACGCTGATGCTCGAACCAAACCAATAAATTAAACTGCGTCGCCGCGGAAACCTGACCTTCGGCAATATCGTTCGAGATGTATGCGGAGGCGACGACATCTAGATCACCATCGAGATCGATATCTCCGCTGACCGCGCGATATGCCCCCGGCAAATGGCCGATGATGTGTGGGCGAAACGGAAACTCGCCCCGATTCTCAAACCATCGGACAGCGTGATTCGGCGAAAGAAACCCGAAATCGAGCATGTCGCCATTTGTAAAGAGAATGTCGAGGTCGCCGTCGACGTCGAAATCGACGAGGTCCATCCCGCTCGAACCGAACGCGGGGTCTTTGGCGTCGAAAATGGTTCGTCGTTCAAAACCGCCCAAACCATCGGCAATGTAAGCCTCGACGACCTCATGCTGTTGGCTGAAGAGGGCAACGATGTCGAGTCGACCATCGCCATCGATATCGTCAATTCGAACATCACTCGCACCCGGCCGCTCGTCAAGGATCGTACGCTGCCACTCCTTATCGCCTTCGGAACGATCCAGTAAGGCCAGTGCGCCACCCGACCGCCAGCCGAACTCAGCCACGGCAAATTCAAGGTCGCCATCCCCGTCGAGATCGCCACCGACGGCATCGGCCACTCGATTCTTGGTCTTGAGCAGAGTCGATCGAGCCGGCCTGCCTGTCTCGGAAAGATCGAGTCGGTACAACCGCCCGGGAACATCATCGGACGGTAAGAACACACCTAACTCTGCCAGTAAAAAGGCACGCGGCACTTTTTCACCGGAGTCGATGGGTCGGAGCCGCGCCGGGTTGTAAATGTTGGCCAGCACACGCCCCTCCGACCAAGCGGACGTGCGGTCGACACGGATGACCCGACCGTGTCTCATATCGCAGATCGTCAAGAACCCGACCGAAGAGTCTTGTGGCGGATACCAAGCGACGTCGGAAACGCAACCATCGGACGGACCTTCGTCCGGATACTTGAGCGTCGTCGGAACGAAGATCGGATTAATGTCTCGCGTTGGAAGCCGCGGCATTTCAATTTCTTTGGGGGCTTTCGCAATATAGTAGCCGGTGGTATCAGCCTGCGGAGGTGCTTCAATTTCGCGAACGAGGGCATCAGACGACCCCTCGTAAAAATCGTATCCAAGATTAACTTCGACAGCCCATCGCTCTTTGGGGAACAGCGCGGGCTCCGGATAGGCGTGGCACGCACCGCACAACTGATGGACCCTTGGCGAAAGGGCCTCGGCTCGCCGCATATCTTCTTCGGGACTGTTGCCGAATGGCAAACCGTCCGACCACGCTTTCGGTAGTTTCGGACCGACGACAGCCGTTGGTGATTGCAAACCAAGGGCACTCAGATACTTCCCGGCAACCGTTGGTAAGTACACATCAACTAATACAGACATGGCGCCCGCGACGGTGATCGCCACCAACGCAAGCCCCAATAGTCGAAACGGTCGTGTATTTAGGCGGCTCATATCGATTCGATTCAGCAAGCGGTGCGCTGGCCTTTCGAGACAAAGTCATAATACACCGCTTTCACCAATAGTCTTGATCTTTAGCGATCCGAAGTCAAAGTACCAGTGACGATCCCCTCCATCGAGAACAATTCGACCCTGAAATCTTCCACCCGGTCAGCCGCCCGGCTCTTGTGTCATCGCATAAAATTGAAAACCGGGAAGCCGCGGCAAAGAGCCAGCCGATCGAACGCCCGCGAACGACCGTGATCGACAGCACGAATATTAAAGAGCCCGGGAAGTAGGGCGTCGGCCGCGAAGTCGGTTCCCCTCAGCGAGTTCGATCCATCGATATCGACCTCGGCACCCACCGACCGGGCTGTCGGTGTGACGATCAGAGGCGGGCCGGCTGCTGCCTGCCGGTCATGTTCGAAGCCGTCAGACGCCATGCAATTTGCAGATTGCCGCCTTGCTTGCGCTGCGGGCTATCATCGTTAGCATCAAGTCCTATTTCTTCCCCGCGTGCGGGTGGGCGTGTTCGTAGGCTTCGCGGAGCTGACGGGTGCTGACGTGCGTATAGATCTGCGTGGTTTTTAAGTCTTTGTGCCCCAGCAATTCCTGGACGCCGCGGATATCGGCGCCGCCGTCCAGCAGATGCGTCGCGAACGTATGGCGGAGAGTGTGAGGAGACGTCTTCGTATCAAGCCCCGCGGCTTTGATGTGCTTATCGAGCATTCGGCCGACGCTGCGGGTCGTTAAGCGGGTGCCGAACTTATTAAGAAAGACCGCTTCGCGGGCATCGGCATTCGATTCGTCCGGCTCCCGCACGGCGCACCAGCGGTCCAAAGCTTCGGTCGCGTGATGTCCTACCGGAGCGATCCGTTCTTTGCGGCCTTTACCGAGGACGCGAATGACCGATGCGTCGCGATCCCAGTCGGTCAGATCCATTCCCACAAGCTCAGCGACACGCAAACCCGCGGAGTAAAGAACCTCTAAGATAGCGCGATCGCGAAGGCCGGCCGCTTCTCCCGCGGGAGGTGTGTTTAGCAGCCTTAAAATTTCGTCGTCGGTCAAGAAGTGCGGCAGTTTCCTTCCCGCGCGCGGCGTTCGCAAAGCCTTGGCGGGGTTCGCGTTGACCTTGCCTTCGCGTCGACAAAACTTAAAGAAACTCCGCAGGCAAGCGAGTCGTCGCGCGATCGTGGAGCGCGCGTATTGGCACTCATGCAGATAGGCCACATATTCGCGAAGTGCGGCGACATCGATTTCGACGACCGGCGGTACGCGCTGCTTGACCTCATTGAAGAACTCGAGCACGCTGCCGAGATCTTCGGAATATGACTTGAGTGTCAACTCCGACGCATTTCGCTCCACGCGGAGATACCGGACGAAGGCGTCAATCTCGCCGTACATAAATGCCCTCTTGGGTGGAGCAATCGGCGGAGTTGGTCACGCGGCGCGGCGGTGCGACGGATCGCTCTCGACTTCGCGTTCGGCACGAATGCGGCGTACTTTCTGGCTCAGGATCGCGGCATCGTACCAGGAAAAATTTAATTCTTCGTCGGCGGCATATTGGCCGAACTGGTCAAGCAGCGATTCGAAGCTCGTGTCATCGTAAAGAAAGATGTATTGCTCGCCATGTCTGGCCAGCGCGATGACATTCATCGATCCCTTCATCATTCGCCTCGACCATCACGGCCCCAAAGGGCTCAGTATTGTTTAACCAGCGTCAGACAGATTTTAGCGAGACCGCCGCCAACGGCGATCGGAGATAGCGAATAGAAGTCCAGTTCCACGGCAAAATCGCGTCGAAACCAATCATCTCCGCGTGTCCGCAGGACCCCTATTCCGATCACCTATTTCCGCCTGGAGTTGCCGCGACGATTGTTTAAATGACGACGTGCAGCCGTAGTTCGAGTGGGCCTCGACATCGTCGCTAATGCCTTCATCGACTTTTGAGGTCGGTCTCCGCTCCGGTACCCGTCCGAACCGTCAGATTCGTTATAATTGGCAGCGGCGATTACTTCGGTTTCGTGCGAAATTGCCGTTTCAGTTTCAAGACGTAACGTCGGCGGGCATCGCCGCCGTGCAACGTCAGCATTTCCACGATCATGCGATGCATCGCGAAGCGGAGGAAATCGTCGCTGCGATGCATATACCCTTCCCAACCGCCGGCTCGAAGGTCATCACGCAGTTCGACATAGTCGCGCACCAAAGCGGCGAGGTCTCCGTCACTGCCGTCGAACACGCGCGTATAACTCATTACCGGCGTTCGGGGATCCCACACAGGTTCGGGGAACGATGCGACGAGTCCGGCTGGAGGAACGCCTTCGAATTCCAAGGGCGGCGGGACCGGTGGCAAGGAATCAGTCGCCCCGGCAGTCAGCGGAGCGGGCGGAATTTCGGGAAACTTGACCAAAACCGGGTCGGGCACCGACTCGACTTCGCGAACCGGCTCGGTCGACGGAATAGGGTTGTTCGAAAGGACCTCAGCCGATTTCAGCGAGGACTTTGCCGCAGACTTCTCTTCGCGTTCTTTCATCCTGGGCGTGACCACTTCGAAATCGAGAAACGGGAGCGGGCGATCTGCTTCGAGTGGGTCTTCAATTGATTCCGAATTGACCTGTCGAATCGTCCAGGGAGCCTGCGGCGGATAAATGGTTCCAATCGAATCCGCCTTCGCCCGGCGAAACTCGTGGATCGCCGTTTCGATCGCGTTCTTCGGCCCCGATGCTTCCGTCGAACTGTCACCATAGACCGTTTCGATGTGCCGCTCGTTGGCGGTCGATTCTGAGGTTGCCGTTTTCGCGCTGAGGTCGAGAACTTCGTTTGATCGAACGACGGCGTCCGGAGACTGCCCGCGAATCGAGAGCGGGACTTTGCTCTTGAGGCATCCGCAGGCTCGTTCCCACCAACTGCTGTCGCACCTGGTCGCTTTGGGGATATCGCGAATGGCCTGCCGGGCGAACGGGTCGTTGGCGATGCCGGGGGCAAAACCGGGCGGGTGCGTGGCATACCAAGAGACCTGCATCCCGATGCGTGGTGGGTAATACGGGTCGTAATCGGTCACCGCCCCAACGACCACCGCGTCTGCCCCCAATACCTGACCGAGGCGGAGGACGTCATCGGGGTTATCGAGATTGATGCCCGCATCGACCATGGCCTGCTCGACCACGCCGACTGGGATCACCTGATAGCCGGGCACCTTCTGCAATTCGCCGTAGTAGGCGTTGGCAAATTCGCGACCGTCGACGACGCGCTCGGTGCTGAGATTCAGAAAGGGAGCGATCGCGACGACGTCCATCGCCGGAATCGGGTTCGTGACACCCCGCTCGACAAGAACGCAGCCGGGCAAGCCGGAGATGAGCAGCAGGATGGCGAATCGTCGCACGGGATCAGTCGGTCGGGGCGAAAGGTCGATCGAACGGCATCCGTTCCGATACCGTCACTATCGACACGACCGGCGTAACCTCTCCAATCGAACCCCCGCGACCAGCGCAGGCAGGCTCGATCGATACCGACTTTCGTCAACCCGTCGCTTGGTGCGCGACGTATTGACGACCACCAACGCGGCCCGGCATCAGCGAGAGATCGGGCCACGACCGCTCAAGCTGCCGCAGGCACAAGAGGGGCGAATGCCCCTAGGCGCTGGGGCGGAGGTGTCGATAGGCGCAGAGGACTTCGTAGAGGTCCGGGGAGACCTGGATTTCATCCTTGGCGAAATCGCGAACCCACGTGCGGTTGCCGCGGGAGGCCTCGGAGAGCACGTCGGCCAATTCTTCAAGAGGAACGCTGACCTGACGCTGATCGAGCGTATCCGTCTCATCGCCTGTAAAGATTCGAAGTTGTGGTCTCATCGGCTTATTCCTTGCCTTTCGGCTTTGCCTGTGGACTTCGCAGCTTCGCAGGTAACGACCGCCCGGTCGCTGGGGCAAACTATTGAGTCTGCCTCGGTGTGCTCAGCCGCGTACTTTCCGTGGGAGGCGAAATTTCGCTTCCCACTCGAATATCGTCGTCGCTGGCAGTAGTGCTTGAGGCCGTCTGTCAAATTGAAACGTGATTCTTCGTATTCGATGGATCGGTTTCGGCGACGACCGGACGGGTTAGAATGAATTTTCGGAGTTTTATCGCCGTTCCGATTCACGCGACCCCCGCGATTCAAGCGGCGTTGGCTGAACTCGGCAAAATGGGAAGACGGCTCAAGCTTGTCGAACCAGACAATTTGCACATCACGGTCAAGTTCCTCGGAGAAACCGCTCCACATCAGGAGGGTCCGATTGTCAACGTTCTTGATCGGATGGTTGGAAGGTTCTCCGCCGAGGAATTCCACTTTCGCGGGCTCGGCGTGTTCTCCGATCAAACGCGACCAACCGTTTGCTGGGCGGGCATCGCGAATACCGACCCGATTCAAGGCTGGCACCGCTTCATCGAGAACGAGCTGAGGGATCTCGGATTCACACCGGACCGCTACAGCTATCGGCCCCATTTGACGCTCGCCCGAATCCGCGGACGACCGCCCCGGCAATTCTCAAGCGTGCTGGAGCGTTATGCCGCGAACGACTTCGGGTCCCGCAAAGCGACGGAGATCACGTGGTTTCGCTCCGACCTGACGCCCAACGGCCCCCGGTATCGCGTATTGCACCGCGCGAAACTCCGGGGGGCGGGCTGATAATGAACGGGCCGTTCTATTCGCCCGCTTCGGTCGGTTGGCGGGGGCCCGCTTCCGTCAACGCTCCGGTCTCGACAAAAGAAAGGGCCGCGGCGACCGCCCGCTTATCTCGCAGCAGCGCGTGATGCAGGACGTTCGGAATGACGAGCGAATCCGCAGCGCCGCCGAGGAACGTACTTTCAACGGCAACCAGGCCGTCATCGTCCCCCTCGACGAACGGGTTCAACCCGCCGGTTTTCGGAAAGCTGCCCGCAACGGTGGCGAATTCGACCGGCGGGGCGGGAAGTCGGCCGCCCAAGCCGAAGGGACCGCTGGTCAATTCCTGTCCCGGTTGCCCGAACAGGACTTGGAAGGCTTTGAGTCGGTGCAGATTGTCGGCCATCTGTGCGCCACGATTGGGCGTTCCGAGCATCACGACTCTGCCATATCGATCGAGTTCGTCCTCCGCCTGATCGACATGTTTCGCAAAGTAGGCTCGCGTCACGAGGCCGCCCATGCTGTGAACGACCAAGTGGGTGCGGGGGTGCTGCCCAATCGACCGGATCGAATCGGCCAGGGCATCGCCGACATCGGCGATCGGCTGGCGTGTGCTCGCGTATTCAAATTGGTAGGTCGCGTAGCTGGCCTTTTCGAATGCTTTTTGATGGCTCGACCACATGCGCGGCGAGCGTGCCAACCCGTGGATGAACACCACGGCCTCACGCTCGTTCCAGTCGTCGGGAAGATCTTGATCGCCAACTTGCGCTTCCAGCCAGTCCACGCACTCTTCGCGGGACCCGAGTTCTTTGCTGAACGGGCCTTCTCCACGTACACGATAGCGTCCCGTGAGCACGTTACGCTGAAGTCGGTTCCGGCCGAAAAACGCTTGGTCGGTCCAGAACGGGAATTCGCGAATCCCCTGCAACAAGTCGCCGCGGGAGGACTGAGGCTTCGCAATTTCCTGCCCGGCGTTCTCGTTCGTCGGGGCACTCTCAGCCTCAGCGGCAGCTGCGTACCGGCCTGAGACCGACGCCAACACAGAGGTCGCGAGCAGCAGAAATCGACAGTCCATATCCGTGTCGTTTCGCGTACGAATCGGGTTTCGAGGTGGCGGGAGCCTTCGGTAGATAGCTGTCTCCCAGTCAGGCCCCCTTATTGTAGCAACCGGCGCGGTCCGGACAGGAGGCATCGTCCGGCTCGAACGCGCTTGATTGATTCTCGATAGCGGTTCGCTGACCATCGCCGCTTCTTTGACACTCTTTGCAAGAAACGTTGCGACCGATTTTCGGTCGACCCGCCTCGACAGGGATGGAATAACTCGATGGACAATTCACTCGCCGGCAATCCGCTGCTCGAAACCGAAGGCCTCCCCGATTACGCAGCGATCCTTCCCGAACACGTCATCCCTGCGATCACGCACTTGTTGAATGTGGCGAACACGGGTCTGGCCACGATCGAGGAGCAAATCGAGCCGACATGGGAGAAGACGATCGGGGCACTCGAAGAGCTGGACCGCCCGTTCGAACGGGGGTGGCAGCCGGTCGGTCATCTGCTTGGAGTCCGCAATTCTGCCGAATTGCGTCAGGCCTACGAGACGGTCCTGCCGCAAATCGTCGGGTACAGCCTGCGCGTGCAGCAGAGTCAGCCGATTTACTCGTCGCTGATGCAACTGCGAGATTCGGAGGCTTGGGAATCTTTGCCACCGGCGCGTCAGCGGATCATTGAGCAACGAATTCAGAATTCGGAACTCGCCGGCGTCGGGCTCGACGGCGAGGACCGCGCGAGATTCAATCGCAATGCCGAAGAACTCTCGCAGCTATCGACGAAATTCTCGAACAACGTCCTCGACGCAACCAAAGCCTTCGAGTTGGTTCTGACCGACCCGATCGATGTCGAAGGCATGCCGAAGAGTGCGCTTGCCGCGGCCGCGCATTCTTACAGCACAGCTCACTCGGCCGGAGACCAACCGGCATCGGTCGAGTCGGGGCCTTGGCGATTCACGCTCGATCATCCCAGCTTCACTCCGTTCATGGAGCACGCTCGCCCGCGGGACTTTCGCGAGCGGATGTATCGCGCATTCGTCTCCCGGGCCTCCGACGGCGAATTCGACAACACGGAAATCATCGACCGCACACTCGAATTGCGGCGCGAACAGGCGGAGCTGCTCGGCTATTCGAATTACGCCGAGATCAGCCTGGCGTCCAAGATGGCCCGCTCCGTCGAAGAGGTGACCAGCCTGCTGACGAAGCTGCGCACCTCATCGTGGGACGCAGCGGAGAAGGAACATAACGAATTAACGAACATCGCCCGCGAGACCGGCTTTGTCGAAGAACTCATGCACTGGGACGTCGGCTTCTTCGCCGAGCGACTGCGCGAACAACGGTTCGCATTTACCGACGAAGAACTGCGGCCCTACTTCTCGCTCGATCGTGTCCTCGACGGCCTGTTCGAGTTGTGCCGAGACCTGTTCGGAATCACCGTCCGCCCGGTCGATGGTGATGTGCCCGTTTGGAACAAGGACGTCCGCTTTTACACGGTTCACGATGAAGCCAACCGGCAGGTCGCCTCGTTTTACCTCGATCCCTATTCGCGGCCGGAGGACAAGCGCGGCGGCGCGTGGATGGCCGACTGCCTGCAGCGACGCCGGCTGCCGGACGGCAAAATCCAATTACCGGTCGCACATCTGGTCTGCAATCAGACGCCGCCGGTCGGCGAGACACCTTCACTAATGAGCTTCCGCGAAGTGGAAACGCTGTTCCACGAATTCGGCCACGGTTTGCAGCACATGCTGACCAAGGTCGACGATGCCGATGCCTCCGGCATTAACGGCGTCGAATGGGACGCCGTCGAGTTGCCGAGCCAGTTCATGGAGAACTGGTGCTATCACGAGCCGACGCTGATGGGCATCACCCGTCACTATGAAACGGGCGAGCCGCTGCCACATGAGCTGTTCGAAAAAATTTGTAAGGCCCGCACCTACCGCGCCGGCACGCAGATGTTGCGGCAGATTCTGTTCGGCCTGACCGATATGACTTTGCACTCCAGCTATGACCCGGCAACCGACGGCACACCGTTCGACGTTCAACGTCGGATCGCCGAAAAGACCTCCGTCATGCCGATGTTGCCGGACAACAAGAGCCTGTGCGGCTTCGCCCACATTTTCGCCGGCGGATATGCGGCTGGTTACTACAGCTACAAGTGGGCCGAAGTCCTCAGCGCCGACGCCTTCGAAGCGTTCGTCGAAGTCGGATTGGACAATGACGATGCCGTGCGAGAGACCGGCAAACGCTTTCGCGAAACGGTCCTCGCCTCCGGCGGCGGACGACATCCGATGGAGGTCTTCCGAGAATTCCGCGGCCGTGAACCAAGCCCGGAACCGCTGCTAAAACACTCGGGGTTAAAGGCCTGAGTGGTGGAGTTCCACTCGCGGGCCGGCTGTTGTGCTGAACCCAATGTGCGTCTGGAGATTGTGACGCGACCGCTCTGGTGTCGATCGATGCGGCGACCTCGGGCATGAACCCGCCCGCAAAGTCGACTTAACCGGCATAACCGGTAATTCATGTTGCACGCATCGACGCTCAGCGATAACTTGGCTTAGGACAACCACCGACCGTCGGCGTAGGATTCCTCCTACCCTGAGGGCCGGTTCCTCCCGATTACCACGTGCCATCCCTCCCGGCTCGTTCGGTACTTTCGAAGGTCCGCCATGGACGTCAGGCAATTTCACCAACCTCTTGATGCTGCGCGGGCCGCCATGCGTCGAGCAATTCTCTCGGTCTCGCTCGTTTTTGCCGCTATTCCGGCAACGGCCGAAGAAGCGATTCCGCCCCGCCCCGATCGCTTCGCCACCGAGTTGAAGCCCTTCTTGACGACCCACTGCGCGGATTGCCACGCGGGCGAGTTCGCCGAAGCCGGCCTCGACGTGATCGCGCCCGACTCTGAAAAAGAATTACTGGACGACCTCGACTCGTGGGACAAGATTCTGCTGCAGGTCAAAGTCGGGTCGATGCCCCCGGCCGACTTCGAGCCGCAGCCGACCGCAGCGGATCGCGCCGGCTTTGTCAAAGGCCTCGACGATCTGCTCAACCAGCAGGATTGTTCGGTGCCCCACCCCGGTCGCGCGACCGCCCGTCGACTTAACCGCATCGAATATCGCAATACGATCCGCGATCTGTGCGGCATCGAATTCGACGCCGCCGATCACTTCCCGTCCGATGACGTCGGCAACGGGTTCGACAATCAGGCCGACATCCTCACCGTCAGCCCGCTCATGCTGGAGAAGTACCTCACTGCCGCTGAGCAGATTGCCGAAGAGGCGATCGTCGTTGATTTGGAGTCAACAAAGGATATCGCACTCGATTTGACCGGTAGCTTTCTTTGGGACCGCACGGAAACTCGCACCGTCGAGTTGCCCGAGGCCGGCCGTTACAAGGTCACCGTTCGAGCAATGGCGGACCAGGGAGGCGACGAGCCAACACGCATGGAGGTCCTTCTGGACGGCAAGCGGCTCCGGCGATTCGACATTCGCGGAAACCAGCGGGAACGTGAATACGAACTGACGTTCGACATCGAACAGGCCGGGTCACACAACTTGAGCGTCGCCTTCGTGAATGACCATTATGTGGAAGCGGAAGGTTCAAAAAGCGGAGTCGACCGCAATTTGTACGTCAACGGCGTCAAGCTCTGGGGACCGGAAGCCGGCGCCCCGCGTCCTCCTGAACATCATCGCCAAATCGTTTCAACTGACCCGCGTCGAGCGGGCTCACTGAACAAGGCCGCTCGTCAGGTTACGGAGCGTTTCGCGGGACGGGCCTTTCGTCGAACCGCCACGAAAGCAGAGATAACGCGATTCGCCGCGCTGACGACCAGCATTGCGGAATCGAGCGGATCGTTTGAGCTCGGCGTGCGAGCCATGGTGCAAGCGGTCTTAATTTCGCCCGAATTCCTGTTTCGCGTCGAACAGCCGGTCGAGCAAGGCCCCGACCGACAACTCTCTGACCACGAGTTGGCCACCCGACTGTCGTACTTCTTGACGTCAACGCTGCCCGATGAAGAACTGCGTCGAGCCGCCGATGCAGGACGGCTGCGAACCGACAAACAAATCGAATCGCAGGTCCGCCGGCTGCTAAAAGAACAGAAGACGATTGACGCCTTGAACGAAGGATTCTTCGCTCAATGGCTCAACCTGAGAAACCTCGACGCGACGGCCCCGGAACCCGAGCTGTACCGCAAATGGAACACGAAACTCGCCCGCGCCATGCGGCGCGAGACGGAACTGTTCGCCGAGGAAATCGTCCGTAAAGATCGCAGCATTTTGGACTTCCTGACGGCCGATTACACTTACGTCAATCCGCGACTGGCCGAACTCTACGACATCAAATGGCGTGGCAAAGACCCGCTGCAATTGTATCTCGACTCGCTCTCCGGACGGGAACTCTCGAAAGTGAAACGAAAGGACTCGCGCGGGCCGAGTTTCCCAGAAGAGTCGACCTACCTGCGTGTGGACCTTCCGAAGAATCGACGTGGAGTGCTGACTCAGGCGGCAGTTCTCGCCGTTACCTCCAACCCGGTCGAGACGTCGCCGGTTAAGCGAGGCAAGTGGGTGCTGGAGAACATCCTCGGCACTCCCCCGCCCCCCGCACCGGCCAACATCCCGCCGCTTGATGAAGCCAAGGAAGCCGCGCCCGATTTGCCGTTGCGGGAGCAATTAGCTCTGCACCGAGAAAGTTCTGCGTGCTTTTCGTGCCACGCCTCGATGGACCCGATCGGCTTGGCGTTTGAGAACTACGATGTGCTCGGCATTTGGCGAGAAAAATTCGATGGGCACCGCATTGATTCGTCGGGCGAATTGCCGGAACGGGGCGAGTTCGAGGACGCAGTCGATCTGATCGACTTACTCGCGTCGGAACGCCGCCTGTTCGCCACCAACTTCGTCCGCAAAATGATGACGTACGCCCTCGGCCGAACGATCGATCGCCGTGATCGCTGCGCCGTCGAACGCATCGTCGACCGTGCCGAGAAAAACGGATTTCGCTTCTCTGAGATCATCGTGGGCATCGCCTTAAGCGATCCATTCACGATGCGGGCCTCCGAGACAAATTAAGTCCCCTTGCCGAAAGTAAGGATGACCATCATGCGCAACTCGATCTCTCGACGGACCGTGCTCCGGGCCGCCGGTTCCGCGATCGCCCTGCCTTGGCTCGAGTCGCTGGCGGCTTCTGCGAATTCGTCATCGGGTATGAATCAGCCCCCTGTCCGCCTCGGCTTTGTGTTCTTTCCCAATGGAGCCGTCCCCGATCAGTGGCGCCCCCAAGGGACCGGTACCGACTTCAAGTTCAGCCCGACTCTGTCTCCCCTGAGCGAGTTTCGTGAAGACGTGTTGGTCGTCAGCGGGCTGGCCCAATTGCTCGGCGACGTCGATGGTGGCGGCGACCACGCTCGCAATGCCGCAACCTTTCTGACCGGTGCCCGGGCCAACAAGAGTGAGTCCGACCTGCATGTCGGCCAAAGCATCGACCAATTCGCCGCCGACCGGATCGGATATGAGACGCGTCTGAAGTCACTCGAATTAGGGATCGACGCCGGGCGCAACGCCGGCAGTTGCGACAGCGGCTACTCCTGCGCGTACTCGAATACGATCTCCTGGCGCAGCCCGACGCAGCCGATGCCGAAGGAGGTGAAGCCGCGGGCGGTCTTCGAGCGATTGTTCGGCTCAAAAGGCAAGGGATCGGTCGCTGCTCAGGCACGTCGGATTGCGACGCGCAAAAGTGTCCTGGATACCGTCGCTGCGGGATCGGCCCGGCTACGGACCCGGATCGCCAAGAGTGATCAACGTAAACTCGATGAGTATCTCGGCAGCCTGCGCGAAGTCGAGCGCCGGGTCGAAGGGACGGACAGAAAGGCGATCGAACCGCCCCGCGATTTTCGGGTTCCGGATGAAAAACCCGACAACTTCGAAGAACACGCGAGATTAATGTACGACCTGATGGTCCTGGCGTACCAGACCGATTCGACACGTATCGCGTCATTGATGCTCGCCGGAGCCGCCAGCAATCGTACCTTTCCTCAAATTGAGGTCACCGACGGTCACCACTCGCTCTCGCACCACCAGGGACGGTCCGACAAAATCGAGAAGCTGACAAAGATCGACCGCTACCTCTGCGAGCAATTCGCTTACTTCATCCGTCGGCTCAAAGACACCCCGGACGGCGAAGGCAATCTGCTCGACAACACGATCGTGCTCTATGGCAGCGGGCTATCGGACGGGAATGAACACCGCCATGACGAACTGCCGATCGTCCTTGCGGGTGGAGGCGGACGCCTAAGAGGTGGTCGTCACCTGCGTTATTCTCGCGGAACACCACTAAATAATTTGTTCCTGAACTTGCTCGATACCGCCGGGGCAAAAGACGTCAAACGCTTTGGCGACAGCGACGGCCGTCTCCCCGATGTTGTCGCGTAATAGCGATTCGGCCTCAACGTGTTAAGACTCGCCGTCGGCTCCGTCGTCGGCCTCTCGCATCTCCAACAGAATCTCGAGCTCCGCAATGGCTTCGAAATCCTTCGGCCGACCGGCGGCGCGTTTAACGTGAATCAGCATGGGAAGATCGAGGACGCGGACATTTCTACCACTAATCTTCATTTCGACTGAGTGCGGCAGAAGCTGATCGTAGCCGCCCCCACCGGTGATCTCGCCGAGCAAATCGATTGCACCGAGGTCTGTTTGCAGCGTGAAATTAAGCCCGCGATCCAACGTCTTCGCGTCCCACAAGAACGGAAGATTCGGTGGCGCTCCTCGCAATTGCGGGCGATGCGACGAAAGACAGTCCGCGAGACGTTCGAGATTTTCCGGAGATCGCTCATAGACGACATCGATATCTTGCGTGAATCGCGCGGCTCCATGCTGAACAGCCGCAACGCCCCCGATCAGAATAAAATGAACCTCAGCATCACTCAATCGACTAAGAACTTCGATAAACTCGGTCTTCATTTTCACACCCCCCTCGCCCTCGCGTGGATGCAACGAATTCAGCCATTGACTCAAGCTGCGCGAGTCGATCGCTCGGGGTCATCCTCAAGTTCCTTACTAACAGCGAACGATCAACATCGACCTTATAAGCCTCAATAACCGGGTCGGGAAGAATCTTGACAGGCGTACTCGGCCTTAGGTCTTCTTCGTTCATCTTAAGTCCGTCCTTCGAAATGCCAATTTGCCTCCCCAGCTCACGGCAGCTTCGTCGATCCCATCAGATAACGATCGCATTCGCGGGCAACGCCGCGACCTTCGTTGATCGCCCACACCACTAAGCTCTGGCCACGTCGACAGTCGCCTGCGGCAAACACACCGTCAACATTCGTCGTGTATTGCTCGTGCTCGGCCTGATAGTTGCCACGGACGTCAAATTCGACACCCAATTGCTCGGCGACGGTCGGCTCCGGACCCTTAAAGCCGAGGGCGAGGAAAATTAAATCAGCCTCGACCTCGAACTCTGAATTGGGCACGACGCTGAACGGCGGACCATTCTTAACCGGCTTCGACCAATCGACCTTGCAGGCCTTGATCGACTTGACGTTCCCTTTGGCATCCCCGACGAATTCGAGCGTTTGAATCGAGAACTGCCGGGGGTCGTCGCCGAACTTCGCTTCCGCTTCTTCATGACCGTAATCGACGCGAAGAATACGCGGCCACTGAGGCCAGGGGTTTGAGGCGGTTCTTTCGCCCGGGGGTTGCGGCACGATTTCAAAAGTCACGACTTTCTCACATCCCTGACGGATCGACGTTCCGATGCAGTCGGTCCCTGTATCGCCACCTCCGATGACCAGGACCTTCTTTCCTTTCGCAGAAATATAGCCCTTCGGACTATCCCCCATCACTTTCTGCGTATTCGGACGCAAGAAGTCCATCGCGAAGTGAATTCCCTTCAGGCTGCGACCCGGTGTCTTTGCGAAAAAGTCATTCGGGGCCGTCGCACCCGTCGCCAGAACCACCGCATCGAACTTCTTCTTAAGTTCGTCAGCGGTGATGTCGTCGCCGACCTTACAACTCGTCACGAACTTGATGCCCTCGGCCTCCATGATATCGACGCGACGCTGAACGACTTCCGCCTTGTCGAGTTTCATATTCGGAATACCGTACATGAGCAGGCCGCCGATGCGATCATCTCGCTCGTAGACGGTCACCTTGTGCCCGGCTTGGTTTAACTGCGCCGCAGCCGCAAGCCCTGCGGGACCGGAGCCGATGACGGCAACCGTTTTCCCCGTTCGTTTCTCCGGGGGATTCGGAACGACCCAGCCTTCTTCGAAACCCTTATCGATGATCGCGCATTCGATGCTCTTAATCGCAACAGGGGGCTCGATAATCCCGAGCACACAGGAGCCTTCGCAGGGTGCCGGGCAGACTCGGCCTGTAAATTCCGGGAAGTTGTTTGTCTTATGCAGTCGGTCGAGCGCTTCGCGCCAGCGACCACGATAGACAAGGTCATTCCATTCCGGAATGAGATTGTTAATCGGGCAGCCGGTGGCCATCCCGGCCATCAGGTCACCGGTGTGGCAGAAGGGGACCCCGCAATCCATGCAGCGGGCCCCCTGATCGCGGAGCTGTTCCTCGGGCGGATCGAGATGAAATTCTTTCCAATCGAGAATCCGCAGCTTCGCGTCCCGCTCGGGAGCGTTCTGTCGTTCGATCGTCTTAAAGCCGGTGGGGTTACCCATAATAGAAGTCGAGAGTCAAGAGTTGAGTGTCGAGAGTGAAAGCAACCAGTCAGTATGTAGTGTCCGTCAAACTTCTTCCGCTCGTCGGAACCATTCTTTGATCGAGAGTTCGAACCCGGGAAGAATATCCCCGCCGTTCAACGAGTCTTCTTCCGTAAGTTCGGTGTAGTCATCAGCGGAGGAATAAACGCGACAAACTCTGGTTCGCGGATTTAACTCCCAGACAAGCTGGCAGCCGGAGTTAAAATATTCGACTCGCTTCTTATGCATCTCCGCGGGCGTGTTCGAGCGACTGAGTATCTCTACGGCAAGGTCTAAGCCGAATTCGCCAATCGCCTTCATCGGAAGCCGGCCATCCGGGAACCGACCTTTCAGGGCCAGAGAAACATCTGGCTTACGCACATTGCCTCCGGACATCCGGAGATCGAGATCTGGCCCAAACACAATACCGGACCGGTGAATTTCTAGGAATTGCTCAAGTATCGCGAGAAGCACCGCAGCCAACCGGCTCTCTACTACGGCCATAGCACCCTTCTTAACGATAACGTGATCAACCAACTCATATAATGCGTCCCGTCCCTCGACTGCCAGCAACTCGTTATCGCCTGCCGTTCCGGGTGACGGCAAAAGCAATATCCGGTCGGCGGGGATACCACCAAGTTCTTCAACCAAATCGGCAATCGTCGGAGGTCGTTCCAAGGTCGTCGCCGTCGCGGTGGCCATGATTAATTCTGCCCTCCTGTGGTTGCGACGACCGCGGACGGCTCTTTCGATTCGGTTGCTGCTGCGGCAGTGTCGGCTAATTCGCCGAGAGCTCGTTTAAAGTCGCGCGGCATGACCTTAACGAACTTAGCGACCTCACCACCCCAGTCGTCCAAAATTGCCTTCGCGACTGATGAGTCGGTGTAGCGAAAATGGTCATCGATTAATTCACGTAGTTCCGCTTCGTCCGCGTCCGATTCGACAGGGTCAAGGTCGACCATCTCCAAATTGCAGTTCGGCAGCAGATGGTCATTCGGGTCGTACACGTAGGCGATTCCGCCTGACATGCCGGCTGCGAAGTTTCGTCCAGTCGGCCCGAGAATCACGGCGCGGCCACCCGTCATGTATTCACAGGCGTGGTCGCCGACACCTTCGACAACCGCCTTCGCACCCGAATTTCGCACACAAAAGCGTTCGGCAGCGATACCGCGGGCGTAGAGTTCGCCTTCGGTCGCCCCATAGAGAGCGACGTTACCGATGATGATATTCTCTTCCGGCACAAAGGTAGAGACCGCGGGCGGACGAATGATGATCTTCGCTCCGCAAAGCCCTTTGCCCACGTAGTCATTCGCATCACCGTCGACCTCGATCGTTAATCCACGAACGCCCCATGCACCCACACTTTGGCCCGCCGATCCACTCGCTTTAATGCGAATCGTATCCTCGGCCAGACCGTCCTGCCCCCATCGCTTGGATATCTCGTGACTGAGGGTTGTCCCAAATGCGCGGTCGATGTTTTCGATCTCGCATTCAATTTCGACGGGGTCACCGTCTTCTAATGCATCGGCGGCTTGTTTAATCAGCCAGACGTCTTTTACGTCGTCGAGGCCGTGGTCCTGTTCCCGATCGCAAAACACTTGGACCGCATCGTGCGGCTTTCGAGCCGGGGTCAGAATTGCGCTAAGGTCAATGACCTGCGCCTTCGGATCGTCGATCGTGCGATCCTGCTCCAGGACGTCGCAACGGCCGACCATCTCGTTGATCGTGCGGAAGCCGAGCTTCGCCATGATCTCACGACATTCCTCCGCGACCATAAAGAGGTAATTGACCACGCTCTCCGGCTGACCATTAAACTTTTCACGCAACACGGGGTCTTGCGTGGCGATGCCGACGGGGCAGGTATTGAGGTGACACTTCCGCATCATGATGCAGCCGAGCGTAATCAGCGGAGCCGTGGCGAACCCGTATTCCTCGGCCCCCAGCAGTGTCGCGATCGCGACGTCACGACCGGTTTTTAATTGGCCGTCCGTCTGAATCCGAACGCGGCTTCGCAGATCGTTCATCACAAGCGTTTGGTGCGTTTCGGCCAACCCGAGCTCCCAAGGCAGGCCCGCGTGCTTTACGCTCGTTAAAGGCGAGGCGCCCGTGCCGCCGGAATCTCCCGCGATCAAGATATTATCCGCGTGACCTTTGGCCACACCCGAAGCGATCGTCCCGACGCCGACCTCTGAAACGAGCTTCACACTCACTCGCGCCGACGGGTTGGAATTCTTTAAATCAAAGATCAACTGGGCGAGGTCTTCGATCGAGTAAATATCGTGGTGCGGCGGCGGGCTGATCAGCCCGACTCCGGGCGTCGAGTGACGAGTCGCGGCGATGATTTTATTCACCTTGTGCCCGGGCAATTCACCTCCCTCTCCCGGCTTCGCCCCTTGCGAAATTTTAATTTGCAGTTCATCCGCATTGGTGAGATACCACGACGTGACGCCGAAGCGGCCCGACGCGACTTGTTTAATGGCAGACCGCTTGCTTTCGCCGTTTTCCATCGGCTCAAAGCGTTTGTAGTCTTCGCCCCCTTCGCCGGTATTGCTCTTGCCGCCAAGTTTATTCATCGCGATCGCCAGCGATTCGTGCGCCTCAGCGGAAATAGAGCCGTAGCTCATCGCGCCCGTGCAGAATCGTTTGACGATTTCCGACGCCGGCTCAACTTCTTCGAGCGGCACCGATTTGCACACTTCGAACTTAAACCGCATCAGCCCCCGTAACGCGGCATTGCGGGTCGTCTCTTCGTTGACGAGGTCGGCGAAGCGGTTATAGGCCGCCTTGTCGCCGGTGCGCGCCGCGGCTTGCACGGCGGCGATCGTCTGCGGATTCCAAGCGTGCTTTTCGCCGCCTTTCCGCCAAGCGAACAGTCCCAAATTTGGAAGAATCGGCAGGTCTTCGCCTTCGGTCCGCGAGGGAAAACCTAATTCATGGCGACGGATCGCTTCGGACGCCACCATATCGAGTCCGATTCCGCCGATGCGGCTGGCCGTGCCGACGAAGGCCGCCTCAATGACTTCACGCCCCAGCCCGAGCGCCTCGAAAATTTGCGCGCCCTTATAGCTTTGCAAGGTGGAGATGCCCATTTTGGCGAACACCTTCAGCATCCCTTTCGCCACGCCTTTGCGATACGCCGCGACGAGCTTTTCGTCCGTCCATTCCTGCTTTGAGACACCCCCCTCTTTAAGAACCTGCTTAAGAGATTCGAAGGCGATGTAAGGATTGACGGCATCGCACCCATAGGCTGCAAGCAGACAGAAGTGATGGACCTCACGGGCTTCGCCGGACTCCAGCACAATGCCGATCCGCGTGCGCAGCTCGTGCTTCACAAGATGGTGATGCACTGCGCCAACTGCTAATAGGGACGGAACCGGGACGTGGTCGGCATCAATCGCCCGATCACTTAATATGACCAGACTATGACCATCGTTGATCGCCTGCTGAGCTTCACTGCGAATACGCTCTAACGTCGCCTTAAGCCCGTCGGCTCCTTCTGACCGCGGAAAGGTGATGTCGATCGTCTTACTCGTCCAACCGCGATGGTCGATCGCCTTGAGCGAAGCGACTTCTTCATTTGTCAGAATCGGGTGAGGTACAAGCAGCCGTTGACAGTCGCTCGCTTCCGTTCCCAGCAGATTCCCCTCGGGACCGATCGAACACTCCAGCGACATGATGACTTCTTCGCGGATCGAATCGATCGCGGGGTTGGTCACCTGGGCGAACAGTTGCTTGAAGTAGTCGTAGAGCATCCGCGGCTTGTCCGAGAGACACGCCAGCGCCGTGTCATCTCCCATCGAGCCGATCGGATCTTTCTTCGCCTTAATGAGTGGCACGAGCATGAAGTTCAGCGTTTCGGTGGTGTAACCGAACGCCTTCATCTTCCGCAGTAACGCTTCGGAATCGTCTTCCGGTTCGGTCGGACCGGCCGCCAGTTCGCCGAGTTCAATCCGTTCGCTCTTAAGCCATTCGCCATAGGGCCGTGCCGACGAGAAGCGTTGCTTTAACTCTTCATCGGGGATGATCCGCCCCTCTTCGAAGTCGACCAAAAACATCTTGCCCGGTTGCAGCCGACCCTTAAATTTTACATTCTCAGGTTCGACTGAACTGACACCGACTTCCGACGCCATGACGACGCGGTCGTCGTGCGTTACGTAATAGCGACTCGGCCGCAAGCCGTTGCGATCGAGACAGGCGCCGATGTATTTGCCGTCGGTGAACGAGACGCTGGCCGGGCCGTCCCAAGGCTCCATCTTTGTAGAATAGTATTCATAAAATGCCCGCTTCTGCTCGGGCATCGCATGATGATTTTGCCAGGCTTCGGGAATCATCATCATTGCCGCTTCCGGGATCGGGCGGCCGGCTTGGACGAGCAGTTCGAGGCAGTTATCAAAATTACCTGAGTCCGAACATTCCGGCTCAGCAATTGGAAACGTCTTGCGAAGGTCGTCGCCGAACAGCTCGCTCCGCATCACGCCCTGCCGAGCTCTCATCCAGTTGGAATTACCACGAACGGTATTGATTTCACCGTTGTGAGCCATATAGCGCAGTGGCTGGGCGCGATCCCAACTCGGGAATGTGTTCGTCGCAAACCGCGAATGCACCATCGCGAGGTGCGTGGTAAACGCCTCGTCATTAAGGTCCGGGAAGTAAGGCCGCACCTGCGGAGCCGAGAGCATCCCTTTATAGATCATCAAACGCGTCGACAACGAGCAGACGTAGAACATCAGTCGCTGATCGAGATCGCTTTCCAACCGCAGGGCACGACTGGCCGCTTTGCGAATAATATAGAGTTGGCGATCGAACTCTTTGGAATCGATTCCTTCAGCAGCCGCAATAAAGGGCTGCTCCATTACCGGCTCGCACGCCCGGGCACTCGGTCCGATATCGGCAGCGTCCGGGTCGGTCGGTACGCTCCGCCAGCCGAGGAACTGCTGACCTTGCTCGGCGACCAGGCGTTCGAACACCTGCTTACATTGATCCCGCTCGCTATCGATCTTCGGCAGGAACAGGATGCCGGTTGCGAATTTGCCCTGCTCCGGCAAATCGATTCCCAAATCGGTCTGAGCCTTCTTCTTAAAGAACTCGTACGGCAGCGCGGTGAGAATCCCCGCCCCGTCGCCCGTGTTCGATTCGCATCCGCAGGCCCCGCGATGCTCCATATGAACGAGCATCCGGTCGGCATCGAGCAGAATTTGATGCGTGGCGCGACCTTTAATGTCGGCAATGAAGCCGACGCCGCACGAATCGTGTTCAAATTCCGGATCGTACAAACCATGTGCGGGAGGACGCCCGCCATTAAGTACGGACTCCGGGAGGCTATTGGACGCAGGCGATGTGTGGTTGTCGTGACTCATCGTCAAATCTCAACTTAATAAAGCGAATGTTCCGAGAACCGGAACGATCTCCGCAAAACCTTGTGTGAACTTCGTCTACTTACGCCATCGGTGATCGGTCGTGGCTGCAGCCTGCAACCTCCCGCCGGAGACGTTCCTCATCTCCGAAAGCTCCGGGGTCCGCTCCGCAGACCCCTTATCGTCTCAGCCTGCGACACCCACCGCCGCCGGCGGTTCGATGTCCACAAAATCATCAGAGCAAAGCAGTTCGATTAACCGCTGAGCAGCGATGACCAAGGCCTGATTCCGCCGGTGAATAAACCCGAGCGGCCGATACCAATGGGCATCGGAAAGTGGGACCGCTGCCAAGCTACCCGAGGCAATCTCGCGTTTCAGCAACGGTTCGGGCAGTATCGCCGCCCCGCTACCGATCTCGACCGAACGTTTGATCGTCTCGACGTTATCGAATTCGCGCAGGACGGTCATTTCAACGTCGGCATCACGCAGCCAGCGATCAATCTGCTTCCGCGCTGCTAAATTGGAGTCGAACGTGACGAGACGCTCGCCCGCCAACTCAGCCACCGAAACTTCCTCACGCGTTGCGAAGCGATGATCGGGCCCGACAGCCACCACCATTTTCTGCGACTGCCACGGGATGCAGTCGATGTCGCCGCCGTCACGCGGGAACGAAACGATGCCAAAGTGAGATTCATTGTTCAGCACGCTCTGATACACCCCGTCGGGCGTCCGATATTCCAACCGGACGTCGACGTCCGGATGACTCTGCATGAAGCAATCGATGGCCGATTCGACTTCGAGCAGGCCGACCGAATAGATCGCGGTGACACACAGCCGCCCGCTCAGGCGGTCGGAAAACTGCTGCACCTGATCTTCGACGGACCGGATCGACGCCAGCAAATCGCGGCAGCCGTCGAAATACACCTGCCCCGCACCGGTCAGTTCGAGCGGACGCTTCGATCGATCGATCAGCAATGTCCCGAGCCGCTTTTCCAAGGATCCCACCGCGTGACTGGCCGTCGATTGCGAAAGACCGTGCGCCTCGGCCGCTTTCGAAAAGCTCCGACGGGCGGCGACTTCGCAGAAAATTTCCACGTCTTTCAGGTGCATGCGGCCTATATGCAATATGCAAATACTGATGCGGATTCATTATCGAACAGCGTACTGTAGGCCCCGCGCACGCAATGTGTCAATCGTCGAGTTGGCGGGGCGAAATGTCGCAGCACCTTCGTGGCCGGAGCGCCGAAGGCTCTGTCTGTTCGCTACAACCCGAAGTTTACGAACTCGTTGCGGCGACGAATTGCGGGTTCCGGTCCTGCGGAACACGTCGCGGTCGCTTCGGTCGAGTGTGCTAGTAGGATCGGCGACGCGGCATCGAACCGGTCTGCCCCACCGAGTGGCGCGATCGACTGCTATCGAACTCGCCCGTGTTCAGACCGGTCGACCGGCCGGAGACGGACCACTCTCAGGTCGGTCGTTCCGAACGGGACGTTCCAATCTCGATCTACCCATCTGTGCGTGTGCAATACGGCAGTCGACTTTGAGGGAGCGATTACCCAAATCGCATCCCGCACCGCCAACATCTGCCGGAGTCCGGCAATCGAATTCGCTCGTTTAATCGGCCGGTCCAGATGACCAACGACCGCGTGCTCACCGATGTCGAATGCGAATAACGGTTCGTATGGCGGCACTAACGCATCAACTCGCTGCGCGGAGGCGGCCACTTCCTGTCGGCCATCGTTTGAGGGGAGCACCCACATCAACCCGACGATGAATCCGAAGCATCCGACTCCGCCGATCAAAATCGCCGCGGTCTTCGGCTTGCGCAACGGAAGGAGCACCAGCGCGACGATTGCAGCCGACGCGAATATCGAGGCGGCGAGCGTCGAAAGCGAAAGCACCGGAACGTCGTGCCGCGCATCCAATCGCATCACCAGATAGACGAGACCGGCCAGTACGGCCGCGACTGCGACGCAAGTTGCGGGCACATTCAGCAGCGGTTCGCCCCGCGCTGCGCATTTTCGCAACTGCTCGATTCTCCGAGCGGCCCACAGCGAACAGATTGGGAGGGCCGGGAGGAGATAGTGACTGTGCTTATTGACCGACAGGGAAAGGATCGCCAATTGGGTCAACAACCAAACCCAAAGAAAGCGTTCTCGCAGATCGGTCGGACGAGCGTCACGACGGGCCGACGTCGCCCGCCACGAGAATCGCTGACGCAAAGAGGCTGCCGTTGACGGCCAGGCAGCCTGAAAACTCAGCACCGCCCCCGGAATAGCGAAGATCGTCCACGGCATCGACAGTCCGAGCAAATGCGGAACGTAGTACCAAATCGGTGACGATCCGGTCGCCCCGACCGCCCGGCCGACCGTCTCGACCAACCAGATCTCGATGGCGTCGGGTCGTTCGGCTAGCAGCAACATTGGCCAAACGAAGATGGCAGCCGGCAATGCCACAAGCGTGCCGGGATTCAGTAAGAGTTTCCGGATTTGGTCTCGGCGACCTCGCAGCGTGAGCCAAACGATCGCGACACCGAAAATCATCGCCGGTCCGAAATGAAATTTCCCGAGCCAACTGACGGCGGCTAGCAGGCCAATGATCGTCCCGTCTCGGTAAGAGAGGCTCCCCCGATCATCCGCCTCTTTCGGCGCGATCAGAAATAGCGCGGCAGTCGAAAGCAGGCAGAGGGTCATATCGACCTCGGCCGAACGACCGTAAGTCACCACGTAGACACTGGAGACCTGAGCAAGAAACGCCGCGACGGCAGCCGTTCGTCCATACCACGCATCCGCCCAGAAAAAGAGAAGGATCGCCAAACCGACCGCGGCAAGGGCACTCGGGAGGCGTGCGGTCGCAGTGTCGATCCGACCGGCCAAACGCCCGACCGTGGCATGGGTCCAATAGACAAGAGGCGGCTTCCGCAGCCGAGGCTCACCGGCGTAGGTCGGAACGAGAAAATCACCGGTGCGCAGCATCTCCTGCGCAGGCACGATCGCCAACGATTCGTGGTGCCCCGCAGGTCGCCAAGTTCCGAGTTGAAAGAACAGGAACAGCGTGGCCGCAAAAGCAGCCAGCATCGCGGGCTTCATCGCGCGCGACAGCCGGGCCGACGCCACGGGGGCTGCTCCGATCGACACAACCGAGCCGGCGGTGGCATGGGATAGCGACGACATGAAGCCTCATCTGCTGCTGGCGGGTCGATCAACTCATCAATCGGCGAGCGGGCGCCTGCTTGTCGCTCCGCTTCGGTCCGACTCTAGGCGGCCGCTTTCAGCCCGACATCGTGCGACTCTTCATCGGGGGAGTCGAAGTTGATCTTTTCACGCACGGCGTATGGGGGAACTCCGCGCGACTGAAAGTAGATCCGGGTGATGAGTTCGCCGAGCAAACCGATCGCAAAAAACTGCACGCCCGCCATGATCGACAACGCCGTCAGCAACAGCATTGGATTGCCGGTCATATCGATTCCCGAACCGAGTTTCATCGCGACGGTCGTCGTGCCGGAGATCGCTGCAACACCAGCGCAGCAAAAGCCAGCCATCCCGAACAGTTTCATCGGCGAAGCGAGGTATTTCGTCAGATAGTGAACCGTCATCAAATCGAGCAGCACTCGGAAGACCCGTCCCATACCGTACTTCGAGACGCCGCGGGTCCGAGGGTGATGCCGCGTGACGACTTCGGCGCACCTCGCACCGCGCTGGGCGGCGAGAATCGGAATGAAGCGGTGCATCTCGCCGACGAGGTTCAGTTCCTGGGCGACCTCACGCCGCATCGCTTTGAGCGTGCAGCCGAGATCATGCACCGGCACCTTCGTCACCCAGGAGATCAGTCCGTTCGCGATCCAAGATGGGACTTTGCGATGCAGCAGCGCGTCCTGTCGATCTTTCCGCCAGCCATGAACGAGATCGAAACCTTCATCTAACTTGGTGAGCATCATCGGGATGTCGCCGGGGTCATTTTGCAGGTCGCCGTCGAGCGTGACGACCACGTCACCCGTCGCCGCGTGTAAACCTGCTTCCATCGCCGCGGTTTGACCGAAATTTCCGCGAAAAGAGACGACTTTGAAACGCCGGTCTTTCGCAGCCAAACTCTTGATCGCATTACCTGTTCCATCGAGCGAACCGTCGTCGACCAACACGACTTCGGATGATCGATCGAGCTTCGAGATCACGGCTTCGACAGCTTCGTACAACGGTTCGACGTTCTCGACTTCGTTGTAGAGCGGAATAACGATCGAAACGTCCATGTTTTCCTGCGTCCGGAGCACTGGGTTCGCAACAGAATGCGCAGCACGACGATGCCTGCCCATCGGCGCGGAAGTCTGGCACAATGACACCAAAGCGTCCAGACGAATCAAGGCCCCGCCAGCCAGCGCAGATTGCCCGATGTCACATTTCGCACAGCGTCTTCACGCCGCGATCAAACACAAACAGACGCCGGCTTTAGTCGGTCTCGATCCGCGACTATCGCAACTTCCGCCGCAAATTGTGAAGTCTGCGCGAACCCGGCATTCCGATGCAAATTTGGCGGCTGCCGCCGCATTCGAAGAGTTTTGCATCAGATTGATCGATGTCGTGACGCCGCTTGTCCCTGCGGTGAAGCCTCAATCGGCTTTTTTCGAGGAACTTGGACCGGCTGGGTCGCAGGCTCTGGCGAACGTCATCTCGCATGCTCGGTCGCAGAAATTGATCGTGATTCTCGACGCCAAGCGGGGTGATATCGGCTCGACGGCCGAAGCCTACGCCCGGGGTTTGATCGGTGGCGCAGACCCGCCGAGTCCTTGGATGGCCGACGCACTGACGGTGAACCCCTACCTTGGCACCGACACACTGCAACCGTTCGTCGATGTCGCGACCGAGCGAGGCGGCGGTATTTACGTGCTCGTCCGAACCAGCAATCCCGGTGCGTCCGCCTTTCAGGATCGGAGCGAGGACGGACAAAAATTGTTTGAAACCGTCGGCAGTGAAGTCGAACGTCTCGCTAGGGAGACGTCAGCCGAGGCCAATTACGGCTGCGTTGGAGCGGTTGTCGGCGCAACCTATCCTGCGGAACTTGCCGCACTTCGCGAGGCAATGCCGCACACACCCTTGCTCGTTCCAGGATACGGCAGCCAAGGGGGCACTGCGGCCGATGTCGCCTCGTCCTTCGATACGAGCGGACTCGGTGCCGTCATTAACAGCTCGCGGGCCATCAATTTCGCCTTTCGAGCTGAGCAGTACGCTACTGAATTCGGCGAAGAGCGATGGGAAGAGGCCGCCGAGGCGGCGACGCGGGCGATGATTTCTGATCTCGCCGATCTCACGCCTGCAAGTGCGCTGCAGACTTAGCGAGAAAAGAATCTGCTCACCGGCACCGCGAATCCCGGCAAATGCGGTTCGCAGGTGATCTCGTCATCGCCGGAAACCATTCGCGGGGGAACGCCCGGTTCGAAAATTGTGACAGATCCATTTAACGGTTCGACTCGCCAGACCACTTTCACTCCACCATCGAAATAGTCTTTGCACTTGGCGTCGATGAGCTTGATCGTGTCGGACGGCGAAAGGATCTCAACCGCCAAAGTGGGCGGCCCCGTCAGGAATGTGTCGTCCGCCTGAAATAGCTGCATCGCCTCGGCATCAAAATAGGCGACGTCGATGCCGAACAGGCTTTCGAGTTCTGGGAACAATACCCCTGCCTCACCGCTGAAAACTTCCCCTCGCGGCTCAGGCTGCGTATCAATCCATTTCAGAATCTCGGCAGCGATCCGCGGCTCGCTTCCGGAATGCCGCCAGTTTCGATAAGTCATCGGTAACTCAATCAATTCGCCTCGAATCAACATTCGGTCCACTGAGTCGTCCTCAGGAAGCGCAAGGAACTCCTCGATCGTCATCTGCTTCGGCGGGGAGGCGGTACTCATGGGAACTCATTCCAATTGTTCGACGTATGCATCACGATCGCGCGAAGAACTTGCTCACCGGCACTGCAAATCCCGGCAGTTGAGGCTCGCAAGATACTTCACCGTTCCCCGAGACCATCCGTGGAGGAGTATTCGGTTCGAAAATCGTCACCGACCGAAATGCCGGATCGACGACCCAGATGAGAGTCACTCCGGCCGCGAGATAATCCTTCACCTTCGCTTCGACGTATTGATGGCTGTCGGATGGTGAAAGAATTTCAACGACTAAAGTCGGCACACCGGTCAGATAAGTTTCATCATCCGCTTGCTGAGCTAATGTCGCAGCGTCGAAGTAAACGACGTCGACGCCGAACGAGGAACCAATTTCATCGAAGTTGACGCCAGCCTCGCCGCCAAAGACTTCCCCCCTCGGCTCCGGTCGCGACTCCAGCCACGATTCAAGCAGATGACAAATTCGCGAAATGCTCTTGGAGTGCCGCTTGTTACGCCTCGTCATCGGTAACTCAATCAATTCGCCTCGAATCAACATCCGGTCAACGGAGTCGTCTTCCGGAAGCGCAAGGAACTCCTCGATCGTCATCCGCTTCGGCGGGGAGGCGGTACTCATGGGATCGATCCATTGTCAGTACGCGGGCGATTGATTCACCTATATTCTACTTCCAAGGCGGGGTCGCGGGGAGATAGCCTTCGAATTCTTCGACAACTTTTGCTTCGTAGGCCCCCGCATACTCTCCACTTAAGAATTTGCCACACGATTCGTTCAGAAATCGTTCCCAGCTTGCTTCTTCGTGACCCGGATTGATGGGGTAGAACAAAGCTCCCACCGCGCGGGCGGCTTTCATATCACCCGGGGCGTCACCGATCATCAAAACCTTATCTTCGCCGTAGCCGAAATCTTTGGCCTGGCCCAGCGTTTCATTCTTTTTCCCGGCTTCCTGGCCGCAAATGGCATCGACGAACTGCTCGATGTCGTGCTCGCTCCACTCCTTCTGCAGCGCCGCGTTCGGTGTTGCCGAACACACGATCATGTCGGCCTGAGGACGAAGCTTTTCAAGGCTCTCACGCAGGTAGGGGAATGGCGAGACGCCGTGGACCATGTCGTCGACGGTCGCGTTGACGGCTTCGGACCATTTTAATGTCAGGACGAGATCCGGGTCGTTCGTCTTCTCGACTTCCGCCTTGAGCGCGGGATTGCCCAGCTTCGACTCGCGGGCAATCCAGTCCCGCAGCCCCTTTAATTCCGGCAGCTTCGCCTTGCGGCGAACGACTTCCGGCCGCTCTTCCAGCCAATCCAACGCTTCGGTCAACGCCGGGAAGCGATTGATGCCCCGCGACTTACTATAGAGGTTCACGAACTCGGCACATTCGCGGGCATATTTGCTGACTGCTTGAAGCCCGAAGTAATTGATAATATTAGGAATGAAGCACTCTTTGTGCTTAATCTCCATCGTGTCGAACGCGCAGCCGTCGGAGTCGATTCCGATTAAGAACTCGTGCTTCTTCTCGAAATTGGTGTCGAGCGGATTGTCAGACATCGCTAACTCTCATCTTTTAATTGTTCAAGAAAAAAGCCCACGAGTCACACCCCGTGGGTCTTTTATATTTATTACGCGGTGATCTATTTTCGATCCGCCTGCGGAACATAAGGTTCCAGGTGCTGATCGGCAAAAATGGGCTTCAGGCGCGTCAGGCGAAGCCGCCCGTCGACAACCGGAACGCTGACATGGTCCTGCCCGATCAGCGGCTTGCAGTAATTGACGAAGTCGTCCGTCACATCGGTCCCATCTTTGGTGATCCAGTCGGAGGGGAATGTCCTCTCGCTATTGGCGACCTCCGGGAGCGGAACCTTATCGAACCGCACGTTATAAATCGGCCCCTCATCCCGCAGAATTGTCGACATATACCCGTGCTCGCCGCTCGCGGCCAGATGGGCTGCCTTCTGCCCGACCCGATAAGCTTCATCGAGATCGACCGCGGAGGCGAACATCATATTGTGACGTTGATCGGTTCCGGGCACATTCGCGCGGGCAGCCCCTTTAACCGAAAGACCTTTCGAATTAAGGGCGTTAATCAGAGTTTGGGCGGTGGTAATCTGACTGGAACTGAACGAAGTATGCCCGAACGAGTCTTTCACCTCGCCAATATCGCCGAGCTTGAGGCCTTCACTGACGACCACGATTGCCCGACCGTTCGACTTCAGCTTGTCGTTAATCTGATCGGCGATTTGTTCGATCGAGATCGGTCGCTCGGCAAGATAGATCAGCAGCGGCATTTCCCGCTCGGGGTCGGCCAGCCGCGCAGCCGCCGGGATATATCCGATCTTTCGTCCCATCGCCTGCATCACCAAGACCGGATCGGCCGGGCAACTGCCGCGGTTTTCCTCATTCGCCAACTGGACGTTGTGAGCCCAGTAACGAGCGGTGCTGGCGTAGCCCGGCGTGTGATCGATCAGCTTGAATTCGCTGTCGCCGACGTCATTGTCGATCGTCTTCGGCACGCCGACGCCGGTGACGTCCAAGCCCCGTTCGCGGGCGATGTTGGCCACCTTGTTCGCCGTATCCATCGAGTCATTTCCGCCGATGTAGCAGAAGTAACCGATGTTATGAGCCTTGAAGATTTCGATCACACGGTCGAAGTCTTGATTCTGGTGCTCTTTCAATTTGTAGCGACACGTACCGATCGAACCGGCGGCGGGAGTCGTTCGCAGCAGCGCGATCTCGAGCGGATCCTGTTCGCTCAGGTTCAGCAACTCTTCTTTGAGCACCCCCTCGATCCCGTGCCAGCCGCCGTAAATCGTTCCGATTTCGGGCAAGTCGCGAGCGGTTTCGACAAGTCCCCGCAGGCTGTTGTTGATGACGGGCGACGGGCCGCCCGATTGGGCGACAATCATATTTTTCGGAGCAGACACAACACGATCCTCTAAGCCACGAACGCAAAAGGGTGAGGCCGGGGGCGATCACCTGTGCGGGACGCGCTCCCGCCGCGCGGATCATAAAGCAACGCCAGCGCGTTTTCAAAATAGCTCGCCACGCGCAGACTCCGACCTGGTGCCCCTCGCCGGAAGGTCGCGTGAAAGCTTCTTGCAGTTCGTTACGCTCACTCAGTAATCGGTGACAACTCCACGATCACGCCCGAGTACGACGAACGCAGCCCCAGCGGCTCGAAGACTGCCTTGAGAAAAGCCGTCGCGTCGGCACTGCGCAAGTCGAGCGTGACTCTCTGATTGAGGTCGACCCCCGCCTGCCGCAGCGCCGCGGCGTCGTATTGAAACTGCACTCCGGTCGATTCCAAATTTGCGATGATCGCAGTGACCGGAACATTTTCGGCCGACAGGGTAAACCTCCGGTCTTTGAGCAGCACCACATCGGTTGGTGCGACCGGAGGCTTTCCGGTCTCACGCAGCGGGACTTCTTGCGAGAATTGGGCGTGGTCGGCAATTTCGCCGCGCAACGTGACAACGCGACGGCGAACGTCGAATTCGGCGTCGGGCCATCGCCGTCGCCATTCCGCCAGTGCCGCAGCCGAGGTTTTTTTCGGCCGATATGTCGCCGAATAGACGATTCGATCGGGGATCGGAACGATTCGCACGATTCGCCCCGTCCGGTCAATGTCGATCGTTCGGTCGAATTGGATCAGCACGGCTGTCATCGCCGCCGCCGCGTCGGTTTGGGGCAGTACCCCACGCGGCCACAAATCGTGCGGAATCTCCTCCGGATTTTCGATCTGGAGCTCGAATCGGGTCGCGATCTCCGAAGCAATCTGCCGCGGCTCTGCCAAATCGCCCCAGCGAAACGTCTGCTCTTTGCGCAACTGATTGTTGGAAGACGCAACTTGAGCCATCCGCTCGCGAGTCCGCAAGAGAAGTGGCTCGAATCGCTCAGCCGCCAGAGGCGGCGCGATCAGGACAAGTCCGTCGCTATGGGCGGTTCGACCTCCGGCTTCAGCGGCGATCTTCTCGACGACAGCCGCCACCGATGCGACGCCGATTCTCAATGAAATCGGTCGGCTCGGATCGATCCGCCGGTCGACGAGGATGCTGAGGCGATGCGCGGTGCCGAGTTGTTCGCAAACGTTTCGTAACGGTGCGGCATCCCAGACCGCACCGGGAATGGTGCCAGCCCAAGATTCATCGGCAGCCTCGCCTACTTCGAACTGTGTGTCAGGCGGATCGATCCGCACAACGATTTCATTTCCCACGGCGACCGAACAGCAGAGAACCGCCGGAAGACTTCCCGGCAAAGAGACCGCGATCACCACGACGAGGGTCGAAGCAAAAACGACTGATGATTGGCGGCCCGGAGCCATTAACCACTTCATACTTGGCACCTTTGGAACTGGTCGCTCTCAAAACGTGATGATAACGTGAATGATGCGAATCTTCGCACGGGCTCGCTGATTCCGGCGGAAACCCGTTGATGTTCCGCGCGACTTACCGTTTTCTGATAATGCAATGGCACGGATTGCGCGACCGCGGATCGTCTACACTTGGCTTGCCAGCAAATATCCCCTTTCGGACCACCGGCCATGACTGAGTTTCCCACACCGGCCGTCGGGATCGACCTCGGAACGACCTATTCGACCATCGCCTGCCTGAACGACCACGGTGAGCCGATTACGGTTCCGAACATCGACGGAGAGTTTTCGACTCCGTCGGTGCTTCTGTACGAAAATGGCGAGGTGATTGTCGGAACGCACGCTCTGCGCACCGCCGTCGCCAATCCGGAACGCGTCATCCAAGAATCGAAGCGATTCATGGGCGACGACGAAAAGCAGTGGGTGATTGACGGCCGGACGTTCACCCCGGTCGACGTCGCCGCAGAAATCCTCGGGTTCCTGCTCGCCACCGTCGAGCAGCAGACCGGGCCGGTCAAGCACGCCGTGATTACTGTCCCGGTGATGTTCGGCGATGCCCAACGGCGTGCGACCATTGAGGCGGCTCACCTCGCGGGACTCGAAAAGGTCGACCTAATCAATGAGCCGGTCGCCGCGGCACTGTGCCACGTCCTCGGTAGCGAAGGGCTTTGGTTTACTGAACTTGCCGAGACGCAACGAATATTCGTTTTCGATCTCGGCGGCGGCACGCTCGATTTGTCAATCGTGCAGTACAACCCGCAATCGGTCAGCGTGATCGCCGGTGCGGGCGACTTGAAGCTCGGCGGAAACGATTGGAATCGACGACTGATCGGCGGGCTGTCGAAGGAATTTGAACGAGAATTCGGAAGCGACCCGAAAAGCGATTTGAGCTCGCTTCAAACCCTCACCAATGAAATTGAAGCTGCCAAACGGAGCCTCACTTCTCGAAATCGTGTGCCGGTAACGATCCAACACGGCGGGGAGCGAAAGACCTACGAGGTCCGACGCGAACAGTTCGAACGGATGACCGCCAAGCTCGTGGAGCGGGCTGAAAAACGGACTCTCGCCTTATTGAAACGGAAAAAATTCGGTTGGGCACACATCGATACCGTTCTCACAACCGGCGGCGCCTCACGCATGCCGATGATCCGCGAAATGCTCAAGCGGCTCAGCGGAACGACCCTCAATACGGCCCTCTCGCCCGATCTGTCGGTCGCCCACGGGGCCTGCTATTTCGCTGGGATCTTGCTCTCCAACAACGATTTCGCGCGATCGCTCATCAGCTCTGAACAGGCGGCCGAGAATTCGCGTCAGGTTTCCGCCCGAACAATCGCAATGAAGCAAGTCTCCGGCCGGAGTCTCGGAGTCCTTGTTCGCGACACCTCCGGCCATCGACTCATCCCGCATTACGTCATACCAAAAGACACTCCGCTGCCGGCGGAGGTCACGTTTGAAGTGGCGACGATTATTCCTAGTCAAAAGCAGGTCCGACTTCCGGTCATTGAGGAACAGGAGGACGAACCTGATTCAGCATCACAATTCAATCCGATCGGCCGTTGCGAACTGATCGACCTGCCGGCCGGATTGGATACGGGAACACCGCTCGACGTAACGATCAGATACGACCGCAACGCCGTTGTGAATGTGACGGTCAAGGAGCGATCGAGCGGCCGGACCGGGGACGCGCGATTGCGCGCTAATCATGTCGATGATTCCGCACCATCAAACCCACCATCGTCCACCCCCACCGCCGATAGCATCTCACTCAAGAATCCTCCGCCGAAGCCGCGTCGGACCAGGACGAAGCCGACAACAACGGCCGCCCCGAGTGATCGCCCCTCAATCACGGAAGCAGGCGAAGAGGAGTTCTGGCAGACGGTGGCAAGAACCGGAAGTCGGCGGCGACGGAAATAGAGCCCGTATCATCGACGGCTGGAGTCTTCAATTAATCATTTCCGGCCTCACCCAGACACCAACTGGCACAGCTCAATTTTGCTGTCTTGAAAATTAAAAAGCCGCGGCACTCAGTTAATGAGTGCCGCGGCTTATTTCATTCTTAATTCGCATTAGGCCCGAGATTTAACTCGAGCTGCCGTGCCATCAGGCCGTGGTTGGCTCTCTTAAGCCCGCGCCGAAGAAGCTGCCGGCGATCGCGGCTCCAAGCGAAAGAAGTATCGCGGCAAACGTCAGCCATGCGACCTCCGTGGCATTTCCTTCGAAAGCCGGGATGACGCTTTGCTCGGTGCTCATCATGCCTTGCACGGCACTGATCTGCTCTTCTTCCAAGCCGGCTTCCTCTAATTGCTCCGTCGAGATGGCGACTCCACCGTCGCTGCCACCGCTGAGCGCGCCGTATCCCATATTCATGCCCAACGCGGAAATCGCAGGCACGGCGAAGATGAACAACGACCACAAGATGGCACCGTAAACTGTGGGTTCCAAAGGCCCTTCTTCTCCAACCGTCAGGCGGGAGATAATCATGCCGCCGAAGAACAATGACCCGAGCATGGCGAGGGCGACCCAAGTGCCAACGAACACCTGCAGGGCGTCGGCTGACATTACATAACTCAGACACAGAGCCAAGCACATACCGAGAACAGAGAGTGTTGTGCTGGCGGCCAGCGCCATAAAGAAGCCGGCGATCACTGCGCCCCAGCGGATCCGGATACCAGTGGATACGACTGTCTCAGCCATTGTTCGTCTCGTTTCTGTGGAAGTACGACCGTTTGATTGCTCGTTTGATGCGGTTTCGCCGTTGCCGTCGACCGTCCGCACGTCACGAATCTGCCCATCCCGCTTATGAATGACGACCTGATGGACGTCATCTTCCGCGCCGACCGCCGCTTCGACCGCCTCTTTCTGAGTGGAATGAGTCGAAGTCGGATCGCTTTCTCCCTGCCGCTTAACGGCCCAGCCGTCATCGTGCGTCACAACGTGAAAAGTGTCGGTAGCCATGAGTTGCCTTAGCCTTTGTAAAAAGAACTCGGCAGCAAAACTTAAAGATTGCCGCGTGATTATCGGGTCAGAATGACATAGAGGGCGTGGATGACGCCGGGGATGAAGCCGAACAGCGTCAGGATGATGTTCAGCCAAAAGTGAAGCCCAATGCCGACCTCCAGAAACACGCCGACCGGCGGCAGCAACAGAGACAGCAGAATTTTAATGACGTCAGCACCAGTTTCGCCGCCGGCAGACATGGAATCACCTTACGATTTAAGAGTAGGACTTGTTGATTTCTCCCCACGACGAGTAAGCAGATAGAGTGCCAACTCGCCTGAAGGGGCCAAAGAGCTTGCAGATACCGGGAGAGGCCCCACAAAGAGCGAGTTTGTATTTCGTTCGCCCACGAAATGAGTAGTGGTCGCTGAACGACCACCGACCAAACTGCGCGTTTCGAGTTCGCGCATGTGGCGACGCGTGCCGACAACGAACGACCGGGCAGCGTCTCTGATAAAATGTGATCAGGCTCAGCTACGGCTGCAGATCGAGTTCACACATCGAAGATTGCGTGGCACCTTCGGGCCTTCTCGGTCGGCGCGTGAAGGTTTGCCAGTCGATGGGCTTGTGACGATTCGCATCAGATCGCTCATGCGGGGTTGCCGCTTGCCCGATCGAAACGATAGGGACCGTTCTCCCAAACCGATCGCGATTGTTCGCCATCAGGGGGCGTTAGAGATGCGCTATTGCTCGGCCGCACTTACGGCCTCACTCTTCGTGCTCGCGCCGATCACGTCAGCCAGCGCACAAACCTTCGACGCCCCCGCCTACGGACCAATTCGACTCGCTCAAGTTGATGACGACGTCGATGCGGGTCTCAAACCGCGGATGGAGAACGTGCCGCCGACGCCGCGTGTCGTCGGGCCGCAGATGCTGATCTATCTACGCGCCAACCGGCAGGCGGCCGGTCGCCGCGCTCGGATCGAAGCGCGCAAGGCGGCGGGAATCTCCGTGAGTCGCCCGCTCGTTGTGGGTCGCCCCTACTTCGATCCGCTCGGCGGAGTTACTCGCGCGCCAGCCTATTGGTATCCCGCAGCCGTTCCGGTATTGATCCGATAAAGTTGCGGACCGGTCACGTCAAAGAATTTCCTTGATTCGCGATAGGAAGTCGGCGTTCGTATCGAACCGCCTCAGATTGCGGACCAGATCGTCCATGGCCTGCACCGGCGAAAGCGAGATGAGTGCCCGCCGTAACGCGGTCACGCCGTCCAACGTTTCGGGATCGAGAATCTTCTCTTCACGTCGCGTTCCCGACTGAGCGATGTCGATTGCTGGCCAGATTCTCCGATCGGCAAGCTCGCGGCTCAGCACGAGTTCCATATTGCCGGTCCCTTTGAACTCTTGGAAGATCGCGTCGTCCATTCGCGAGCCGGTCTCAATCAGCGCGGTTCCGGCAACGGTCAGCGATCCGCCTTCTTCGAACAGGCGAGCCGTTCCGAACAGCTTTTTCGGAATATCGAGGGCTCGAATGTCGAGACCACCGGTCGCGGTTCGCCCGGTGTTGCTCCACTTATTGAAGGCGCGAGCAAGCCGCGTGATGCTGTCGAGCAGCACGAATACGTCCTTGCCTTCTTCAGCCAATCGTTTCGCCCGCTCAATCACGAGTTGGCTCACGCGAATGTGGCTTTCCAGCTCCTTGTCGAGCGAACTGGCAACGACTTCGCCTTTGACCGAGCGACGCATCTCGGTGACCTCTTCGGGCCGCTCGTCGACGAGCAGCACGATGAGGTGAATCTCGGGATGATTCTCGCTGACCGATTCAGCGATGTCCTGCAGCAGCATCGTTTTGCCGGACCGGGGCGGAGCGACGATGAGTGCCCGCTGCCCCTTGCCGATTGGCGTTAGCAGATCCATGACCCGCATCGTGGCCGGATCCTTACCCCGCTCCAAAATCACCTGTTCGTGCGGGTTGATCGGCGTCAGATTGTCGAAGTGTTCGATCTCGGCGTAAGCCTCGGGATCACGGCCGTCGATCGTTTCAACCACCTTGAGCCGGGGGCCCTGTCCGCGCGACCCCGGTCCGACATCACCACGAATGATGACGCCTTCGCGAAGGCCGTACTTTTCGATGACGGAACTGGAGACGAATGCGTCCGAGTCTTTGGACCCGTAGTCGTTCTTGGGATCGCGGAGAAACCCGTACCCTTTCGGGTGCAGTTCGAGAATTCCTTCGATCGTGCCGGTGACTTCGTCAGAGACGGGACCTCCGCCGCCGCCGCCACGCTGATTACGCCCACGCTGATTGCGTCCGCGACCTCCCCCGCCTCCGCCGCCCCCGCGTTGGGAGTTGTTGTACTGGCCACCTTGACCGCCTTGGCCACTACCCTGCCCGCCTTGGCCTCCTTGACCGCGTCGACGTCGACGGCGGCGGCGGCGATTTCCGTCGTCACGCCCGCCGTCATCGCGACTACCTTCGCGTTGAGGCCGGCCGGACGATTCTCCTGACGATTGCTCGCCCGCAGAATTTGTCGGCTGTGCTGTCTCAGCCGCCTGATGGTCGCTCTCGGAAGACTCCGCCGCGGCATCGCGATCGGAACCAGACCGTGTGCTGCCGGATTCGACGGGCGCATCGTCCTCGTCGGCTTTTTTGCGTGTCCGGCGCTTCTTGGGCGCAGCTTTCTTTGACGATCGCGACTTCGCATCGTCTCGGACGTCGATCCCGTCACCGAAGTCATCGGGCACGTCGGTCGTCAGGGTGGCGGCTTCGACTCCATCGCTCTTGGAATCCGCTTTGCGGCGGGTTCGGCGACGGGTCGGCTTCTTTTCCGTTGACTCAGAGGAGTCCATAAGCACCTTTCTCGACAGCCCACACTTTCTCGCAGGCGTGTCCACAACTTCTAAAACACAGAAAAATGTTTCGCATTATTTCGCCAGTCACATCTTCACCGACATCGAACCGATATCGCGTTTGTGACAGCCGATCTTCGCAAAGGGCCCGTCAGGCCCGGAAAGCAAGTTTATTTCATTCCGGCGAATATGCCTCCGAACGTCTGCCTGACGCCGAAAAAATTCGGTTGGCAAAGCTTTGTGAGGCTTCGAGTCGCCATTTCGCCAGCTATTGAGCGGCTCATTGATCATTTCACCGACCGACCCGACGCATGAGGGTAGTTCCGCAGTCGATTGCGGAAAGCCACCGGCGAAAGAAACGGCCGAGATTCCGACACGAATTCATAAACTCGTCAAGAAATACTTCATTGGACCGCGGGCACAAAGTGCCTACGGCATCACTGGGTGCCGACTCGTGGATTGTTCACCCAGTCCGAATCGACCGTGGAAACCGGCAGTTCCCACGTATTAACGCGGGCTGACCGATGAACGGACGCGGAATAATTCCGCAGAACCGCTTGCGCAAGAAGTTCGCAGTTAGCGAAGCTCTTCGAAAGATTTTGAACCGACGACTCGCTGAGCCATCGACTGACCGAAAGATGGGTCGCCGCTCAGAGTCCGGTCGGTCTCACAATCGCCGAAGCCGGAAAGTCCCGAGCACACGCCCGACAGAGAGCAGTTCGGAGAGTCAATCGGTTACCGCAGTATCCGATTAACGCGCAAGTGAACTGCCATGAATCAGCCCTATGTTAGTTTTCACAGCGGACCTGTCAATCGGATTCGCATGGTTTCACAGATTCGGTGAGACAATTGGACCAGATACCGATCGCGCTTTACCCGGTCGCGCAACGTGTTTTTTTAGCTCGGCCGCATGATTTGCGATCGCTTTTGAGCCGTTTCAACGCTTGAGCCGCTGCCTCAGCCGAGCGAGAGTTTCGCCCCGCTACTCGATTCGCGTCGTGTCGATTTCGTCGAGCAGTACGATCGCCCGGCGGTTCATAAACTCGCTCGGATCATCACGGAATGCGGACCGGGTCTTCGCACCGGCAAAAAGGTACAGCACTTCATCGTAGAACGCGGCGTGTTCAACACTGCCGGGAACCGCTTTGCCGGTCGTGAAGTAAATGACCGGATCACAGCCGAGCAGCCGCGGTGCATATTGCTCCGGACCTTCACGAAACCGAGACGCCGCTCGAGCCGACACGCAGAAGTAACTGATGCCCTGATGTTCGACCGAGAAACGCTTTGAACCGCGGGTCCATTGTCTCGATCCATGCAGCGTGACCGGGCAAAAACCCCGCAATCCCAACAGTTGTGATTGCTTGCCCCGACCATCGCGGACGGTCGGCTGACGTCGCCCGGGTGTGCGGCCGCGCGCGATCGATTCGTCGGGTTCGTTTGCGCCGACGTCTGGTTTTTTCGTTCTCGCAAAATAATCATCGATCGCGGTGACACGGCGAACGTAATCCCGCTTATCGCGAAAGCCGTTCATCATCCCCAAGACATGTCCGTCCGGAGCGACGAACACGTCAGCCGGGATCGAACTGACTCCGAAGCGAGACGCAAGGTCGCGGTTGTGATCGGAATTCAATTGAACACCGACGACACTTTGACCGACAATGCGAGTCACCTCGTCGGTGTGCAGGACCTCGCGTTCCATCCGCTTACAGGGCACGCACCAATCGGCATAAAAGTGGACTAGCAGTGGCTTTTGATCGCGCTTCGCGATCTGCAGTGCGGTGTCGAAGTCACGTTGCCAATATTTGCCGACGCCGCCGCCGAGGACGAAACTCGCTCCCACGCCGAACAACAGAGCGACGGCGCTGACGGCGAAAACCGGCGCGACTGAGCGATTGTGAGCAGATGTTTGATGCGACACGAAAACCTCGGGGGAAGGAAAGGTCCCTTCTCCCGTATCGGTCCGCGCGCCATGCTTCCGCCGTTCAGGTTTGAATCGAGCCTTAGATCGAGAGCAACCCGGCTTCGATCATTCCGACCGAATCGATCGCATCGATTACGAAAGCAGCCGAACACCTGACATCAAAACTCGTCTTCAAGCCCCGTCAGTCGGACGGACAGTTCGAGCGTTTCATTCTCCCTTATGACGGTAACGTCGACGACGTCCCCCTCGCTCTTGGAATCGAGAATCCGATAGACGTCGTTGGTATTGGCGACAGCCTGGTCATCGATTCCAATAATCAGATCGGCGCGAAGCAGAGCGTCTTCACCCTCGGAATCTTGACCGCTTCGCCTGTTCTCCTGCACCAGCGCCCCCAGCCGCGGAATGATGCCGCGTCGCGCGACCTCACGCACCACGCTGTCGGGAAAGAGCACGACCCCCAGGCCCGCGCGACTGGCCCGGCCCGTTCGAATTAACTGCGGCACGATCGTGTTGACCGTGTCGACCGGTACGGCAAAACCAATGCCTGCATAGGTTCGGGTCGGGCTGAAGATCGCCGTGTTGATCCCGACGAGCCGGCCGGCGCTATCGAGCAGCGGACCGCCCGAATTCCCCGGATTGATCGCGGCATCGGTTTGAATCACGCCCTGAATTGGTCGCCCCGTCTTGGCGGAAATCTCGCGATCCAACCCGCTGATCACGCCCGTCGTCAGTGTGCGGTCGAATCCGAACGGACTGCCGATGGCAAAGACCTTCTGGCCGACGAGCAAATCTTCCGACGTTCCAACCGCGATCGGGATAAGCCGCTCTTTCGGCGCGTCCAATATCTTTAGGACGGCGAGATCCCGATTCGCCGACGAGCCGACCCGCTCGGCCCGCCACTCGGTCCCGTCTTCGAGCGTGACGCTGTAACCGCCATTCGGGAAGACGACACGACCGTCTTTGATGTCGCCGATTACATGCATATTGGTGACGACATGGCCGTCTTCGTCCCAGATAAATCCCGTGCCGCTGCCGCTCGGAATCGCGAAGATATTCCGACTCAAGACGTCGCGCCGGACGTCGATTCGCGAGACATAAACGACCGATGGCGATGCGGTTTGGAATAGCTCAATCGTCGCCCGTTCGTCTTCGGCGAGATCACCCCGCGCGGCGACCGTTCGCGCTATAGCGTCGGGATCGTGCAAGCTGTCGTCACGTCCGAAGAAGACTTCGCCACCGCGAAATAGCAGAGCACCGATTGCGATCAGCAATCCCGCAACGAGCCACGGGTTCAAGGAATTCCCGCCCCGATGTTCATTCGCGTCCGACATCGATTCGCACTCCGCTCGGCGACATTCCGATTCACGCAGTCTCTTCACGCAATCTCAGTCACGCGATTGTAGCGGCTGGTGCGAGTCGATTCGTCCCGAAAGCTGCCGGCGATTTTACGAGCCGGAATTTATGGTCGGACGTCGAGATGCCGTCAGCGCAGCGAAGCCAGCTTCTCCATCAGTTCTTCGGCAGCGACGAAAATTCGCGTTCGTTTTGCTTCGGGCAGCGACCGCATATCTTCGATTAAGTCGTCCGTGAGCGCTGCCGTAAAGCGTTCGAGTCCGGACGCAATCTTTTTGGCAAGTTGTTCCGGCGTGGGTGGCTCTTTGCGAGCCGACCCGTTGCTTTCCCCCGGCCCGGGGGAGGCGGCGTCGGGACGGAATGGGGCGTAATCACCGTTCTCGCCCGCCGATCGGGCGACCGCAGCCGCCATCTCTTGTTCGGCAGTTCCTTTTTGATACGGACCCTCTCCCCCACCCTCACCCGGCTGCCAATCTCCGGGCGCCTTCACCTCTGTCGGTGTGTTCGACAAAAACGTGATCGACGGATCGCCCCCGAACGGGTCCGGCGGGGACTCGGCCGAGGGATCTTCGTCTCCGTGGAGCACACGACGCCAGGCACGCAATTCGGCGACGGTCGCGGAATTCTCTTCGGCCCACTCCAGACAGGCGTCGGCGTCCTCCCAATTCAATGCGACGTAGTAGTGCGACCACTTGAGGCCGGACTCAGGACGAAACTCCAGACCGAATCGCTCCCAAACGCGTCGGCGCTGGTAAACCTGATCCGGGCTGAGACCGACGAGCCGGGCGAAATCGGCATCGGTTCGACCGCGGGCATATTTTTTCGTCCATTCGGCCGCGCACTCGCCGACCGTCCAATTGCATTGGCTGACGGCCGTTCGCGCCGCGTCAACGAGTTCCCCTTCGGTCTTTTCCGCCGCATCAACCGCCATGTCTGCCATTGCCGTCTCGATCAGAGTCGTCTCGAATTCGCGCATGCCGATACACCCGGCCCGCCGCACCGCCTGCGACGCAAATCGTAGGTAGACGCTCGGCCGGACAACAGCAAGCGGAGCGACATTCCCGCCTGTAGTGGCGTGAAATCGCCGAGCGTCGTCGATCGTGGCTGATTCGGCTTCACGTAACTCCAATGAAATCGAGCGTTAAGGTTTATTCAAACTCCTTGACCCCCCGAACCGGTCAATCTACGATCGGTTTCCGAGTCGTCGATTCAGCGCGAACAACCCGTCAGTGGTTGGTGTCGAAACTGACCGGAAACGTGCCGTCGACACCACCCGCGAGAGGCAAACCGCGAAACAACCGGTTTGCGATTTTCGGACGAACTCATTCAACCGCTACGCGGGGAATTGCCGATACAACAGTCACGACCGGAAGGCGCCGTGGCCAAGTGGTCTAAGGCAGTGGATTGCAAATCCACCATTCGGCGGTTCGAATCCGCCCGGCGCCTCTTCGCAAGCCTCCCCGTTTTCGGGGAGGCTTTTTTGTTGTCAGGCGGCCGAAGCATGTCTTCGTCGAACTTTGCAGCCGCTCGCGCGTTCGCGTTATGACGGTCGAATCGAGCGGAATCGCAGATTCCTGCAGCATTCCCGGCTCGACCGCCCTCCAAACCTCCCGGTCGCGACTTCTGCACTAGAGTTGGACACCAGATCAAGCGATCTCCCGATCGTCCAGCCCCCAACCGGCTCGAACCATGCTCTCACTCTTTTGCCAGCTCACCCGTGACGAGGCCGGAGCCGTCCTGTCGGCCGAAGCCGTCCTGATTCTGACGATCTTCGTCCTCGGCTCGGTCGTCGGACTCGCCCAAGTCACCCATGCCGTAAACTACAGCATGGGCGGCATTTACTCTTCGTTCGAACGATCGAATTCCGCGTATGCCCCGATGAACGACTTCGGTGATTACGGCGGCGATGATTACCGCGGCGGCGGCAATTACGGCGACGATTACGCCTCAACATCCGACGGATCGTTCACCCACTTCGTCAGCGATGCCTCTCGCGACGTCGTGACCCGACCGTTACACAGCGTCCGCCTCGACTAAGCAGCGCACCCACACCAAGCCGCACTTCCTGTGAAGTGCGGATCGAATACGCCAAGAAGCGTAACGGAACGCATCGGCCGCGAACCGCGCTCCGTCCGCGGCTCGCGGGAGCCTCTGCTCGTGGGGTTTGGGTTTGCCTCGACCCCGAAATCTCAGGGCAAGTCGTCCGTCACGGGCGACTCATCGATGGCCGCAGGCTCGGCTTCGGCGGCCATCCAGTCGGGTAGTTCGAAGTCAATCATCTCGCCCGGCCGATGTGATTCGAACTGCCGCGCGAGTTCCACGTAAACCGCGCACTCGGCGACGTGGCCGTAAAGATTGATCACGCCCTCCCAGACTTTCTTCGCTTCGAGCAGATTTCCCTCGCGGTACTGCCGGTACGCTTCGCCCATCGACTCGCGAAGTAACTCGTCGCGGTTTCGCAATCCGCCTTCGGCTTTGATCGCCGCGATCTTCGAGTTGGCCAGCCTCAGAAATATTTGATTGTCTTCGGTCGATTCGGCGCTGGCGAGAATATTGGCCATGTCCTCATAGTATTCGAGGGCCGTGACGCGGTCGCCGAACCGCTGAAACTGCCACGCTTCGACGAAGAGCTGCTCGGCAGCCGATCTCGGCGGTTGGCTCAGTCGCGCCCGCGTGATCGCCTGTCGTTCCCGCTTCGACATTTCGATGCGGTCGATCCAACCCTGAGCTTCCTCCGCATATCGCCCGTCGGGGAATCGGCTGAGCAATTGCTCAATGTACCTGCGTCGGGCGTCGTCCCAGTCGGACGGGCTGTCGCTGGCCATCAATTCGTTGGAGTAGACGTACAACCGCTCTTCACTGGGGAACATGTTCCAATAGGTCAGGCCGCCGACTCCGATCAACAACGCCGCCAGACAGGTCGCCAAAAACCATGTCTGCTCCAGCAGAGGCTTTTTCTTTTTCCGTTTCTTCTTGCGAGTCTCGCCTTTGAGCGTGCGGATGAGATCGCGATCTTCCTTGCTCACTTTCGTCGCCCGAGACGTTCCCGCGCTCGTGCGCCCGATGAAACTGAGTTGCTGCTCGACCTTCGTTTTGACGTCGTCGAGCGCCACCTGCGTGGCGAGCGCATCGAAGTAACGATCCTCCGGTTTTTTCTCGAGCAGTCGATCAATGACTTCCTCAAACCATACGGGGCAGTCGTTATTGAATTCGCGGACCCGCGGCGGGTCATCATTCAGATGCATGAACAGCATCTCCGCCGGCGTCGTCGCATCGAACGGCGTGCGCCCCGTCAGTAGCTCAAAGCTGACACACCCCAGCGCGTACAGGTCAGTCTTATTAGAAACCGGCGGAGTGCTCGCGATTTGCTCCGGGGCCATGTAGGCGTAAGTTCCGACCGTCTTGCCGGCCGCCGTCAGCGCCGTCGCGCCGGTATCGCGGGCGATCCCGAAGTCGCCGAGTTTGATCCGGCCTTCTTTACCGATGAATAAGTTCGCCGGCTTTAAGTCGCGGTGAATCACGCCTTGGTTGTGTGAGTACTCCAGCGCCTGGGCGACCTGCCGGGTGATGTCGAGGGCTTCTTCCCAAGGAAGCCGCTTCTTCTTCGCGAGGACGTCTTCGACCGATCCCCCCTCCATCAGTTCCATCGCGTAATAGAGCTGACCGCCGCTTTTGCCCCCGCCGAAATATTGCACCACGTTTTCGTGCCGCAGTCGCTTCAGAATCTGCATCTCGCGTTCGAAGCGCTTGTTGAGCTGCTCGTTGGATGCAAGGCCCGGCGATAGCGCTTTGAGCGCCACCTTCCGTCCGGTTTCGATGTAGGTCGCCTGGTAAACAACGCCCATACCCCCCACGCCGAGCTTGCGCTCCAGAATGAACGGACCCATGCGTCGCTTGGTGCTCATGAAATCGCCCGAGCCGCTGGGGCTCGTTGTCGTCACGGGGTGCGGCAAAGAGGTGATCGTGCCGAACGGTAGTGCCGGGTAGAACAGGCACGTCGTTCGACCCCCGCATTCTGGATGCGTCGGACTCGGAGTTCAATCGGTGCCGCCTGCAGCCGTAGCGCGAAACCTCGGCTCGTCCAACAAAAACGTGCCCGCGAACGCGAGGAGAATCAGCACCGTGCCGCCCAGAAAGACCGGCAGATGTCCCAGCCAACCGACGAGGATTCCGATCGGTATCGCCGTAACGATCGGCACCGCCAGACAGAGCCGGAGCGTGCTGATATAGCGCGCGTGATTCTCGACTGCGGTCAGTTCGAGCGTGTAGTTCGTCAACGCCCGAAAGGTGACCGGCATCATCCCGAGCACGAAGTATGGGATCATAAACCAAATCGACGACCCGAACTCAAAGGTCAGCAGTGCGAGGGCCGGAACGGTTGAATTGATGAGCACGCTGCTGCGCACCGCCATGCGATTGCCAAGCCGGTCGCCGATCCGTCCGATCACCACGCTAAATAGTCCGACGCCGATATTCTGCGACACGACGAAGTAGATCAAATCCCGCCCCGACGCACCCTCGGATTGCCGCACCAGCGTCACATAGTGCGGAAACAGCGAGTACGCAGCCATAAACAGCATCGCGCAGACCGCCAACACACGGAAGTTGCGATCCCCGCGCAGGACCTCAAAGACCGGGCCGAACGAAAATCGCTTCGCAGGATGATTCGAGTTGTCATCTGCCGGTTCCGCGAGCGCGATCGCGATCGTCGCGGCGACGAACATACCGAACGCCGTAATCCCGAACGGCAGTAAGAAATCGGACGCTTCATCTCCCGACCACCCGCCTAGTACGAGAAAGATGGCCGTCACCGATAAGACCGACCCCACTACTCCTGCGATTCCGAGTAACCGACCGCGGCGGTCAGCCCGGATCAGTTTGCCCTGCAGCGTTCCAAACACGACTTGGTTCAGACCGGTCATCGCGAAGAACAGGCAATAAGCCGACAGAAACAACGGAGCCGCCGCAACGGCCACCCAGGGCTGATCTCGCAACGCGATCAATCCGCAAATTACCGCAAAGCACAGCCCCATTCCCGCCGTCGTCACCAACAGCAGCCACTTCTTTTTCGGCGTATCGCGGATGCTGTCGGACGCGAGAATCGGCGGCACACTCTGCCCCAACCGATTGAGTACGGGCAGGCATCCCTGAACCCAAGCCGGCCCCGCGATCGACTGCAAGAACGCGGGGATGAAGACCGTTTCCGTTTTGAAAACCCACGCCAGACGCAACAAGACCTGATACGTCGCCATCAGCAACATATTCCGCGGTTCGCACGATTCGATTTCCGACCGCTGCGTTACATCAGAGTCTTCTGGGATCGAATCTTTCGAGGCGGCCAGGCTCGGAGCGGAATGGGTGGAGACAGAAGTCAGGGGAGATCGGCGGGCTGAAGCGAGGGATTGGAACGTCGCCCGAACTATAGCACTTCGCCCCTCGTCCGTTTAGCCGCGACCGTCGGGCTCAACGCTCGATCCGCTCGTAATCCCTCTTTTCTCAATCGTTGGAATGTCCTAGCGTTCACACTTACCTTCGCCTCATGGACGTTCCAACATGCGTCGACTCGCCATCGTTCTAACCCTGTTGATTGGCAGCGTCATCGGTTGCACGGGATCGGGAAAATCGCGCTGGGCAATGTCGGACGCCCTTTACCGCGACAAATGGGGCAAGCCATACGAACACTCGAAGCTCCACCCCGATTCACTGAAGCGTCGACTCGTGCAAGCGAACGATGCCACTTTCGTTAAGCAGCGGACCGGTGTCACCGTCGGCGGTTTCGGAGCCGATCAGCCCGTCGCGGCCGGTGCTGAATTCGGCTTGGTCTATTTCCCGGCCTCTTGGGTTGAGGCGCGCGGCACATTGGCCGGCGTAATCGCTGAAGGCGCGGAAACCGCCAACGGCGGACTCAACCTCGCTCTGCGTGCGCATTCGCCGACACGCCTATCACCGTTCGTTGGGGTCGGCTCCTATATTGGGGCCGGCAAGAGAACCCTCTCCGCAGAGGACGATCAGCGCGATAACGACGGCGACCTCTTCATTGATGAAGCGGGTGAAGAATCGGAAGAGTCACACGGCTTCCTCACAATCTACCCGGAAGCCGGGCTGCATTACTGGCTGTCTCCCAGTTTTCGTCTCACCGGGTCGGCGGCCTATCATGTGACTTCTCAAGGACGCGATGCCGATTTTCTGGCGTTCGGGCTGTCGATCACATTTGTGCCACCGAACGATGCTTCCGATATCTTCATGCCGCCGCAGCCGCCGCCCGGACACGTTGAGGTCGGGCACGACGACACCGGAATCACTCACTACAAACGAAGCCGTTCCTTGGAGAATGCGGCGGAGAAAGCGTTGCGTCCCGCGTCGCCGACGTCTTCGCCGCGGTTGCAAACGTATGAAGCGCAGGAAAACGAGGTGACGGCTTTCGAACTTGCCGAACCCGATCCGCTGGACCCACCCTACGAACCAATGCGGGATCCGGAGTATCTTCGTATGAAGTACCAACCCACGCTACCCGCGCCGCCAGTTCGAATCGAAGTCGATGACGAATGACCCGACACCCGACGAAACCTTCGCTACTGACGTCGTACGACGTTTGACCGCCGCCGGGCACACCGCCCTGTTCGCCGGCGGTTGTGTGCGAGACCTCGTACTCGGCAAACTTCCGAAAGACTACGACGTCGCCACCGATGCTCGACCGGAGCAGGTCCGCGATCTCTTCGGCCGACGACGCACGCTCGCCGTGGGCGAGAGCTTCGGCGTGATTATCGTATTGCCGCCACGGAAGTCAGGGGCGCAACAGGTCGAGGTCGCAACATTTCGCACCGAAGGCCCCTATCTCGATGGTCGAAGGCCCGAAGCGGTCTCGTTCGCGACGCCCGAAGAAGACGCCAGCCGACGCGACTTCACGATCAACGGCATGTTCTACGACCCGCTTGCCAAACAAGCCCGCGACTACGTCGGCGGCCAGCGCGACATCAAGCGGGCAGTCGTGCGGGCCATCGGCGATCCCCACGAGCGGATGACCGAGGACAAGCTTCGGCTGCTTCGCGCCGTCCGTTTTGCCGCGACGTTGGAATTCGAACTCGAGCACGAAACCGGCGAGGCGATCCGCCGGATGGCCGTCGATCTGACGATGGTCAGTGCCGAACGGATCGGTGAAGAGTTGAAGCGAATGCTCGCAGACCAACACCGCCGTCGTGCCGTGCTATTACTTGCTGATACGCAGTTGTGGCCGGTGATATTCCCCGAGTTGCGTGACCTGCCTCGATTGGAAGAGCAACGCTGGGAACGGATGACGGCGGCACTCGCCCTATTGGAGACCGATCGCTTCGAGCCCGCACTGGCGATCATTGCTGCCGAGATGTTTGACGCGATCGACCCGGCGTCGGTGAGATTCCCGGAACATAAGCCGGAAGGACTCGACGAAGTCCACGATCTCTGCCGGAGACTGAGGCTATCGAACGAAGAAACAGACCGGGTCTGCTGGCTTGCCGCCCGGCTTCCGTCGATCGCCGCATTCAATCGCCTGTCACTTCCGCAGAAGAAACGTCTCTTGGCTCACGCCGACGCCCCGCTGCTCCTGCAAACCGCGGAGGCAGTGATGGCGGCAAACAGCGACGACCACGAGCCGATTCGACTCGCCACAGAGATATTGGCACGAGGCGAACACGAATTGAAACCTCCGCCGCTGCTGTCGGGAAAGGACCTCATCGACCTGGGCCTCCGGCCTGGCCCGCAGTTTAAAGCGATCCTCGACGATGTCCGCGATCAGCAACTGGCCGAAGAAATCGCCACACCCGAAGCAGCCCTCATCGAGGCGCGATACCGCATTGACGCAATCGAATAATAGAAGCCGCGTTTAAAACAAGCCGCGCACGTAGTAAGCGGATAGCGAGGGGCGTTGCCGCACACTTGATCCGCTTACTACGTGCGCGGCTTGTTGGGGTTAAGTGCTACATGAATTCTGGGTGGCGGGGTGCGTGTCGCCCCCGCATCTGGGCCGTCACCTGCTTATTGCACAGATAACTCCCGCGACAGCTCTTCGATTTCGCGTAATGAGCGGTGCAAGGAGCATGCGAACTCAACCCTGCGGGGGCGACACGCCCCCGGCACCCCGTGTTCGCAAAGATCCGCTTACTTCGTGCGCGGCTTGTGTGAGACGCGGGGCGTCAATGCTTCTTGCAATTGCCGCAGCCGCCGCCGGATTGTAGCGGAATCGGGCCCTCGGCTGAGACGGGTTGCACTTCGATCACGCCGAATCCCTTGGTGGCGGCCATGAGAGCCAGTTTCGTCGTGTCGTTGCCGCGATCACCGAGCACGTACAGGATCAGCTTCTCGCCGTCGAGCGTGCGATCGATATCGATCAAATCGAGTTCGAGGTTCCAATCCTCGATCCGCTGCAGCCAATCAACGAACTCGGCTTCACACTGCATTCGTAGCGCTGTGGCCCGTTCGCGATCGGTTTCGTCGGCGAGACGTAACACGTGAAAGGATTTCTCGTCGACTTCTTCTTCGTCAGTCCCGGCTGCCCGAGGTTCAAGCGGTTCACCCAGCACTGCACCGGTCGGCCCGCGAACGACCAGAGCCTCATCGCGTTCAAACGCCAATCCCGCAGGCACCGCGAACTTCGCGACCTCGGGAACCTTGCCGTAACGGATGAGAACTTGGTCGGGCATGTGCAATCGATAAAGGGGATCGTCTCAGTATCTCTCGAAGGAGTGATCGAGGGAAGTCTATCGCCAACAAGCCGCGCACGTAGTAAGCGGATTAAGTGTGCGGAAACGTTCGAGCTATCCGCTTACTTCGTGCGCGGCTTGTATGGGGGATGCTGCATGAATTGAGGGTGGCGGAGTGCGTGTCGCCCCCGCGTCTGGGCCGTCGCCTGCTTATTGCACAGACAACTCCCGCGACAGCTTCTTCGGGGAGTGCTGGAAATGATGCAAGAACCGATCGGGCTCTACACTGCGGGGGCGACACGCCCCCGGCACCCGCGCGAAGTTTCATTCTCGCACTTCGTGTGCGGCTTGTGGGGCTGACTTAATCCGCGACGGCCATGCGGACCCATGGATTGCGTAGGGCAGCCAGCTTCATCAATTCCTTTTCAGCCGACCCGACCTGTCCCTCGGTGGCGTGATGAGTCATCACGACGAGCGGCACCACGAACGGTGAGTCGATCTCGCCCTCCTCGACCTCAGGGGCCTCGTGCTGCATGACCGAAGCGAGACTAATCTTGTTGCGGCCCAGGATGTCGGCGATATCGGCCAGCACGTGCGGCCGATCTTCGACATGGAAGCGGAAATAGTACCTCATGCGGACATCGGACGGAGGCACCAACTCGCGCGGCTCGCCTTCGCCGAACAAATCGAGCGTGCGGAATGTCTCGGCGGCTCGCCCGGTCGCGGCGTCGATGATGTCGGCCATTACGGCCGAGGCCGTGGGCATCATCCCGGCACCGGGTCCGGCGAACCACACTTTCCCAACGGCGTCGGCCTCAACGACGATCATATTTTGCGGTCCGTCGACGGCCGAGAGGGGGCGTCCGTACTTTACGAGCGTCGGCTGCACATGCATCTCGAGGCGATCGTCGATCAGCTTCGCGATGGCCAGCAGCTTCACCGCGTAGCCGAGTTCATCCGCGTATTGCAGGTCGGCAAGGTCGAGCCGGTCGATCCCCTGCCGGGTGAAATCGGCGGGGCGAATGCGTGTGCCACCGGCGAGCAGCATCAGCAGCGACAGCTTTTGGGCCGCGTCGGTCCCATCGACGTCCATCGCCGGATCGGCCTCCGCGTAGCCCAACGCCTGTGCTTCAGAAACCGCTTCCTCGTACGAAATGTCGGCGTCGAGCATCCGCGTGAGGATAAAATTGCTCGTCCCGTTGAGGATCGCCTCGATCGACGTCACTTGATTACCGCTGAGAGCCTGTCCGATGCCGGAGACAATCGGCACTCCGCCGGCGACGGCGGCTTCGAACCCGATCGTGCAGCCGTGCTCGCGAGCGACGGGGAAGAGTTCATCCCCGTACTCGCACATCAACGCCTTGTTCGCGGTGACAACACTTTTGCCGGCTTTCAGAGCATTGAGCACGATCTCTCGCGCGGGCGAGATGCCGCCGATGAGTTCGACCACGACATCGACTTCCGGGTCGTTGATCGCCTTATCGACATCCGTGTGAACGACGCCGGCGGGGAGCTCGATTTCTCGCGGCTTGTCGGGATTCTTCACGACGGCATGTCGGATTTCGATCGGCCGCCCCGCACGACGAGAGGTTCGTTCCGCGTGCTCGGTCAGAATTTTGGCGACACCGGTTCCGACGGTGCCGAGGCCGATCAGGGCAAGCTGCAGCGGTTTCATGAAAGAATTCGTAAACCGAAAGAGTGAAGGAACGGGAGCGTTTGCGGTCTTTATTTGAGTGGGCCGGGCATCGTAACCCGGCTCCGAAGTAATGGACAGTTCGTACCCCGGTTCTCAACTCAGTTCGCAGCGCTGATTGCGACATCGGGTCGGCCCCCTATAATTCTGCGAACACCCACCGCGCTATGATTCGCCGCCAGCCCGTCGCCGCCGACCGCAGCCGTGGTCGCCATCGCCCGATGAAAAGCTCCAATCGACCGCATCGCCGTATTGCCGCGGTCTCATACCTGAACTCAAAGCCTTTGATTGCAGGGCTTTCGGCTGCGCTCGCCCCGGACAAGTTTTCGGTCGACGTGCCCAGTCGGCTCGCCGACGATCTCGTCCGGTCGAATCTCGACGTCGCCCTCGTCCCCACGGTCGAAGTGCTCAGGCATCCGGGGCATGAGATCATCTCCGATGCGTGCGTCTCTGCTCGTGGGCCGGTCCGCAGCGTGAAACTGTATTGCCGGGTTTCGCCGGGCGAAGTGAAATCCCTCGCGCTCGACGAAGGCTCCCGCACCAGTGCGACCCTCACCCGGCTGATTCTGCTCGAGAAGTACGGCGTTAGGCCGACCGCCGAACCGCTGCCTTTGTCGCATTCGACCGCAGACACCACTGCGGACGCGGTCTTACTGATCGGCGACCGGGCTATGTTTCCGCCCGAAGAACATTTCCATACCGTGTGGGACCTCGGCCAACACTGGTACGACTGGACGGGGCTGCCGTTCGTGTTCGCCGTGTGGGCGGCACGTTCGGGCGTCATGACCGAGGATATCGACCGCAAGCTCCGTGAGGCGCGAGACCGCGGGGTCGAGGCGATCGATGAGATCTCCGCCCGAGAGGCGCCGCTTTTGGGACTGAGCGTCGACTCGGCGATCGACTATCTCCGGCACAATCTGCACTTCACGCTCGGCGATGCCGAACGGGCCGGGCTGAAACTCTTCCGACAACTTTGCACCGACGCGGGACTGCTCCCCCAAGGAGAAGACATTGTCTTCCGACATCACGACCATTCTCGACAAAGCGATCGCCGGCGAGCGGCTCTCACCGGCTGACGGCCTCGCGCTGCTTCAATCGCACGACCTGACCGCGATCGGCGCGGCGGCGGACGCGGTCTGCAAGCAGAAGCACCCGGAGCCCTACCGCACCTACAACATCGACCGGAACATCAACTACTCGAACGTCTGCGCAGCGGTCTGCGACTTCTGCGCGTTCTACCGACCGGTCGGGCATGAGGATGCGTATGTGCTGTCCGATGAGGTGCTCTACAAGAAGATTCAGGAAACCCTCGACCTCGGCGGAGATCAGATTCTCCTCCAAGGCGGCCTGCATCCGAAATTGCCGCTGGAGTGGTACGAAGACCTGCTCCGCGGGATGAAGGAAAACTTCCCGACACTCAACGTCCACGGTTTCAGTCCGCCGGAACTGTGGCACTTCAGCAAGATGTCGAAGCTCCCGCTGCGGGAAGTCTTGCAGCGACTCAAAGATGCGGGCCTCGGCAGCGTGCCGGGCGGAGGAGGCGAGATTCTGGTCGATCGCGTTCGCAAGCAAATTACGCGCGGCAAGGTACTCAGCGACGGCTGGCTGGAAGTGAATCGCGTCTGGCACGAGATCGGCGGCCATAGCACTTGCACGATGATGTTCGGCCACGTCGAAACGCTTGAGGAGCGGATCGAGCACATGGGTCGCCTCCGTGACCTGCAGGATGAGACCGGCGGGTTCACCGCCTTCATCTGCTGGACGCATCAGCCGCCCGAGGATGCCCCGTGGTTCAATGCCGATGCCAAGAACGGCCGTAAAGGGGGCGTCGACATGTCGCAACTTCCTTCCGCTGGAGCGTTCGAGTACCTCAAGACGCAGGCGATCAGTCGGCTGTATCTCGACAACATCCCCAACATCCAGTCGTCCTGGGTCACGCAGGGAGACAAGATCGGGCAAGTCGCCCTGTACTTCGGGGCGAACGACATGGGCAGCCTGATGATCGAAGAGAACGTCGTCTCGCAGGCAGGCACGGTCTACCACCTCTCGGTCGAGAGCATCCGCCGCTGCATCGGTGAAGCGGGCTACGAACCCCGACAGCGGAACGTTTTTTATGATTTGATCGACGGCGACGGTCGTAGCGATTCGAAATTTTCAGCCACCGAACCGCAGCATCCCTCCGAACCGGCTTTGCCGGTGCTGTCCTGAATTCCTGAAGCCTCGCCCCGTATTCGGCGCTCGCGCGGCGTACGTTCTGACGTAGACTTCTCCACTTGCGATAAGGCCAGAGGCGAGTGGCTAGAGGCGAGAGATATTTTTAGGCGAGCCGTAAGCGTCAGCGATCGGAGTTCTCGCGACGTCATCACTAACGGGCGACTCCATGATCCGCGTTCAGGACTTGCGAAAGGATTTCGACGACCTGAAGCGTGGTCAGGTGACGGCGCTGGACGGGGTCAGTTTCGAAGTTCGCCCCGGCGAGGTTTATGGCTTGCTCGGCCCGAACGGTGCCGGCAAGACGACCTGCCTGCGAATCCTGAGCACTGTGCTGCAATCGACGGGCGGTTTCGCCGAAGTCGCCGGGCATGACGTGAGTCGTTTCCCGGCAAAAGTCCGGGCGAGCATCGGCTTCATGTCGAACAACACCGGCATCTACGATCGCATGACCGCCCGCGAACTCGTTGAGCATTACGGCCGACTCTACGGCCTCGGCGAAGACCGCCTAAAAGAACGGATCGACGAGGTCTTCGAGACCCTTCAGATGCACGAGATCGCCGATATGCTGGGGTCGAAAATGTCGACCGGCAATCGGCAGAAAGTCTCGATCGCCCGCACGATCATTCACGACCCGCCGGTGCTGATCTTCGACGAACCGACGAGCGGACTCGATGTGCTGGTGGCCCGGGCAGTACTCGACGCCGTCCGGAAACTGCGTGACAGCGGCAAGTGCATCATCTATTCCACGCACATCATGCGGGAAGTCGAAAAGCTCTGCGACCGCATCGCGATCATCCACCGCGGACGAATCCTCGCGGCGGGCTCCGTCGATGAATTGGAGCGCGAGCATGACGAACCGGACATGGAAGAGCTGTTCTTCGATCTGATTTCCGAGTACGAAAAATCACGAAGCGAAACATCGCCCGTTTAGCCGCGACCGACAGGGAGCGCTCCTTGTCAGTCGCGGCTAAACGGGGAACCGCATTCATATATCCCCGAAACGCAGTCGCCGATGAATTGGAATAACGTTCGCCTCATTCTGCTGCGTGAGATTCGCGATCAACTGCGCGATCGGCGGACGATCTTCATGGTCGTCGTGCTGCCGCTGATTTTGTACCCGGCCCTCGGGATCGGGATGGTGCAAATGATGGTGCTGTTCACCGAACAGCCGCGGACCGTCGTTGTGCTGGGGGCGGAAAACCTGCCCGACCCGCCACTGATCGAAGGCGATCAGTTTCGTCCCGAATGGTTCGAGCTGCCCGGCGATGCCGACCGCTTGCGCGTTGTGACGGCGAGCACGATGGCCGACGCCGAGGCGGGTGCGCAAAAACAACAGGCGGAACTACTGGCATCCGCCGAATCGGTTCGCGATGCGCACACAAAAGTCGCCGCCTTGCAGGACGACCTTACGGCCGCGCTGCAGGCCGAAGACGAAGCGAAGATCACACAACTAAAATCTCGACTGGATGCCGCACGCGAGCAGCGCCGCAAACAATTCGGCGAGGGCTTGGCCGAGGTCGTCATCCTTGTGCCCGAAGGTTTCGCGGAGAGCGTCGCGCGGGCGAATACGCGAATCAGTGAGCGAGATCGCGAGGGGGGTGACGTTGCAATCAGCCGGCCCGTCGTGTTGCACAACAAAGCCAAAGAGAAGTCGTTGCTCGCTTACACGTGGGTGAAAGAGGCGCTCGGCCAATGGGAAAGCGCTTTACTCAACAAACGGCTCGAACTGGCGCAGCTCCCGCAGTCACTGCCGAATCCCGTCAATCCGGAATCGGTCGATCTCGCAATCGCGAAAGATCGAGCCGCCTCGGTTTGGAGTAAGTTGTTCCCGGCCCTGCTGATTCTGATGACCGTGACCGGCGCCTTCTATCCGGCGATCGATCTCGGCGCGGGAGAGAAGGAGCGAGGGACGATGGAAACGCTTCTGATCTGTCCGGCGTCTCGGGCAGAGATCGTGCTCGGCAAATTCTTTACGGTGCTCGCTTTCTCGATCGGGACGGCCGTACTCAATCTCGCGAGCATGGGTTTTACTGGGAACCACATGGCCTCGATGGCCGGGGGGGCCGCATCGGCGAGCAAACTGGGGGCACTCGCGGCCCCGCCATTAGCCTCGTTGATTTGGGTCGCCGTATTGATGGTGCCGATCGCGGCGCTGTTCAGTTCGCTGTGCCTGTCGTTGGCAACCTTCGCCAAGAGCAGCAAGGAGGGCCAGTACTACCTCACGCCTTTGCTCGTCGTGACGATCGGACTGACGGTCTTTTGCCTTTCGCCGGCGGTCGAACTCACGCCGCTCTACAGTATCTTACCGGTCATCGGGCCGGCGCTGCTGCTCAAGGAGTTGCTATCGGCCGGTGGGGCGGGCGATCAATTGTGGTATGCGCCGGCGGTGCTCGCCACCAGTATCGGCTACGGGCTGCTCGCCCTGTGGTGGGCGATCGATCAATTCAATCGCGAAGAAGTCCTCTTCCGCGAGGCGGAGCGGTTCGACCTGAGTCTGTGGCTGCGGCACTTGATGCGAGACAAAGAAGACACGCCCAGCTTCGCCGAGGCGGGTGTCTGTTTCGTCCTCATTCTCCTGCTGCAATTCATCGCGCTGCCATTTTTGCGCGGGGCTCTGCCGCCGCCGGAGAGCGAGGCATTTGGAGTCGCCATGGTGCGGCTGCTACTCGTCCAGCAGATCGCCATCATCGCGACACCCGCCCTGCTCATGGGCGTGATGCTGACTCGGAGTTTCCGTCAAACTTTCAGCCTCTACTGGCCGAGTTGGAAGTACCTCGCCGGTGCGGTCCTGCTGTCGATCTTCGCTCACCCACTGGCGACCACCCTGCTGCAACAGCTCGATTGGTTCTTCCCGACATTACCGCCTTCGGTCATGCGGCAATTCGCTGCGATGTCGGACGCGAATGTGCCTTTCTGGCTCGCGATCCTCGGCTTCGCCGTCGCCCCAGCTCTTTGCGAGGAGATCACGTTCCGCGGCTTCATGCTGAGCGGCTTTCGGAACCGCGGTCGGGTCTGGCTCGCGATCACGCTCTCGGCACTCACGTTCGGCCTGATCCACATGATCCCGCAGCAAGTATTTAACGCCTCGCTGCTGGGACTGCTGCTGGGTTGGATCGCGATCCGCTCGAAATCTCTGCTGCCGGGCATCCTGTTCCACTTCATTTGGAACGGCACCGAGGTGATGCTGATGCGGGTCGACGAAAAGTATTTTCAAGACACATCGCTCAAATGGCTGGCGTCCGCAGGGGAGCAGGGACTCGTCTTCCATTGGCCCATACTACTGGTCTGCGGACTAGTCACGGTCGGCACAATCCGCTGGCTGATGCACGATGCAAGCCCGTCGGAAGACTCGAATCGACTCGATGAGGACCCTTCGCTCCCGGTCTCGAGCGACTTGCCTCAGCAACCAGTCAGTGTCGGCTGAGAGTCAACCAGATGGCTCAATCAATCGACTCGTTTCTCCATCGCGATCTCCGCGCGACAGCCGTCTCGGCTCGCTGCGTGTTCGTTGACGATTGGGAGCCGATCGACGGCGGCGTCATCGAGATCGATAGAGAGGGTCGGATCGCTGATCGACACGATCGGACCCACGAAGCCGAGTATGACCTCGGCTCGGTCGCGCTCCTCCCCGGCTTGGTGAATGCCCACACGCACCTGGAGTTCAGCGACATCCGCGAACCGATCGCGCCCGGCCCTCCCTTCCCCGATTGGATTCGGCGACTCGTTCAGTGGCGACGTGAACACGGTTGGGCGAAGGGAGACGCTCTGCACGCCGGTTGGAATGAGTCGGCCTGCTGCGGCACGACGCTGCTTGGCGAAATCTCGACCGGCGGTGATGTCACCCCGCACGACCCGATGGGAGCCGTCATCTTCCGCGAGGTGATCGGTTTCTTGCCCGAGCAGAAAGACGCGGCCCTTCAGGCTGCTCGGCAATTCCTCGACGATGAAATCGCGGAACCGGGGGCTACTACCATCAGCCGCAAAGGCCTCAGCCCGCACGCGCCATACAGCGTGCATCCGGAATTATTTAACGCCCTCGTCGACCTCGCTGCCGAGCATGCTGCACCGGTCGCGGTGCATCTGGCCGAAACGCGGGAAGAATTGCAATTTCTTCGTGATGCCGACGGCCCGCTCGCAGATCTTCTCCGCCACTTCGGGGTGTTCCGCGATGATGCCTTCAATGGAGGCTTGCGTCCCCTTGCGTATCTGGAAAAACTAGCAAAGCTGGAGAAGGTGCTGGTCGTCCACGGAAATTACCTTGGGCCGGAGGAGATCGACTTCCTCGCGACCCGTCCGCAGTTCTCGGTCGTCTACTGCCCCCGGACGCATCGCTTCTTTGAACACGAATCGCATCCGTGGCGCGAGTTACTCGAACGCGGCATCAATGTCGCACTCGGGACCGATGGTCGCGGATCGAACCCCGATCTTTCGATTTGGAATGAAATGCTGCTCTTGAGATCACGACATCCGGAGCTTGAAGCGGCGACCCTCGCGGACCTCGTCACAAGGGGTGGCGCCGTTGCGCTCGGCTGCGATGACCAACAGGGCCGACTGTCCGTGGGGAAACGGGCGTGCTGGACGGAAGTCGCACTCGATGATGCGTGCGATGCTAAGGTCACTCTCGATTCGGTGATCTCGGCGGGTCGACGCGTGACGGGTTCCGCGGTGGATGGCTTTCGGATCGCCTCGCTGTTCGGAGGCGTCGATGGCTGACGATGCACTCCGGCTCGACGCCCCCCTGCCCCCCGGATTTCAAGAGTGCCCCGATGGCGAATTCATCGCGGCGCTGCAATTTGCCGAGGACGCCGCACCCGCGTTTCGCAAAGCGCAGCAATCACGCGATCTCGAAATGTTCTGGCGGGTCGTCGCGGGCGACTTGGCGATGCGGCGCGGCGCCGCGAAACAAAAGGGCCGGCCGAAACTCGACGGTGATGACCGGCGACGGCTTTTGACGTGCGGACTGCCCGCCGACGAGCGGAAAGCGATTGCCGGTCTTGTGCAAATCATCGATCGTCCGAAAACCAGTCTTAAGAAGTCGACGTCGGCGTACGAAGAATTGTGTCTGAGACTGCCCGATGCCGCAGCCACGATCATCGCACTCGACGTTCTGATCGACGACGGCGCGTCACTCGATCCCGCCTTGCTCAGCAAAATCTATCGCGACGGTGTTATCCAATCGGCCGCCGTCGAAGCGTGGGAGCCCGAGACAATCGCCGATGAATTCGCGCTTGCTGAAATCGAATTTAAGGCCGGCCATGTCCTCGGTGCGATTGCCGGGGCTGATACCGTGCATCGCCGGGGTCGCGATCGATTGCGAGAATTACTCGACGAACATACCGACACCGACGGCACACCTCACGGCCGCATTCTGCCGGAACTCGAATTGATCTTCGCCTCTCTCGTCCGCTCGATCGAGTTCGCCGCGCGAGTCGACACGCGCCTCAGAAATCGACGGATGGTCGAACGATTTGCCGATCTCGTCTCGGTCGTCGCGAGACTAATCGACCGCGACGGTACCCTCGGGAGCTTTGTGTCTGGAGATCGCCTTCGTGGAGTTCTGGCCACCGCGCGGACATTAAGCGGCTTGAAGAAAGGCTCGTTGCCGGGCCGACTGATCAACGAAATCGGCTCCGCAAAGAAGAAAGCGAACGCGAAGCTCAGCGGTCATGATGACGTGAGCGTGCAATCGGATTGGGCTCGCATCGCGCTATTGAGAGCAAGTTGGAAACTGCGGTCCGATACGCTGCTGATTGAACATGCCGGTGCCGAGCCTTTCTTCGAATTAAGACCGGAAAATTCGGCCATCATCTCCGGTTCCATTCCGATCTCCGCGACCGTCGATGGCAAGACAATCGAACCGGACGACGAATGGGAATGCGTTTGCACTCATTCCGACGACGATGGCGACTACGTGGAACTGTTTCTGGAAACCGGCGGCGTAAAGTTCGGTCGGCAGTTCTATCTGTCACGGGCGGAGACGTGTGCGGTTCTGGTCGACTCGGCTTGTGCCAAGCCGGCGAATGAAGTGCGCGTCGATACCCGACTTCCGCTGGTTGCCGGCGCGGCGGTCGAAGCGGCGCGGCCGATTCGAGAACTTCGGCTTGCGAAAGGGAAGCAGCGGATGCGGCTCATCCCCGCCGGACTGCCTGATCGCCGGGAAATCAGTACGGCCGGTCATTTCCGGGAGCACGAAGGCACGTTGGAATTAAGTGCCGCCAACTACGGCGTCGCGTTCAGTCCGCTCGTCATCGACTGGAGCCCCGAACGACGCCGGAAGCCGGTCGACTGGCGATTACTGACGACCGCTGAGGAAGGTCGAGAACTCGCCCCGCATGAAGCGACCGCCTGCCGTGTGCGGATCGGCGACTTTCAACTCGTCGTCTATCGGCGGTTCGATGAGTCGAAAGAAATGCGGACGGTCCTCGGAATGCACCACAACAACGAGACGGTCATTGGGCAGTTCATGAACGACGGCGAGATCAATCCATTGCTGCTCGTGGAATGATGGCCTTACAAGCCGCGCACGAAGTAAGCGGATCGATTGAGGGAAGCATTTCCCAGAGTCTAATCCGCTTACTTCGTGCGCGGCTTGTTTAGTGAGATGATCCGCTCGCTGCTCGCACGGCTTGTTGAGCGGGAGCGCGCCGCCGGATGTTGCGACCGGTTAGGTCGTCTCGTAACTTATCTTCATCACTTTCGAGCCCCAGCGCCCTGCCCGCCGTGTTCCGCCTCCACGTTTCCCGCACCGAAGCGATCGTCGCTGCCGTAACCACGGTCGCGATCTTGCTGCATTTGGTGGGCGTGCGCATCGACAATTACGTGGCCATCGGCGGCCTGTTCCCGTGTGCCAATCACCGTTGCGGCTGCGATTCGGCTGAGAAGTGCCTGACGAATTGCTGCTGCTTCTCGCCGAAAGAGCAGGCCGCATGGGCCCAGTCGCGCGGCATCCCGGTCCCGACGGTTGTCGAAAAGGCCATTGCGAACGATCCCGATTCGTTGTGCAAGCCGCCCGATCTTTCGTTGGCCAGCCGCAAGGCCGCGACGGAATCGGATGAAGAACCGCGGCCCCCGTGCTTCAACGTCCCGCCGTGTCACGGGCCCGGTTCGACCTACGTGGTCAACTTCTGGCCGTGGCTGGGACCGTCACCCCTGAAAATTTTCGGGGAGCAACGGCCGTCCGAGCTGATCACCGAACGACAGCTCGATCCACCCGCAACGTGCTTTCCCCCTCCGACGCGTCCCGGCTAGCGACTCCCATTCGGTAAGAGTTCTCGCTACCGGTCCGCGCCGTCGATCTCCTTCGACAGGCTGCGGTTTCCCCTATTCTTCGGAGGAATGAATGACTGTCTGTTTTCGTGCTGCGCTGCGCCACAAGCGCCGCGGCTTCACGCTGATCGAACTGCTCGTCGTGATCGCGATCATCGCGATCCTGATCGCCCTGCTCCTACCCGCGGTGCAACAGGCACGCGAGGCGGCGCGGCGGAGTCAATGTAAGAACAATTTGAAGCAACTGGGCTTGGCCCTGCACAACCATCACGCGACGTTCGGGCATCTGCCATCGCATCGCGATATTAAAGAGGCCCCAGTACCGCCTGCCGAGCAAAGCTTTTATCGCTGGTCGATGCACGCCATGCTCACTCCGTTTCTCGATCAGTCGATCATCTACAATCAGGTCGATCTTAAATCGCCGTTGATCGTACTTGCCCCGTTTCCGACCTATAACCCCGCCCTCTCAAACGTCGTCGCGACAAAGGTGTCGGTCTTCCTTTGTCCCAGCGACCCAGTCGTGCAAATCGACCCGAACTTCGGACCGACGAATTACGTTGCGTCCAACGGCAGCGGAAACATCGGCGGCCGATTTGAGCGGCACACGGCTGATGACGAAGCGACCGACATGTGGGGCTTTGTCGACAACGAAGACCCCGATGGCGCGTTCTACATCGACTCGCAGACCAAGTTTCGCGACTTAACCGACGGCACCTCGAACACCGTCTTAATGAGCGAAACTTTGAAAGGGGGTGGCGGCGCGGCCCCGGCGACACTCGCTGACGCCAAATTGCAGCCGGCCGGTCTTCGTTATCGCAATTATGTCTGGACCACCGACGGCTCCGAGGACAAATCGGTCGACGACGCGTGGTGTCTGGACGACTCAAAAACGGTTGAACGAACGCGCGGTGAGAAGTGGGTCGACGGAGCCGTGTCACAAAACGGCTACCATCACGCCCGCACGCCCAACAGCAAGGTCAATGACTGTGCGTCCCGCTTCGCTGCGATCATGTCAGCCCGCAGCCTGCACACCAGTGGCGTCAACGCTCTGTTGGGCGACGGAGCAGTCCGATTCTTCAGTGACAACGTCGACCTGACGACCTGGCAACGCCTCGGCTCGATCTCCGACGGACAGCCAATCGGGCAATTCTGATTTCGGTCTGGGGAGAAGAGGGTGGAGCGGGTTGTATTGTCCGCTTCGCCCTCGCTTCCTTTCGGTCGCGGCTAAACATCCTTGCGCCCGCCGAACACCCGGTTGCTCTCGACTTCTCTGATTCGTTGTTAAACTACTCCTGCGCTGTCTGACATCGCTGCGCCCACCCCACTATCCTCTCACTGTTTGAGTGTCTGATGAATCTCGCCCTCGTGATCCTTTCGCTCGCCGCGCTCGGCGAGGTGGCCTGGCCCGAATTTCTCGGCCCGTCGTCAGAGCAGGTCGATCCCGCATCGATCCCTGTTGCGTGGTCGCCGGATGAAAATCTCGCATGGTCGGCCGACCTTCCGGGTTATGGCCAGTCGAGTCCGGTCGTCTGGGGCGAAATTGTTTATGTCACGACGATCGAGGGGCCGAACAAGGAGACGAATCATCTGACCGCGCTGAATCTATCGGACGGCGGAGAGTTGTGGCGACACTCTTCGGAGTCATCGATGCCGGTAAAGAACTCGTATTATGTCAGCCGGGCTGCTCCGACGCCGGTTGTTGACGCCGGCGGAGTGTATGCGTTTTGGGAAAGCGGCGACCTTGTTGCTCTCGATCACGACGGCGAGCAACGGTGGAAGATGTCCCTCACCGAAACGTACGGGCCGATCAAAAATCGCTTCGGATTGGGCGGCTCGCTGATTCAGACCGATGCAGCGGTGATCGTGCTCGTGGACGACACCGAGGGCGGCTACATCGCTGCTTTTTCCAAGGCGACCGGCGAAGTCTCATGGAAGACCGACCGCACGAAGCGGATGAGTTGGGCTTCGCCCGCCCTGATTGAGGTTGATGGCACCGCGATGGTGGTCGTAAGTTCGGAAGGCTCGATCGACGGTTACGACCCCGCAAGCGGAGAGCAGCTTTGGACGTTGGATGGACTCAGCGGCAACACTGCCGCCAAGCCGTATGTCTTCGGGGACGGCAAGCTTCTGATCGGGGCATCCGCCGGGCGTGGCGGAAGAGATGCCGGTGCGCGTGACTCCAATTTGGCACTCTCGATTACCAAGGCCGGGGACGAATGGGAGCCGGAGATTCTCTGGCGAGCCGACGGAGCGTTGACGACGTTCGCCACCCCGACCGCCCATGCGGGCTACGCTTATTGGGTCAATCGCGTCGGCGCGCTTTATTGCATCAATGTCGAGACGGGTGAACTCGCCTACCGGGAGCGGATCGCGAACAGTTGCTGGGCCACGCCGATCGGCTTGGGCGACCACGTCTACATCTTCGGGAAAGACGGCGTTACCACGGTGCTTCGAGCCGGGCCGGAATTCGAAGTGCTTGCTGAAAACCGCGTCTATGAAGCGGAATCAGGCGGCGAAGACACGTCCCGCTTCGCCAAGCCGATTCAATACGCGGCCGCAGTCGTTGATGACTCGCTGCTCATCCGAACCGGCCGGACGCTCTATTGCGTAAGGAAATAAATCGGCATTCGGCGGCGATCGAAACTAATCGTTCTGCCCGGGCATCAACGGAAGCAGTTCGATCTTTTGCTCGCAAAAGCGGCATGCGACGACCTGCCCCACGTATTTGAAGTTGATCCGCAGCGTCTTCTCGCAATGGGGACAATGCACATATCCCACCCGGAATTCACTCGGCGGCTTCCGGAGGTCAACCTTCGCTCCGCATAGCTTGCACGCGATCTTCGTTCCGACATATCGCCCGTTGACCCTTAATTCGCGATGGCAGCTTTCGCACTCGTGATAAATGCCGCGGGCCGCCACCTCGGCGTGCTCTTTGATTTCTTTTAGCGGGACGAACGCCGGAATCTCGACCGTATCACAATCGAGATCGGTGTTGAGCATCGCGCGGCAATTGCGGCAGCGGACCATGCGTGCCGGCATGTCTTCGCCGCATTCAGGGCAGGCTCCCCCGGGCCAAGCGGGCATGACAGGTTCCTCAATACGACCAAAATCAAATTCAACGACGTCAGCCCGCGGCCTACTCAGGATAACACGACAGAAGACATTAGTCTTGGCCGGGCAGACACATCAGCCGATGGAACGTCCGCAAAAAGAGCTTATTATTCGCAACCGCGGGGGTCGAATAGCTCGGGTCGCCCAAGGCCGTCCGACCGAGCAACTCGAATCGGTCGGACGCGGAAACCACGTACGCCGTGCCGTCCTCGCTCATCGCACACAACCGACCGTCGATGCAGACGGGCGAGCCGCTGAACGCCGCACCGGGCAGACGTTCGATCCAGAGACGACGAAAGTCGGTCGCGTCGAGACAGACGATGATTCCGCCGTCGGTCCACAGGAACAGTTTGCCGTCGTAGTAAACCGGAGTCGGAACATAGGGCAGTGAGCGCGTCATTTCCTTCACGATCGAACCGGCTTTTCGGTCTCCCTTGCCGTACGGGTCGATCGCCAGAAAATCCTTTCCGCCACCGCCCTGCCCAGCCGTTTGGATCACGAAGTCACCGGCCAGGATCGGGCTGCCGACGACCCGCTGCCGGAACCCGCGCGTCGACCAGACTTCTGAACCATCAGCCACGTCGACGGCCGTCACACCCGAGGCGCTGCTGGAGAGAACCACTTGCTTGCGGCCGTTCCGCTCAATCATCAACGGCGTTGAGTAAGCGGTGTGCCCGGAAGCCCGGTCGAGCTTCCAACGGACCTCGCCGTCGAACTTCGAGAAGGCGTACGTTGCACTCGGTCCCAATTGGTCATTCGTCACAATGACGAGATCACCCACCAGCAATGGCGACGCGCCGTGTCCGTGCTTGCTGTCGAACGGCCCGACGTCTTGCCGCCACAACAGTTCGCCATCGTGATCGAATGCGGAGACGACGAATTGCTCCGTATCGGCGAACGTCGTGCAGACGACGTCGGCATCGACGGCGGGCGATCCGGAGGCCCAACTGTTTTTCTGGTGCAGATGATTTGAATCGAGGTTGAGGTCGACCGACCAGATGGACGCACCGGTGGCGATGTCGATCGCGATCAATCGGCGATCGCGGCCGTCGTTCGTGGCCGTGTTGAGGAACAGGCGATCCCCCCACACGACCGGCGACGAATGGCCCACCCCTTCGATTTCGACGTTCCACAAGTAGTCTTCGGCAGCCCATTTGCTGGGGATGGTTGTTCCACTGACGACACCGGCGCCATCCGGTCCACGAAATCGCGGCCAATGTTCGGCCGCCGAGGCTTGGGCGGGGTAGGCAATAAGGACGATCATTCCCAGCGCAACAGCGAATTGGACTGATTTAGAGATAGGAATCGCGCGACCGAACAGGGCACTTCGCAGAGCCGAAATTGATGTCATGTTTGGAAACTCTTGAGTAAAGACCGCGGAAGGAATTGCAAGCGGCGGTTGTCGAAGTTGCTGTCAAAGATGCCGTGTTCGTCATCGCCAAATGGGGCAATGATCATCATGGAAACTGCCCGGCGAGTCCATCGTATCGGATTAGGCGCATCGGATCGCCTCTTTTGCGTACAATTGGCGTCAGCTTGGTCCCAGACGCTCGACAGCGTATTTTGTCAACATGGGCGGGATAAGTGAAACTGACATGCGGACACGGGAACACCTAGCGCAGGATCATGCGTATCTCGTCGTGCGCAGCGGCGCGAGTTGGCGCGACGTCTATCGGCTCGAGCCGGACCGGGTCCTCACGGTCGGACGCGCCGCCGAAAATCGCATCGTTCTCGCCGACGAAATGTGCAGCCGGCGTCACTGCGAGATCTACGGTCAGGCCGAGCAATGGAAGGTCCGTGACCTCGATAGTCGAAATGGGACGGAGGTCGACGGCAAACCGATCATCGAACTGGAACTGTCCGAAGGCAACGTCATTCAGATCGGCAGCACCGAGCTGATGTTTTCGTTCGATCTCGGGCGGATCGAGGCGGCACGCAACGGCGAAGATCAGCAATCGGCCACGATCACCGCTACTGGTCCGGAGATTCTCGATCGGCGAAAGGTCACCAGTTACCTGTCGCTCGAAGACTTGGAGCGTGCCGAAGACCTCGCGCGGCTCGGGGAGGATTTGGCGAGCCTGTATCGCCTGGCACTCAGCATGGCCGAGGTGGACGATATCTCCGACCTCGGACGGCGCGTCCTCGATCAACTCTGCAAGCGAACCGGGGCGGAGATCGGCGCGTTACTAATCACGAAGAAGTCGTCGCTCGACCTGCCACGCCTCAAGGTGCCCAACGACTTCGATTTGACCGCGTTTCACTCTGCCGATGGCGATCAGCCGAATCTGTCGCATTCCGTCTCCGAGATCGTACTCGACAGCGACGAAGCCGTGCTCGCTAACGATCTCGCCGACGACAGTCGACTCTCCGATCGAGACAGCCTTGGTGAATTACGGGCGCGGGGCGTGATTTGTGCGCCGATGCGGTGGGACGAAAAGACTTACGGGCTCGTCCACCTCTACACGATGAATCCGCAAATTCGATTGGGCACCAATGACCTCGACTTCACGTTGGCCGTTGCCAACCAATTGGCGATCGTCGTCAATCAGAAGCACGAGCGAGACCGCCTGACGCTGAACCTGACTCGGGCCGAAAGCGAAAATCGAAACCTCAAGCAGCAGCTTCGATCTGAGACCGAGATCATCGGCGACAGCCCGCCGATGCAGCAGCTTAAGACCGAGATTGCTCGGGTCGCTCCGACCGAGGCGACGGTCCTCGTGCGGGGCGAAAGCGGCGTTGGCAAGGAACTGGTCGCACGGGCCCTGCACGCCGGCAGCGGCCGCGCTAGCGGCCCGCTCGTCTGCCTCAACTGCGCGGCTCTCGCCGAGAGCCTATTGGAAAGCGAACTCTTCGGACACGAAAAAGGGGCCTTTACCGGCGCGACGGCCAAGAAAGCGGGTAAGTTCGAACAAGCCGACGGCGGGACGCTCTTTCTGGACGAAGTCGGCGAAATGCCCATGTCGATTCAGGCGAAGTTCCTGCGAGCGATGGAGGGACACGCCTTCGAACGGGTCGGCGGAAGCCGCCCGATCTCGGCCGATGTGCGGATCGTGGCGGCGACCAATCGCGATCTTGAAACAGCCGTGCGCGAGGGAGACTTTCGCCGAGACCTCTACTTTCGCCTCAATGTGGTCATCGTCACGGTGCCTCCACTGAAGCGACGAACAGGCGACATCGACATTCTAGCCCGGCACTTCGTGCAAAAGTTTTCGATGCGCAGCGACCGCGTGATTCGCGGCTTGACCAAATCGGCGGTCGAGTTGCTGCGGCACCATTCTTGGCCCGGGAACGTGCGAGAGCTTCAAAATACAATCGAACGTGCTGTCATCCTGTGCGAGGGGGACGAGATCGCTGACACCGATCTGCAACTCATGCCGCTCGATCAGGAAGAGGTCTCAACCGATACCGCAGAGTTCGCACCCGTTTCGCTTGCGGAAGTGGAGCGCCGACACATTCTGGCGACGCTCACGTCGACCGACGGCAACAAATCGAAGGCCGCCCAGATCCTCGGCATCGAACGTTCGACACTCGATCGCAAACTCAAGCGATATCGCGACGGTTAACAAAACGACGTATCTCGATGTTTGCCAAACTGAACAGGACAAATGCGTCGAGATGCCGCATCGCACCCTACTTTTCTGAACTTTCCGCTAGTAATTTGCCGGAAAGTTATTGACCCGTTTGAAATTCCGGCGAGAATCGGCGCGTTAAAGAACGAAAGCCGCCTTGGCTGGTCCTGCCACATCAGAGACTCCCTGTCGTTTGTTTGGGAGCCTCCGTGTCTTATTTAACGGGCTGACCGCGAGTTCATCACTCGGCGTGTATCGCCGTCTGGACTTCGAGGCGCTTCGATTCGATTTTCGCTGGTTCTAGGAGTACGGATATGTCTTTTACGTTCGATGAAGAAGTTGAAGGTCAGCAGAGTGAATATTTGGAGCACCCTTCGGACGAATATGATTTTCTGACCGAAGAGGATTTCCTGGCCATGGGAATCGATCCGACGATGCCGACCGAAGCAAAGCCCGGGTCTGAAGACAAGGTTCTGATGTTGGCTGCCCGTTATGCAGCCGGCTTGCCTCTGTGGCACGATTGCGACCGATATGATCACGGACCGGCGGTTTTTGACCCCTCAATGCTTGAATTTGCGGCTCAGGATGACGCCAAATAGTTGAGCAAACGCCGTTCCAAGACGAATCGCAAAAGGCCCCGAAGGTCGCTGACCTTCGGGGCCTTTTATTTCAATTTCGCGGCGATGCCGTAGTCAATCGCTCGATTTTGACTCGCATCAAAAGCAGACGGCCGCGTCACTCAGCCGGTTCGATTTTGACGATCTCGAGCCGCAATGTGCCGGTCGGAATCTCTGTCTCGGCCTGATCGCCCACCTTCTTGCCTTCGAGCGCCTGCGCGATCGGGCTACTTGTGAGAATCTTCATCGGCTCGGCGGAATAGTCCTCTTCGCCCGGCCCGACGAGTTCGTACTGTTCTTCTATATCGTCCGACAGGTCTTTGACCGTCACGATCGTTCCGAAACCGACCACGTCCTTCGGCAGGTCTTCCTTCTTGACGATCACGCAATTGGAGAGTCGGCTCTTCAACTGGTAGATCTTGGCCTGCAGCATCCCCTGCTGTTCTCGCTGGCCATGATATTCCGCATTCTCGCTCAGATCGCCTTCTTCGCGGGCGACTTTGATCGCCTCGCGGACCTGCGGCATCTCGACTTCTTCGAGCTGTTTGATCTCGGCCAGAATCTTGTCGTAGCCAGCTTGGGTGATCGGTTGTCGGTCCATAAGTACGCCCTCGCAATACAGAATCGCCACGTCCGGATTTTCCGGCGGGCGAAAAGAAAGACGGGCCGCACGTCGTCGGCCCGTCACTTCATTTTGAACAGCGAAACATTATATCAACGCCGCGAGACGTTTCGCCAGCGTAATCAGCCCGCAACGTCGGTCCAGCAACGCTCCTTCGCACTGTGGAGCACTGCATCGCAAACCTGCTGGGTCTCCAGAGCATCCCGGAACGTCGGACCGGCGGCCTCGCCGGTTTCGAGGCTCTTCAGGAAGTCCGCCACCTGATGGATGAAGGTGTGCTCGTACCCGATGCATAGTCCGGGGACCCACCAGTGATCCATGTAAGGCATGTCACCATCAGTGATGTGAACCGTCCGCCAACCACGGACGACCGAGTCGTCGCTGTGGTCGAAGTACTCCAGTCGGTTCAGATCGTGCAGGTCCCAGCGGATAGATGCCTTTTCGCCATTGATCTCGAACGTGTAAAGCGCCTTGTGCCCGCGGGCGTAACGGGTCGACTCGAACAGCCCCAGCGAACCGTTGCCGAAGTGGCACAGAAACGCACAGGCATCGTCGATCTTCACCGCTTCCATTTTTCCGGTCAGGTTGTGCATCCGCTCTTTGACGAAGGTCTCGGTCATCGCGGAGACATCGGTGATCGAGCCGTTGAGCCAAATCGCGGTGTCGATGCAGTGGGCCAGCAGGTCGCCGGTCACCCCACTCCCGGCGGCTTCGGCATCGAGTCGCCACAGCGCCGCCCCGCCCTGCGGTAAGTCCGCGTTGATCGTCCAGTCCTGCAGGAAGTTGGCGCGATAGTGGAATATCTTGCCGAGACGACCTTCGTCGATGAGTTGCTTGGCGAGCGTGACGGCCGGGATGCGGCGATAGTTGTACCAAACGATATTGGGGACACCGGCCTTCTCGACCGCCTCGCACATCTTCTCCGCTTCTTCGGAATCAATGGCCAACGGCTTTTCGCACAGGATCGTCTTGCCCGCTTCTGCGGCAGCGATCGCCGGTCCACTGTGCAGGTTGTTCGGCGTGCAGATATCGATCGCGTCGATGTCATTCCGCGCGATCAACTGCTTCCAGTCGGTCTCGACCGATTCGTAGCCCCATTGATCGGCAAAGGCCTGTGCCTTCTCCTTATCCCGCCCGCAGACAGCCTTCTTCACCGGCTTATACTCGGTGTCGAAGAAATGGCTGACTTGTGAGTAAGCGTTCGAATGCGTCCGGCCCATAAAGCCGTAACCGATCAGGCCGATGTTGAGTGGTTTAGACATGGTGTGGGTTCCCTATAGTGGCGAAAAAAAACTCAATTGCGCGGCTGACAAATCAGCGTGACGACTTCAGTTCCGCAAGCATGTTGCAGAGCATTGCTCCTTGCTCAATCGCATCGTCAAGTGCTTTGTGGGTGTGAGGCAACTTGTCGAACCAGCGTTTGGGCATGTTCCGTTTCGTCGAATTACGATAGTCCTTTCGGAGTAAGGCCATCGCAAGCGTCTTCATATCGAGCGCGGAGTGCGAAAACGGGCTGCGACCGACGAATCGAATGAGATACCAATAGACAAACAGGAAGTCGAAACCGGCCGGATAGGCCGCGAACACGGGCTTCCCCTCAAGGCTCTCGATCCAGCTCACATATCGATGCATTGCTTTGTCGGGAGGCTGCGGCTCGGTTCGACACGCGGCCCACGCGTCGGGCTGAGTTTTCCACCACTTCATGGTGTCGGGATGTCCGCTTGCTCCATCAAGCAAATCGAGATTGACCTCGAAGGTGTTCACGAGCGACTTATCGGCAAGATACGCGGCGCTACCGAGACTGAGCATTGAATGCGGGCCGGGGATGGGGCCGTCAGTTTCGACGTCAGTGCTGATGTAGATTTCGGGTTTAGGCATGGTTCAATGTCGCAATTTCGCAGCGCGCAGAACGCCATCCGCCCATGCGGCATCTTCGGCCTCGAGCGGCGGGTTCGGCTCTTCCGTATAGTCGATACGGTCTTCGTAAGGCCCCGTGTCGAAAGCAGCGTTGACGCAAACCTGCAGGTCAAGCACGACATCGGTGTCGCGAGCTCTGAGAGGAACCGGGATGCGCGGAAGGCGTTCGCGAACGCCGAGTAAGTAGAATTCGAAATCCTCGGACCCACGCCGCCCGATGTTGATTGCGTAGTCGTGCGCCTTGCTATTCTCGAAGACAGCCGGCGGCAGGTCGACGATCGGCCGACCACCGCGAAGCAGGTCGACCTCGACCAAGTGAATGCCCGCCCGGCGGGTTTCTTTTTGCTTACGTCGGTAAAGCCTACGACCTTTCCCACGGCTTTTATTTGCCGGACTAACAATCTCGATTCCCGATACGATTTGATTTCCATCCTTGGAATAAATTTCGATGTATGGCTGTCGGTACTCAATCTCGGTTCGAGCGACGCGGATCGGTTCATCGGCGTCGAGTACCGCCACGTTCGGCTCGCGCATCGTGGCGGGACGTCGCAGCACGGTCAGGTCGGGCAGGATTCGCTGGCCAGCCTCCGCGAGCCAGATGCGTTCTCCCACATCCGCGAAATAGCCGGCCGCTCTGAGCGGCATTTTGAGTTGGCGGAGAATTTCGACGATCAAGACTTGATGAAAGCCAACCCAGTGAATCGGCGACTCCAAGTAGGGATCCATTCCCGGAAACGGACTCGGCATATTTTAGCCTCTCACAGTCTCACCGGGCGAACGGACGCATCGCCACCCGGCGTTTACCTCCGCCAGTTTATACGAAGAAGACCTTCGAGCCATAGAACTCTGTTTTCCTCAGCCGGGCATTGAATCCTATTCCCACCCGCACTTTTCACGCACGGCGACCATCTTCTCCAGGATCGCGTTCCATGTCGCGGGCTTCTCCATCACGTCGTTGGGGAACATGCAGCCGTCCCAGCAGATGTGCTCGATGCCGCGACTCGGGGCATCTTTGAGCCAATACTTCGAGCACTCCACGATGTCGAGCTTGCCGCCCGGATCATCGGCGAGGCAGTGACGTCCGGTCTTGTCGTGGCTGCCGGTGCCGTGGACGCTGCCGTCGTTCTGGGCGACATGGAAGTCGATCGTCCAAGGGCGCAGGGCATCAGTCATGGTCTCGTAAGCGGCCCGGAAATCTTCGTCGCTGTAGCCTTCCTGAAGCAGTGCGTGCTCGGGAGCGTTATAGCCCATCAGATAGAGATAGGTGTGTGCGAGGTCGGCTTGAAATCCGAGCGTCTCGGGCATGTCAACCGCTTCGAGCAGGTTGAGCACGTCCTTCCACGAGTGCATCCCCGCCCAACAAATTTCGCCCTCAGCGGCCAATCGCTCGCCGTGGTCGGCTGCTACTTTCGCGGCCTCTTTGAAGGTCTCCGCGATCTTCTTTGTTCCGGCTTCCGGGTCCTTGACCCACTCCTCAGTGCCGGTGGCCGAGTCGATACGGATGCAGCCGTAGGAGCGGACGCCGTGCTCGTTAAAGACCTTCGCAATGCGGCAGGCTTTCTCGACGGCGGTCACGAATTTCTTTCGCTGCTCGGCATCGCCCATGGCCGAATCGCCGACGGTACCCGGCCAGATGGGGGCGACGAGCGAACCGATCTTGAAGTCGTAGCCGGCGACCTTGTCGGCGATCGCCTTGAGCTCGTCGTCCGAGGCATCGGGGTCGGTATGCGGCAGGAAGAGGAAGTAATCGACCCCCTCGAACTTCTGCCCGTTGACCTCCGCGGCGGCGGTCCACTCGAGCATCTGGTCGAGACTGATCGGGGGGTTGTCGGTCCCCTCTTCCTTCCCGACAAGCCCGGGCCACATGGCGTTATGAAGTTTGGGTTTGTTGTGCGGCATTTTTTCTCCTACCAAGGCGACGACATGTCGTCGCCTTGACGTGTTACTCAAAAGGTGATTTCCAATCGAAAACCGTCGCGCCCTGTTCCTCGTGTTTTTTCACATAGGCGACGGCGTTCAGGTACTCGCGCTCTGTCGGTTTCGACTTCATATGACAGCACCGGCTCCAGGCCCGCCCCGAGGTCATTCCTAAGGAGTGCAACTGTCGAGTCGCGGCTGCCTTGAGACGACCAACAGCCTTTCGGATTTCGAGTGAACCGAACTTGGCCAACAGGTGAGTGTGGTCTGACATGACCGCAATCACCGAGGGCTGTAACTCCATCGAACTGGATTCGTCATAGACTGCGGCGACAACAATCTGCTGTTCATTTTCCTCGAGATAGACAGGTTCCGCCGCCATCATCTGCTCAGCACTATAGTGCAGGTCCTCGTATCTCCTCGCCTCGTAGGTCTTTTCGTTATGTTTCGCATACCGCTCGGGCGGCGGCACGTACTCGCGCTTGCGCCATGTCTGAAAGCCGCGGGGGTCGCCAGGAAGCCACGTACCGTAGGTGGACCAAGTAACGAGCCACCACTTCCCGGTCATTGGATTTTCCTCGAACGAATTAAAACCAAGGCGACGACAAGTCATCGCCTTGGTGAGATCGAAATCAATCCTTATAAGCCCCCATCTCCGGCGCATCGGGTTGGGCCCCCGGGCCGAAGTACCGCAGGCCGACGAGGGGTTCTGTTCCCGTGTTCTCGAACTTCACGCCGTCTTTCGCCGCTTTCGCCGTGACGAAGACTTCGTCTTCGGTCATCGCGCCGAAGCGAATCATCGCCGGGGTTTGCAGTTTCAAATTGCCGATCCGGCCCGATCCCTGCACCGTGATCCAGCCGTAGGCGCCGCCGTCTTTGATCGTGCAGTTTGCGCCGGGCTGTAGGGTGAGTTCCTTCGCCGTAAAGAGTTGTTCACCGCCGACCTTGCCGTAGACGATCCACTTGTCGACCCAGCCTTCCGACTCGCCTCCTTCGGAAATCACCGGCTCCAGGTAGTGGTTGTCCTTAAAATTCGGATCGACGTTGCCATCCCAGTCGAGGGCGTCGACGATGTATTCCAGATCCTGATGCTTGTCCTCCGGGAAGTCTTTCACCAAGAGCGACCAAGGCACGTCGCGGCCTTCGACCAGCGACTGGTACATCGCGAAAACGTCGCTGCCCCACTGGGGCTCGTACGTGACGAGACTGCCCGGTGCGTGCAGCACGCAAGGCGGGATCAACCAACCGGTGCCGGGTTTGAGGCGATAGGCCTTCGAGAAGTCGATGATGCCGTTGTCGCCGTCATTCCAGCGCTCCAGGCATTTGACGATGTCGTCCTTCGTGGTGCCCGGCTCAAGCCCCATGAACGTGTACGGGAAGTTATTTCCGATCGCGTTCATCTGCGGCGGGAAGTAGTACGATTCCGGCTTGCCTTCCTGTCCGACGAGTTTGGCCTGCTCGGCGCTTTGGTGCATGTGGTGCGGGATCGGGCCCATGTTGTCGAAAAACTTGGAATAGACGGGCCATTTGCCGTACTTGTTCCAAATCTCCTCGCCGATCACGTCGCCCTTCAGCTCTTCAATCGCTTCTTTAAGCGTGAATCGTTCGCCTTGGAACACACAGTAGCTCAGGCCCTCATCGGGCGGTGCACCTTCATTGGCGGCCGGGGTCGTCGAGCCAAACCAACGTTCGTCGATGCCGCCGCGATCCTTTCCGAGGGCGTAGTAATCGTCCGGGTGGAGTTTCAGCCGACGGCCCGGTTGCAGGAAAGAGCGAGGCACCCATGTCGGGGCGAGACGGAAGATGCCGCCCCCTTCGGTGAGGGCATTGATCGCGGTTTGAGCAGCCTTGGACATCGCAGTGAACCTCTCCGGCAGTCGCCGGTCATTGCCAGGATGAATCGGTTGGAATCCGTATTTTGCCACCGCACTCCGCACTGCGAAACCGTAGGCGGAAATTGATGCGATACTCGAGGGTGGAGCGGCACGTCGCCGTTTGGCCGCGACCGACAGGGAGCGCTACAGCGTGACTCGATTCGCCTTGTCACGACGATTCGTTACCGTAGATAGAGCACGCCGAGGGGTGTGTGGGACGCGACGGCGCAGGAGCACAAAAATGCGGGTGGGAGTACTGGGAGCGACCGGCTACACGGCGCTTGAACTGCTGAAGATTCTCGTGCGGCATCCCGATGTCGAAGTCACTGGTCTGACGACGCGGCAGGAGCACACGCCGCACGTCTCGGAGGTGCATCCGAGCCTCACGGGTCGGCTCGATCTGAAGTGCGAAGACCTCCGTACAGCCGAACTCGCCGAGCGGGCCGAGTTGGTTTTCTGCGCCGTACCGCACGGCGCGGCGATGGCGGCAGTGCCGGAACTACTAGAAGCCGGTTGCAAGGTCATTGACCTGAGCGCCGATTACCGACTCAGCGACCCGGCGGTCTATGAATCCTGGTACGGCCTCGTCCACACCGACCCGACCCGATTGGGGACGACCGTCTATGGGCTACCTGAGCTGTTCGCAGATGACATTCCCGGCAAAGACCTGATCGCGAACCCCGGCTGCTACACCAGCACGTCGATCCTTGGCCTCGCCCCGCTTCTGGCTGAAGGACTGATCGAACCAACGGGGATCATTATCGACGCCAAGAGCGGCGTCTCCGGGGCCGGTCGGACACCCAAGATGACGACGCTGTACCCCGAGTGCAACGAGTCGATCAGCGCCTACGCCGTCGGGCGGCACCGACACACACCGGAAATCGAGCAAGTGCTGTCGAAGGTCTCTGGCAAGTCGGTCGAGGTGCTCTTCACACCCCATCTGGTCCCGATGGATCGCGGGATTCTCGCCACGATGTATGCCACGCCGACGGAGCAGCGCAGCGATGACGACCTGCTCGAAGCGATGCGAAACTACTACCGGGGCAAACCGTTCGTCCGTGTCGTCGACCGACTCCCCGCCACCAAGGACGTCTCCGGCACCAACTTCTGCGACGTCACCGTCCGCCAATGCCGCGGCAAGGTGCTGGTACTCTCGGTGACCGATAACCTCATCAAAGGCGCATCGGGCGTGGCGGTGCAGAATCTGAATTTGCTGGCCGGGTTCGACGAGACCGCGGGGTTGTTGTGAACAAAGCTAAACGTCTCTTTTTGGCAATAGAGATCACCAAGTGGCGGAGGTTTACTCTCTGTCGCCAGACACCCCGCTGACGCCGACAGGCTGCGTCGAATGCGTCGCCGATTTTGGCTGCCACATCGGGCGACCAGACTCCGCGGCACGACTTGCCGCATCGGCGGCGATCGCCGCGACATCACCACCAAACCGTTCAGATATATCGCGCCGGACGCGATGAATCTCTTCGATGGGGCTTTCAGGTTTCGGTTTCTGAGTCATCTCCGAGCAACTCCTCCGGTGTGCAAATTACCGGGATCGGGACACCGGTGTCTAAAAGAACCTGATGAATGCGGGGCAATATTTTCGCGTTTGCAATGTGCTTGCAGTTCCACGTCAGCAAGTATTGTATTCGATGATGGGCAACTGTGGCGATGTGCAATGCGTCCACTTGGGCTTTTGCAGGCAGGATCGCCCTCGACATGATCTCACCGGCAATTTGAGTGATTTCAGGCGCATCAGGAAGAAGCGGGATTCCATCCAGCGCTTGCAGCCGATCCGCGGCGAGAATTGGATCGCCAGCGGAAACTTCGTCGATCACGAATTGGGACACGACCAGCTCGTAATTGTCCCGTTCGGCTTCCCACCATCGATGGGTCAGCAATTGGCGAGCTGCCATCACGACTTGCGAACTCGGACGTTGTCGGAGATAGCTGACAACCGAGGTCTCGATGTAAACGGTGGCCATTACACCACTCTATCCGGCAAAGAGCGAAGGAGATATACGGGGCTAGAACGCAAAGACTGCCCAACCTGAGGCAAGCACGCTACCCCTTCGTTCTAGATACTTGGGGGGAGGAAATGCCATGCCGCCACATTGCTCAACAGGACGATGAAGTTACCGCCGGCGTGGAGCAGAAATGGGATCAAGATGCTCTCGCTGATGACGAATGCCCAAGCGATCAAAAATCCACCAAAGATGTTCTCAGGACTCGGATTTCCGTAGACCACGTGGAGAACGGCGAATACGGCTCCGCTAGTAAAAATCGTCTTCCAGCCGCCGATAGCTGCGGCCAGTGGAACGCACAGGATGAAGCGGTAAATTGCTTCTTCCATCGTCGGTGCGAGGACGCACATCTGCCAGAAGTAACTGGTAAAAAAAGCCGGTGGACATCGTCGAATCGGCAACGTCTGACCGAACAATATTAGCACTCCGGCATAAAGCCCGAGCGCGATCGCAATAACAAGAGCCAGGCCGAACACGGATTTAGTCCACCAGAGCCATCCTTGTCTTGGCGTGAACCGTAGCCCCAATGACTGGGCGTCACCATCCGCCAGGCCGACAATAGCTGCACAGCCAACCAAGGCCAGGACCAGCCTTTTCTCCTCATCGTAGGCGCCCGGAAAGCCTACGATCAAGAAGTCGAGCACCGTCACGGTGAGCGCGAGACTGACGGCGATCGCACGATTTCGTGGCCTTGATCGTAAGCAACTGCCAATCGCCGTCTTCATTGTGTCCGGCCTATTTCGCGGCAGAAGTCGGTCCAATGTATCGGTTTTTCGAAACCAGATTATACTCCGCAACCCGACAGGGAGCGCTCCCTTGCGGTCGCGGCTCAACGAATTCTCTGACGCTCGATCAACAATACCAATGCCTGACCTCCATCTCCCGCTCGGATTCCAATATGCCGGTGTGCATTGCGGGGTGAAATCCGATGCGAAGAAGCCCGACCTGTCGCTGTTCGTCTCTGATCGCCCCTGTGCGGCGGTCGGCGTTTACACGCAGAATCGCGTTGTCGGGGCGCCGGTGATCGTTGATCGGGCGCGGACGCCGAGTGACTCGGTGCGGGCGGTCGTGATTAACTCAGGCAATGCGAACGCCTGCACCGGTGAGCGGGGAGTCGAAGATGCTCAGCGGATGACCGCGCTCGTTGCAATCGCCGTCGATGCGGCGAGGGAGGACGTGCTCGTCTGTTCGACGGGAATCATCGGGCATCACCTGCCGATGGAGCAGATCGAGAACGGGATCGGCCTCGCCAAAGGTGTGTTGAGCGGTTCCGCCGAGTCATTGGAATTGGCCGCCCGCGGCATGATGACGACCGATACCTTCCCCAAGATCGCCTCACGCTCCGAAGACTGGGACGGCACGATTGTCACGGTGACCGGCGCCTGCAAAGGGGCGGCGATGATCGCTCCGAACATGGCGACGATGCTCGCGGTCGTGATGACGGACGTCGCGATCGACGCGACTCAAGCAAGCATGATTTTGAAGGAAGCCGTCGACGAGTCATTCAACTCGATCAGCGTCGACGGACACACCAGCACGAGTGACACGGTGCTGCTCCTCGCCAATGGAGCCTCGGGTCGACCGGCCGAGACTCCCGAAGAGATCGAATCGGTCCGGTCGATGGTGACGCTCGTCTGCCAGAACCTTGCCGAGATGATCATTCGCGATGCCGAGGGGGCCGAGCACTTCGTGCGGATCGAAATCGCCGGCCTGCCCGATCGAAATGACGCCCGCAAAATTGCCAAGACGATCGCCGAGGGAGCCCTGTGCAAGACGGCAATCACCGGCAACGACCCGAACTGGGGCCGGTTCGTCTCCGCGGCGGGCTATTCGGAGGTCGAATTCGACCTCAACCAGCTCTCGCTAGACATCAATGGGGTGCGTGTCTTCGAATCCGGCTCGCCGGTTGTGTATGATGAGGCATTGGTCAGCAGCCGAATGGCCGAGGGAGAGGTCAACCTCCACCTCGACTTCGGCGGCGAGACCGACCCGGCCGGTCCGGTGGTGTTTCTGACGAGCGACCTGACGGCAGAGTACGTGCGACTGAATTCGGAATATACGACCTGATCCGAAGTGGGTGCCGGGGGCGTGTCGCCCCCGCAGTGTTGAGCCCGATTTGATGTTGCACAGTTTCAAATAGCAAAATTTCAATTAGTTGGTCGGATTGTCGATCAGCGGTGCAAGGAGCGATTGACGTTCTCCCTGCGGGGGCGACACGCCCCCGGCACCCGATGACTTATTGGATCGACCCGGAAAGACGCAGGAACGGATACCTGTTGAACGAAAACGCTTCGCGGCGAACAATTCTCTTTCCGTCCGCGGATACGAGTCCGCGCGAGCCGGTATGGGAGAGTCTACATGAGCGTTTCCACTGAAAACGCCGATACAACGAGCGCCGTTGAGGAGGAAACTCGGCGGATCGCGCAAGACGTTTGGCATCGGCTGGCGCATCGCCGTCCGTCGCTGTTCGAACGCCGCTGGTGGGATGATCGGCTGATGGACTGGGCGATGGCCGACGAATCGGTCAAAGTCCAGATGTTCCGTTTCGTCGACGTGCTGCCGATGCTCCGCACGCACGAATCGGTCACCCGACACCTGCGGGAATACTTCGAAGAGGCAAAGCGCCACCTGCCGTTGGCGGCGCGGCTGGTGGTCGACGCCGGCCCGCCCGATTCGATGCTCGGCCGGGCCGTCGCCGTCAGCGCCCGCAGCAATGCGACCCGCATGGCGAAGCGGTTCATCGCCGGTGAGACGGTCGACGAGGTCTTTCACTCGGTGAAGGAACTCCGCGACTCCGGTTTCGCCTTTACGCTCGACTTGCTCGGTGAGGCGGTCATCAGCGATGTCGAGGCCGATCACTATCAGCAACAGTATCTCAAGCTGATCGAAGGACTGAGCGGCCGCGTGGAAGAATGGCCGGAAGATCCGCAGCTCGACTGGGATCACGAGGGGCGTATCCCGAGGGTCAATATGTCGGTCAAGCTGTCGGCCCTCGATAGCCACTTCGACCCGACCGATCCCGATGGAACCTCGGGGCGGGTCAAAGAGCGACTGCGGGAGATTTTCAGAACGGCCCGACAACACGGGGCGTTCATCAACATCGACATGGAACAGTACGCCTACAAAACTCTCACGCAGCGAATCTTCAAAGAGACGCTGTCCGAGCCGGAGTTTGCGGACGTTGCCGATGTCGGCATCGTCAATCAGGCCTATCTCGTCGACAGTGAAGACGACCTGCGATCGCTCAACGAATGGGCGCGAAAACGCGGGACGCCGATTCATGTCCGGTTGGTCAAAGGTGCCTATTGGGACTACGAAACCGTCGTGGCGAAATCCCGCGGCTGGCCGATCCCCGTCTTCCGCCAGAAATGGCAATCGGACGCCAGCTTCGAACGACAGTCGAAGTATCTGCTCGAGAACTACGAGTATCTTCGCCCCGCGATTGCGAGCCACAATTTGCGGAGCATCGCGCATGCCCTCGCATGGGCCAAAGTGCTCGACGTTCCGCAACATGCTTATGAGTTGCAGATGCTCTACGGCATGGCAGGGGACCCGGCCGACCTCTTCGCAGAGCGGGGTTATCGTGTCCGCATCTATACACCGTTCGGGGCTTTGGTGCCGGGGATGGGCTACCTCGTTCGGCGTCTACTCGAGAACACTTCTAACGATTCTTTCCTCCGGCACAGCTACGAGCCGAACGCTTCGATCGAGGACCTGATCATGAATCCGAATGACATCGGCGCGACAGCGCCCCCGGTCGAAGACGAGCCGTACGCCGAATTCGAAAACGAGCCGCTCGTCGACTTCACGCAAGACGAGAGCCGGGAGGCAATGCTCGCTGCGCTAGAGGAAGTCCGCGATCAGTTCGGTCGAGAATACGCCCTGGTCATTAACGGCCGGGCGATCGACACCTCGAAGCGGTTGGAGTCGGCCAATCCTTCCAACAAGAAGGAAAAGCTCGGGCACGTCTCAATGGCGACTCCGGCGCAGGCGACCGAGGCCATCGACGCGGCCCGCAATGCTTTCAAAGCATGGTCGGAGACGCCGGCCGATCGACGTGCCGAGTTACTTGAACTCGTTGCCGCCGAAATGCGGATGCGGCGGTACGAACTCGCTGCGTGGATCGTATTCGAAGTCGGCAAGCCTTGGGCGGAAGCCGACGGCGACGTGGCTGAAGCGATCGACTTCTGCCGCTATTACGCCCAACGGGTCCGCGCGATGGACGACCCGCGCGCCGTCAATATTCCGGGCGAGGAGAACTCCTATTGGTACCGACCCCGCGGGGTCGCGGTCGTGATTTCACCATGGAACTTCCCGCTGGCGATCCTGACCGGCATGACGACCGCGGCACTCGCGACGGGCAACACGGTCGTGATGAAGCCGGCCGAGCAGTCGTCGATCATCGCCTTCAAACTGATGCAGATCTTCCAGAACGCCGGCATCCCCGATGGCGTCGTCAACTATCTACCGGGTGTGGGTGAAGAAGTCGGCCCCGAACTCGTGGGCAGTCCCGATGTCGACTTGATCGCCTTTACCGGCTCGAAAGATGTCGGCTTGGCGATCAACGCGACGGCGGCCGACACCGATGATCGGCAAACATCGGTCAAGCAGGTCATTGCGGAGATGGGCGGCAAGAACGCCATTCTGATCGATGAGGATGCCGATTTGGACGAAGCCGTCGTCGGCGTCATGGAAAGTGCCTTCGGCTATGCCGGGCAGAAGTGCTCGGCCTGCTCTCGGGCGATCGTGATCGGAGACGTTTATGACGCCTTTATCGAGCGGCTGGTGGAAGCCACGAAGAGCTTGCACATCGGTCCCGCCGAGGAATCAGGAACACAGGTCGGCCCGGTCATCGACAAAGAAGCACTGGCGAAGATTCAAAGCTATATCGAGTTCGCCGATGAAATAAACGAGCCGACTTACCGCGCGGATGTGAAAAGTCTCGCGAAGCAAGGACACTTCATCGGCCCGCACATTTACACCGAGGTCGCTCCCGAAGACCGGATTGCGCAGGAAGAAATCTTCGGCCCGGTCCTCGCAGTGATACGAGCCGGCGACATCGACGAGGCGATCGAAATCGCCAACAACACAAAGTTTGCCCTCACCGCGGGCATCTTCAGCCGCAGCCCCGTCAACCTGCGGAAGGCCGCGTCGCGGCTGCAGGCGGGCAACATTTACCTCAACCGCGGCATCACCGGTGCCCTCGTCAATCGCCAGCCGTTCGGCGGCTACCACATGTCAGGCATCGGCTCGAAGGCGGGAGGACCCGATTACCTCTTGCAGTTCGTCGTGCCGGTGAACGTAACCGAAAACACCATGCGGCGCGGCTTCGCCCCTGAGAAAGACAGCGAAGCATAACGGCGATCGATATCAACGCGACCAATGCAGCCGCGACTGGCAAAGAGCGGATCAAGTCACCGGGTTGCATTTGGTGGGGCGGATAGAGACATCAGCCGCTCGTTGCTTAATCCGCTTACTGCCGTGCGCGGCTCTATTGGCGATTCGCAAAGGTGATGCATTCATTGGCGACTCCACCGCTATCATAGAGCGGGCGGGAGCGAATGTCCGGCCCAATCGGCTGCCTGGCTCCAGAAAGACCGGCAACCAACGCCACTTCTGGTTACCATGTTCCGAACTCGATCACTGATCGTCGAACAAAACTGACCATCGAACAAAGCTGTCTATGACAACTACACCGATAGCAAGACTCTTCATCCTTGCCGCAGCGATTGTCTTCCTCGGCTGCGGTCGCCCTCAAGGCGGCGGCCCGGGCGGAGCGACGGAGGAAGTCACCGAGATCAAAACGTCGGTTTCCGAAGGGAAGACGCTCGTTGCCGACGACGACCCGTATATGCTCTCCCCGGCGAAGCCAGGCGTCGAGATCGAGCCCGATGCCAAGCATGGTTGGCCGCAATGGCGGGGTCCGAATCGCAACGGCGTTGCCCCCAACGTCTCCCCTCCGCTGGAATGGTCGGCTGACAACAATGTGATTTGGTCGTCAAAGGTGCCGGGACGCGGCCATTCGTCACCCACGGTTTATGGCGGGCAGGTCTATCTGGCGACAGCCGACGAACAGGCACAAGCGCAATCGCTCTTGGCCTTCGATGCCGAAACAGGGGAGCCGACTTGGTCGGCTGTAGTCTCCAAAGGAGGATTCCCGCCTGACAATCGAATGCATCCCGAAAGCAGCTTCGCTTCCTCGACGCCGGCAACCGATGGCGAGCGAGTCTATATCAGCTTTCTACATGACGCGGCGATTTTCGTTTCCGCCTTTTCGTTAAGCGGCGAACCAGTGTGGGGCGAGGTCGACGCCGGTCCGTTCGACTCGCGCTTCGGTTACGCCCCCTCGCCGGTGCTCTATGGCCCTTATGTGATCATCACCGGGGATCACTCCGGCGGCGGGTTTATCGCCGCACTCGATCGCGCCACCGGCGAGGTCGTTTGGCGGACGGCCCGGCCGGAAGCCTCCAGCTATGCGACTCCGCTCATTGTGACGATGGCAGGCCGCGCTCAGGCGATCATCGGCGGAGCGGATCGGATTGCCTCATTCGATCCCGCGTCTGGCGATGAGTTATGGAGCATCGATGGAACGACCGAAGCGGTAGCCGGCACCGCTGTTTACGCCGAAGGTCTCGCTATTGCCAGCGGGGGCTATCCCGGATCGGAGACACTCGCGGTGTCGGTCGGCGATACGCCAAAGCCCGCTTGGCGGGAACGCTCGAAAGCCTATGTGCCTTCGCTGCTCGCCAAAGACGATCTACTCTTTCTCGTATCCGACAAGGGGCAGACTTGGTGCTTCGATGTGGCGACCGGCGAGGAACAATGGAAGACACGCTTGCGCGGATCGCTGTTCCGCGCGTCCCCCGTTTGGGCAGACGGGCACGTCCTCGCGACAAACCACGAAGGCCTCACGCACGTCTTTAAAGCAACAGGATCAGGCTTCGAATCGGTTACCGAGAATCAACTCGGCGAGGAGATGTATTCGAGTATCACCGTCGTCGGCGACCGGTTGTATCTAAGAGTTGCCGACGGCCGCGGCCCGCAACGTCAGGAGACGTTGTACTGCGTGGGTGGCGAGTGATCAAAAGGGTCGATGACTTCGGACGGCGCAGGATGCAACTATCCCGGCGAGGACGCTTTGATGAAATCGACCCTCCTGACATGCCTCGGCTCGTTAATCTTGGTCGGATCGATCAGTGTTTCCGTTGCCGGTGATCTTGAAGAGAGCGCCAACTCTTTCGAACGCATTGCTGATCGAATCGAAGCAGGCCTCCCCGCTGGCTGGGAAATCGTTCGGTCCAACCAACCGGCGATACTGATTCGGTCAAGCGAGCCGCTGCTTGCAGAAAGGATCATATTCAACCCCAATCCCGATGATGCTCCGCAAAAGGAGCCGCACTCCATTGAGATATCCTTTCGAATCGTGCCGTACTTGTCACCGCTTGAGCAGGCTCGGCAAACGTCATTCAACGCCGCGAAGGAATTGAAGCGAGAACGATTTGCCAAAGAGCAGCTTTCGGGGATCCGCTCAGCGCACATGGGGCCAACGCCATTGCCCCCTTACGCCTTCAAACCCGAGTCGCCCGACGAACAGGCACGGGTCCGCCGGTATGCCTTCCTATGGGTTGAGACGGAGCCCGAGCGACTGCCCACCCATCATGCCGAAGGGCTCTCCTTCGTCATGTTCCGGGACCACTACTTAAGGATTATCGATCCTTCCAAGGCCGAAGAGCTCGAGGCCGTCATCAGCGCTGCTGAAGAAATCGTGGTGCCGTATTCGAATGACGAGTAATTCGATGATGCGGCCGAGACTCAGCGTTTAGAGAATTTCAGCCGTCGTCCATTCTTCGTCGGCAGTCCAATTGAAGACTTTATTGCACATGAGTTCCGTATGCAAAATCACTCGGGAGCGGCAGTGAGTCGACCCACGGTTGGAAGATCACCGCGTTTTCGCATCTTGATGAGTTCCTGAACCAACCGCTCTGCTCCACGGACGATACCTGCCTTCTCGCGAAATCGAGCTGAAATTTCTCCAGACAATGATGGTCTGCGAACAAGTTGGTCCGTCGGGATTCCAACTTCAGAATAGACGTCTCGCAATGTAGAGCGATCTTCGTCTGAAAACGGCTCAATCGTTGGGCGAATCATTTCCGGGAACGAGTTGAGCTGGCTGATCGGCACCATCCTGTATTCGCGGAGAAACCGTGGGATCGACTGAGGTTCGACACCACTGTAGAGACTGAAGATTGGCTTATTCCAAGCCATCGCAGCGCCTGCCTCGTAGGCAAGATTTGGTGACTCGCGGAAAGACGGCGTCAGCAGAAAAACAACGGCACTACACTCTGCAAGGGAATCACGGATTTCGGCGCTGAGGTCTTCTCCCGGTTGAGGCACATCATGCTGGAAAACACCGAGCCCTCCTTGGTCTAGTTCATGAGCGACCAAGTCGGCGAGACTGCTGTCTGCGGAGCTATGTGACAGAAAGACATCAAATAATTGCACGCTACTCACGTGATCTTCCTTTCGATTCGACCGACCAAGTCTTCGAGATAGTCATCGATTTCGTCAAGTTGATACCCACGTCTTCGTGTCACAAAGGCAGGAAGATTGTTCGGTTCAGCGTGGTAAAAGAATGGGACAATCTGGACATCGTCTCTCATATCAGCCATTCCCATTTCATAATGGACCCACGGCCTTTCAGCAGACTCCGGTGTCATAATAACGCAAAACTCGTGGCATTGCTTAATCGCATCCCGAATTGCTTCAGGGATGACATCTCCGCCGTTGATATCGCGGTCGTCACGAAATGTTGTCGCGTTCTCGTGGCAAGCCTCGATCTTCTCGCAGATCACCTTCGCGAGAAATTTATCATACGTCGCATGGCTTACGAACACGCGGAATTCAGCGTCATCCTCTTGGCCAGACTTTTTCCGTTTTCGGCTGGTTGGTCGGGGCACTGCCAACCCTCAGTATATGGTGACCTAAAGTTTTTTTGCTATTTAGCATAGTTAGACAGCCGTCGTCCATTCTTCGTCGACGGCGCACTAACGAGCGGGTTCTCCGGTCCGGTCAGTGGATCGCCGACGACGATGTCGGACAGTCGTTTTTCGGCTTGGCGGGCGTAATCCTTCGACATTTCGCAGCCGAGAAATGATCGGCCCAGCTTCTTCGCGACCGCGAGCGTCGTTCCGCTGCCAGCGAAGGGGTCGAAGACGATATCGCCTTCATTCGAACAGGAGCGGATGATCCGCCCGAGGAGTTGCTCGGGCATCTGGCAGCCGTGCCAGCCGGCTCGTTGCTTGAACGTGCCCGCGACGCGGGGGAAGTACCACACGCTGCCGTCGTCGCGAAAACCGGTCGGAGCGTCCTGAGGACGCAGGACCCATTTCTCTTCGTCACCCTCGGCAACTTCCGGCAGCGATCCGTCGTGATTTGGGATCATCACCCAAGTGTCATCCGGCAGTCGGCCCTTCGGATTAGCCCGTTTATCGCCGTAGACGAGTTGCCTGGCGCTCGGCACGCGGACGTCGGGGTCGTCGGCATTAAAGGTGAAGTTCTTCGGGTCCTTCACGAAGTAAAGCAGGTGCGCGTGCGAGCGGCTGAACTTGTGCGTGCAATTCACGCCGAAGGTGTAGTACCAGATGACCCAACTGCGGAGCTTGAGCCGCTCTTCGTTCTGGCGGGTGAGCATCACTTTCATCTCGGCGGCATACTCATCGCCGATGGCCAGCCAAAACGTGCCATCCGGTTTGAGCAGCCGGGCGATTTCGCTCGTCCACTCACCGCACCAGTCGAGGTAGTCATCGCAGTCGCGGCGGTCGTCGTACTCATCGTACGAGTATCCGATGTTATACGGCGGATCGGCGAAGACGAGGTCGAGGCAGCCTTCCGGAAGCTTTCGCATCTGCTCGACGCAGTCGCCACGGATCAGTCGGTCAAATTTGAGCTGACGCTGTTTCGCCATTGTCGTTTCGATCCTGTCAGGAACATCATCGGATGGCACACTCCAGCGCGATCTCCCTCGTTCGTCAAGCGAGACCGCCGGGACTACACTTCCGGCGGCCACTTGCCCACAGAGTTTTTACAATCTGTGTTCTCACAACTCGTCGAATCATTTGCCTTGTCGAAGCTGCTGACCGAATCCCCCGCCAAGCTGAAGCGGTTCCGAGAGAAGCTCCTCGCGTGGTACGCCGAACGAGGTCGCGATTTGCCGTGGCGACGGACTTGTGATCCGTACGCAATCTGGATCAGCGAGATCATGCTGCAGCAGACGACGGTGGCGGCAGTGATCCCCTATTTCGAGCGGTTTCTCGATCGATTCCCGACCGTGCAGCAACTCGCTGCCGCCGAAGAGGCCGATGTCCTCAAGTTATGGGAGGGTCTCGGTTATTACAGTCGCGCTAGAAATCTGCACGCGGCCGCACAGGATATTGCGACCAACCACGCGGGTTCGTTCCCGCGTACGGCTGAAGAACTGCAATCGCTCAAAGGCATCGGCCGCTACACCGCCGGGGCGATCGCGTCATTCGCATTCGATGAGCGGGCGCCGATCGTCGAAGCCAATACGCAGCGGCTTTACTGTCGCCTCTTGGGCGAGCGCGGCGATCCGAAATCGACGGGCGTCCAAAAGACGTTATGGCAATTCGCTGAGACGATCCTCCCGAAAAATGACTGCGGCCTCTTCAATCAAGCACTGATGGAACTGGGCGGGACCGTCTGCACGATCGAGTCGCCTTCGTGCGGCGACTGTCCGGCATCTCGCTACTGCGTTGCCGCGCGGCATGATCTGCAACAGCAAATTCCGGCGGCCAAACGTCGGTCGAAACCGACGCCGCTGGTCGATGTCACAGTGGCAGTCCGCAAAGACGACCGATATCTCATCCGCCAACGGGGCCTTGGCGAATGGTGGACGGGTCTGTGGGATTTCCCACGGTTGACCCTCGACGAGACGCTGCTGACACGCATCACGTTACCATCGGTCCCGGCACGCTCTTCCCGAGACCAACCGAATCTTTTCACGCGCGAACCGGTTTGCGAGGAATTACGGAGTACGATCGAACAGTTCATTTGTGACCAAACCGGCGTGTCCTGCCGTCTCAGGGGGGCCGAGTTGGAAGTGCGACATGCCGTAACACGATACAAAATTCGGCTATTTTGCTGCCTGGCGGACTATCAATCGGGCCGACTTTCGAGCGATCAGCCGCTCAAATGGGTGAGGGTCAACGCTCTTTCAGAACTCGCGTTTTCGCAGCCGGGCCGCCGTTTTGCCGATCGATTGATCGAAATTTCCTAAGTGAAGACAAGAAGTTGCGTCGAATTCAGTGCTCGTCTCCCGTTTCTTCCAATACGGCCGTATTCGGCGGCTGATTTGCATCATTGTTGCCTCACAGATCGGTTGACCCGATAAAAAGAGAGAAAGAACACGTATTCACGGAGCTTGTTGGGTTCAATCCCGGTTAGAATATGATCGATAATAGTGCGCGACCCGTGTCGAAGGATTTGCCGGCCCAGCGCGGCAGGTCGCACGGAGATCGCAGCCACCGAGGTTCTCAGTCCAAGCGAGATCGAATCGATCCGATGAGTTCAGCCGCCCCGGCCAAAGCTCGTTCGAAGGCGGTGTCCCCGCCCCCACCGGCCCCGAATTGGGTTTCGGGTTCGCGGTCCGCCATCGCTACTGAAGCCGATGCCGATCAGCGGACCATCGACCAACGCGTCTTCGACTGGCTTGTCAGCGTTACGCCGAAGGCCCTGCTGATATCGCTCCTGCTTCACTGCGCGGCCTTAATGATTGCCGGCCTCGTCTTCATATCCGATCCGTTTGAGAACGGCTTGACGACCGTTGCCGGATTCAATCGCGAGGAATCCGAGAGTCTTGACCAGCTCATCGACACATCGTTCGAGCAACTTTCGGGCGGTATGGAGGTCGAACAGACAACGGTGCCGGAATTCGAGCCGGTCCGCATGGAGATGGAACTCAACGAGGCACTTGCTAAGGCGGATGAAGCTTTAGAAGTGAAGACCGATTCGATCGGTCAAGGACTCGGTGAAACTGCCGGAAATGCGGCCGGGCTTGGGAAGAGCGAGCGGGAAGAATTAGGGCTCGCCAAGCCGGGAGGGAACGCGATCACAAAGGGGAACTTCACGGCATGGACAGACCCGGAAGACCCCAAACCACTGGAGCCCTATGTAATCTTCATCGAGATCAAACTTCCGGAAAAACTTCGGAAAAAAATGAAGAAGTATCCTAAGGCTGATCTGTCTGGATTCGTCATCGGCACGGACACTTATCAGCAACCGGTACCCGGACCGGGAATGCCGGCACTCCCGATCAAAGGCAATATCGTGCAGCTTTCCGTGATTGTTCCGGGATCGTACGAGTTGGTTCAGGACACGATCGTGATCAGATCGAAGATGCTCAAAGAGCAGCAGATTCTGAAGCTCACGTTTTGACGACGCCGAGACGACGGCGATGAAGACGCTGTGGGTCGGTAATTTCGACTTTGAGCATCGGCTCGCAACTCAGACCGACGGTCTGAATCACCTGCTGCCGGAAAAGCTTCGGGCGATCAATCGGCGTCTCGCTCCACTGCTTCGACCGCTGCTGCGACCCGGTGACGCCATCTTTATCAACGGGCCGTCCATCGAAGGTCCCGATTTCATCGGGTCAGAAAGCGAACTGACGCGCTTTTCACGGGTCGAGTTCTGGGGAAACAACCAATGGGCCGAGCAGTGGGCCCGCGCGCGTATGCTTCCGTTCTCGGGCCCTTTAGCGAATGCGACGACACTTGCGAATTCGCGGCTAATCAACGATCTGCTCGAACTCCAATTCGGCGTCCGACCGGACAAGACTCGCGTGGTTCACACGATGGAAGAACTCCGTGAGGCGATCGACCATGCCGGATGTGATCGATGGGTGATTAAGGAGGAGTTCAGCGGCTCGGCCCGGCAGCGGATGATCGGTAGCGGCTCTCGCCCCGACGAACGGATTGAGAAATGGGCCGCGCGCCGTCTGGGCCATCCCACGAAGTGCCTGTTCTTCGAACCGTGGCTCGACCGCATCGCCGAAATCGGAATGCAGTTTCATCTGAGTCCGGATGGCAACATCAGCCTCGTCGGCGTCGCTGATCTCAATACCGCCGAAGATGGGCGGTACGTCAGCAGCCGACTTCTCTCCGACATCGAAACTGCGTCATGGTCGGATTGCATTAAAATCGGCCGCTTGGCCGCAGATGAATTAACCAAGCTCGGCTACCACGGCCCGCTCGGCATCGATGCGATGCGCTACCGCGACATAGACGGTAAAGAACGTTTCCGCCCGCTGCAGGACATCAACGCAAGATGGACGATGGGGCGGATTGCCGTTGAAGCGGCGAAGCGTTAATCCTGACTTTCGTCTGCTGTCGAATCTGGCTCAGCTTTCGGCAATTCTTTAAGAAGTTTTTCGACATCCCAAATGCGGGTCGTCAGGTCATTCCCCGCCGTCACCAAATACTTACCGTCGGGCGAGAAGTCCACATCTTGGACACCGTAGACATGCCCGGGAATTTTGAGCCACCTCTCACCTCGACCCAATCTCACAACCCACGCACCCCCGAATTCAGGGTTCCTATCAGAGACAGAGTCACCTGCAATCGATGCGACTGCCCCTACCGGTGATGATGACGCACCTCGCACATAGGCGTAGATTGGAGATTGTTCAGATATGATTTCTTCCGACTGTCGATCGTGAATTCGCAGAGCGAGATCGTACATCGAAGCAACGTACTTTTTACCAGGATCTGATACCGCACCTAACGTCGGGGTCTGCTTCGCCAAGCTCGACAACGCCGACTTCACCTTTCCCGATTCGCAATCAATAAAAGTCAGTCCACGATCAATACCAGAGGAAATGGCCTCCTTCCCGTCGCCGGAGATCGACACATTAAAAAGTGTCGCCCCGTTCGGCCGGAGAACTTCGTGCCTGAGTTCCAGTAATTCCAAATCATAAATTTGAGCGTTGGTGTTATCTGAAGTTATGACAACCCGCCCGTCACGTGAAGCATCAATGTTGCCTTTGATTTGCTTGACCTGCATCGCGATTTCGACTTGCCGAAAACCTGACGCGGCATCTTGCGGGTCCAGTGTCCAGCGAATTAATCGGCCGTCGAACAGCCAAATCCAGACGATATCTTTCGTGGGCCCGAAGTGCGCAAAACGGACACTCCCCATAGGCAAGTGAAACTTTGCAATCCGGGAGAACTCCCCCGTCTCGTAAACGTAGATATCGTTGTGCTGATCAGCCGCAACAAGCCGCGAACCATCCGGGGAAAAGCGAGCGGACATCACGCGACGCCCTTTGGCGGAGTGGTCCATTAGGCAGGCGACTTGGGCTGGCGGTTCGTAGTCAGCATTCGCGTACGCGACGAGCCTTTCCCACTCCTGTCGTGACTTAAAGAACCCGGGAGCCGCGTCGGTACCCAGCTCGCGCAGCAACTGTTTCGCCCTATCGTATTCACGCAAATTGAGTAGTTGCGATAGAGTCATCGATTTTTGAACGTCATTATCTGGATAAACTTCAATGCGGTCATAAACGGCACCGAGGAGTTTGTCGTAGTCGAAGCCGAATTCGGATAAAGAACTCTTTCCATTGTAGCTCGTGACTGTCCGCGCAATCGTCGCGTAAGCCACCTGTTGATGAGTTCGGCTCGTCCGCTTTTCCAGATGTTTTGCGAGTTTCTGAATCTCCTCCGCAGAGCCGCCCCAGCGAGGCAACAGAGCCCCGGCGGCACTGCTTGTTACGGTAATCGACCAGGGACAGCGATCGAGCTGGCCGTCGATCAAGTCATAAATAACCGGCGGACCTTCGCCCAAACCTTTCGCAACCTTAATTAGGTCGGCGTAGAGATACGGCCCGTGCGCCGGCATCTGACGTGCTTGCTCCAAATGAGTTCGAGCCGTTTCGAGCCGGGCCAGAAATTTCTCTGAGTCGTCGGGACTGACATCAATCGCATAACCGGAGCCGCGAGCTGCCCACGCCCAATTGATATAGTATCTTCCGAGAAATCGATCGGGGATCGCCGACTCTGGAAATTGAGTCTTCCAAGCCTGCAACCACCCGAGATGCACGGGTCGCTCTTCTTCATTACTGTAGAAAAAGGACCCAACTGCGTGATCGAAGACGTGGTCCGGCCAGACGCCGCCCCAATTCAGGTTGCGCCTGATTTCTTCCGATTTCCCAACGCCAAAATCTCGGTCAAATTGTTCAAGCTTATCAAATTCTTCGCGAATGAATTGCTGGACCAGTTTCTGAGTAATTAACTTGTAGAGTGACCACTGCGGTAACGATGAGTGTAGAGATGCGTCTTGAATGCGGCCTTTCGCCGAAGTTACCAGCGGCCACGCGAATTCACCTTCGCCCACATTTAATGTCACTTCTTCCGCTGCATCGAAGTGCCGAATTCGGAAAGCGGGAACATTTTGTCGCGACCTGAATTGAGGGTCGTACGCGTACGAGAACTGCAACCAAGCCCAGCAGTTATCAACAAGCGAACGGCCCAACTTCGAATCCGTGCTCTTTGTGTAAGTCAAGAGCACTACCGCTCCGGGCTTCGTCGCCCGAATAACTAGGGTCCGATCACCATCACGAACATCACGCAGAATGGTCGCTTCGCGGAGCAAGGTCGGGAGCTTTGCTTTCGGGTCGCGAAAGCGGAATGGCCGAGTTTCGGCCGATTCGATCCAATGCGTTCCGGTTGCTTCCTCACCCTGAATTTCTTCGAGATTTCGAACGACCGACGAAAACGGCAGCCGATCGTCAGAGCTGGCCGTTGAGACCAATACGCTCGTTAAGAAAACTGCTATTTCGATTCGGAACTTCAAATTCATTTCGCCCTCACGATCACCAATATACATTCGGCGATCCTACAAGCCAAAACGCGAGCGGACAATTCTGAAGTCGCCTAAATATTCAAAAACGCGCATTTGATCTGTTGAATTTACCAACGCGCGTCAACCCTTCATTTCACCTTTGCCGAAACTTCCGATATAGCATTGTTTGAAACCGTACGGCGTCGCCCCATTGCCAGCAACGGAGATACATAGACGCACGACACAAGTCTTGCACGGTATGGGTCATTTCAACAAAACCGGACAGATCACGCCGCCTGCGGGCCGATCTTTCGGGTGCCGCCGCCCTTGGTCGGGGCTTGCATGTCGAACAGGCCGAAGATTTCTCCGGCTGATAGGCTCAGCGATTCCCGCTCATTGTCTCCGTCGCCGAGAATCGCCGCGAACAGGTCTCGCTTCTCCTGAAGGACGCGATCGATCCTCTCTTCGACGGTATCCTTACAAATAAACTTCGTCACGATCACCTGCGACTTCTGCCCGATGCGGTGCGCCCGATTAATCGCCTGATCTTCAATCGCGGGGTTCCACCAACGGTCGAACAAAAACACGTAGCCGGCGAACTGGAGATTAAGACCGACTGCTCCCGTACCGTAACTCATTAAAAGAAGATGTGATTTCGGGTCTTCTTTGAACTTCGATAGAATCGGCTCCCGCTTTTTCGTCGGGACTCCACCGTGATAAATTAGAGGATTACATTCGGGGATCCGCTCCAGCAGTTTCTCGTTGAGCCAATCCAAACTTCGCGTCCACTGGCTGAATAGAATCGCTTTGCCGCCACTGGCGGTAATCTCTTCCATATCGGAAGCGAGAGCGTCGAGCTTGCAGCTTTGGCCGGTGAGCGGGTCGTAGTTGGCAATTTGCTTCAAACGCAGCACCAACTCGAACACGTGCTGCACGGTGGCGGTGTCCCCCATGTCATTCAGGCGGACCACGCCCTCCTTCTCCGCCGTATGATAGGCCGCCTCCTGCGCCGGGTTCAGCGACAGATATTCGTCTCGGTCGAGCCGGGGCGGCATGTCTTTCATGACGAGGTCTTTGGTCCGCCGGAGAATATAGTCTTCGGACAGTTTTCTTAATTGATCGAGATCGGGCGCGGCCCGCGGCGGTAGCACTTTTAAGAACTCATAGAGCGAGGCCAGTTCTTCCGGACGGTTCTCGATCGGGGTTCCAGTTAAGGCCCATGTCCGCCGACGGTTCACGCCACGAGCCTGCTGCGCGGTTCGTGAGTCGCGATTCTTAACGCGCTGCGCTTCGTCCAACACGAGCAGATCGTACTTCGGCTGCTCCTCTTCGGGCATTTCTTCAAAATCACGGACGAGGACTTCATAGTTCGTCAGAAAGATTCCGCCACCGGGAATCGACCAAATCACCTTGCGGCGAGACGTATTCCCCTCAACCGTCGTGACGGGAAGTTCCGGCGCCCACAGGGCAAATTCACGCTGCCAGTTCGGGATTAATGGCTTCGGGCAAGCTAAGAGCACTCTTCCCGCCTGTCCACTTCTTAAAAGGAGCCGCATAGCTGTGATGGTTTGCATCGTTTTGCCGAGGCCCATCTCGTCGGCCAGCAGCGCGGCCGATTGGGAGAAGAGCCACGCGATTCCCTGATACTGATAGGGAAACGGCTCGAACGGCATGACCAGTTCCTGCCCGGCAAGCCATTGCTCCAACGGCGGTTGCAACAGGTAGAACAACCGATCCTGCAACGAGAGCGTCCCCGGTGGCGGCTTCAGTCGGGTTACTTTCGGCGGCGCCTCTTCCGAACTTCCTTCTGGACGAGGTGGCTTCTTCTTTGCAACCGGTTGCTTTTCTTCGGGCGGCGGCAGCAATTCGATGCCGGCCGGAAAGGTCAGCTTCACCGTGAGGACTTTCGGCCGAGTGGGACGTTCCCGCCGGGCAATTTCAACTGTCGATTTCAGCGATACCGACGCGGTGTCGATAGTCGGATTGCGCAGCAATGCCCCGTTCATGCCGGAGGAATACAGCGCGACCTCGGGCCGCAATGAAACGGAGGTGACTTCTGGATATAAATCGTCGGCCAATTCCCGATCGGCGTGAGCGGACGAAGCGCGACCTGTCGTTGATCCGCTTACTGCGTGCGCGGCTTGTGCGGAGGTGGGTAATCCGCTTGTTGCGTGCGCGGCTTGAGCGTTCTCGTGCATTGGCCTCGTGCCCGTTGGCTGCGTTATCGCGTGGCGCTCGCCTTGGCAGTCTCTTCGAGCGCTTCACGGACGCGGCGGAACGGCTCGGTCATGTCGACGGCGGCATGAATCGCTGCGGCCCGATCGGAGACCAAATCGCGGTCGCTACGGTGTCCATCGTGAAAGCGGAGTCGCTGGCGGCCGACCTGAATCGAATCGGCATCTTGCGCAGGCGACTCAAAAACCAAGCCCGCGGGTTTGTCGATATGCGACCGGACTTCGAGGACGGCATCGTCTTCGGTCAGCACAATATCGGGTTTGACGGCGGCTTTGCGGACCAGCGTCTCGGCGATGACTTCGCCGAGCAGATAGGGCTGGAGCATCTCGCCGAAGAGGATTTCCTGCGACTTCGTCGGCTTAACCGGCGTGGTGCATTGGAATTCGAGCGGCCGGCCGTGACGATTCGTCACGAGCAATCCACCCACAAATCCCCCGCCCGGTAAGGCAACGGTCGATAGAAATCCGAGTTTGAAGTCGTCGTCTGCCGCGGCCATGCTCGTCCTGTCGCGAATCCATTCGCATCATTCGAACGGGGCTTCCTCCCCCGACTGTTGATCGACGCGGGACTCCGGGACACTTTAGTTAGCGAAAGAACTGCAAGACTGCGGTGACCTTGCCGGTCGTACCGCTTCCGAAAGCTTTACCGAATCCCGAGGATCGTCTTGGACCCATTCATGGATGCGTCGATCGACGCGTGGCCGCGCGAAGCCATTCAGCGCGTACAGAACGAACGGCTTCGCGCGCTGATCGACGCGATCGTTCCGGACAACGCTTTCTACTCAACGAAGTTCGAGCATTCCGGGATCGGCCCGCGATCGGTCCGTGTGGTCGATGACATCCATCGTTTGCCACTGACGACGAAAGCCGAACTCGTCGCCGATCAGACCGCCCATCCGCCGTACGGCACCAATCTGACGTTCCCCCTGATTCGCTACAGTCGCTATCACCAAACGTCCGGAACGACGGGTCGCCCGTATCGCGTGCTCGATACACCAGAAAGTTGGAGTTGGTTCGCCGACTGCTGGTCGTTGATCTATCGCATGGCCGGGCTGACCAAAGACGACCGAATTTTCTTTCCGTTTAGCTTCGGACCGTTCATCGGATTCTGGGCGGCCTTCGACGGAGGCTGCCGATTGGGCAACCTGTGCATCCCCGGCGGCGGACTCAGCACGGAAGCCCGGCTCGATCTGATGGCATCCAACGATGCGACATTCGTGTGCTGCACGCCAACGTACGCCCTGCGGATGGCGGAAGTCGCCGAATCGATCGGCTTTAACCTCAAGACGTCGGCTGTTCGCGCGCTGATTGTGGCCGGAGAACCCGGCGGGAACGTCCCGGCGACGAAGGCCCGCATCGAAGGTGCTTGGGGCGCGACGGTCTATGACCATTGGGGGATGTCGGAACTCGGCTCATTGGCAGCCGCGGCCGTTGGCGACCCTGAAGGTCTCTACTTGCTCGAAACGGAGTGCATCGCAGAGATATTAAATCCGGAGACGCTCGAACCCGTTGACGTTGGTGATATGGGTGAGCTTGTCGTGACGAATCTCGGTCGCATCGGCTTTCCCGTCATCCGCTACCGCACCGGCGACCTCGTCAAAGCAAGCCGGGAGTCGCCACTGGGCTATCCGCTGTTGCGACTTGAAGGCGGGATCCTCGGACGGGCCGACGACATGATTACGATCCGCGGCAACAACGTCTTCCCGTCAAGCGTCGAGGCGATCCTTCGCGAATTTGACGAGATCGTCGAGTTTCGCCTCAACCTCGAAACGCGGAACTCGATGCACCATCTGCGACTCGAGATCGAGCCGCAATCGGAGGCAGCCGTCGATGCCCTCCTGCCCAAGGTGAGGCGAACGATCAAAGACCGCTTAAATTTTCAGGCCGAGGTCGCCGCTGTCGCACCCGGATCACTGCCGCGATTTGAGCTTAAAGGTCGACGACTGGTGAAAGATGATGGTTAAGCGGCGGCAGAGCAGGAAAAGGTTTAGCCGCGACCGCGAGGGAGCGTTCCCAAGCGGTTCGATCCGCGTTTCTCAGGAAACGCGGCTTGTTGAGGCTATTCAATTGATTTACTTCGCCTCGTAGCCGCACGAGCATCCAGTTCACTCTGACGAACTTCGCGCGAGCTTCCACTTTATCGGCATCGCGCGCTGAATACTCTGGCCGCTGCGCGACACGGACGGTGTCCGTGCCACACAGGACATTGGTCATTTAACCTATTAATTCACCTCGTAACCGACCTCTTCGACGGCGGCGATGGCTTTCGATTTGTCGAACTCTTCGGTCGTCCAAATCTTGGCGGTCCGTTCGCCTTCGTCGGTCGAAATTTGCGTTTCAACCTTGACGACACCGTCGACCGAGGCGATCGCTTTGCGGACCTTCGGGCTGCACATCACATCGCAGTGCATTCCGGGGACATTCAACACGACGGTATCGGTCGCTTTGGCGTCGGAGACCACGAGAATCTGCGGTTCAAAGTCGAGGCCCGAGTTCGCTTCGGCGGCGGCTCCGAGTGCACTTCCTCCCTCAGCGCTCCCCGCTTCGGACGTCGACCCTCCGGAAGGGGCTGTCATGCTTCCGCCGCCACCTGTCGGCGTTTCAGGCTCACATCCGAGCAGGAATGCGGCAGCAAGTGCGGGCGAGACTAGCGAGAGCGAGCGAAGCGACATCGAACAAACCCTTCGGAAGAATGGAATCGAATTCCTCGGCCATATCCGAGTTGAAGCCATTGTCACGCATCGACGCGGAAAGTCCATCGCTTCCGGCACGCGATCGCCCGAAGAGGCCCGTTCAAATATCGTAATACATCGCAAATTCGTAGGGGTGAGGCCGCTGCCGCAGGCCCTCGACTTCATGCTCCGTCTTGTACCAAATCCACGTATCGATGACGTCTTCAGTGAAGACATCGCCACGGAGCAGGAATTCGTGATCGGCCCGCAGCGCATCGAGCGACTCTTCGAGCGAACGCGGCACCTTGGGAACATCTTTGAGCTCGTCCGGACCGAGGTCATAGATGTCTTTGTCGAGCGGCTCACCCGGCTCGATCCGGTTCTGCACGCCGTCGAGCGCCGCCATCAATACCGCCGCCATCGCGAGATACGGATTGGATGAGGAATCGGGACAGCGGAACTCGAATCGTTTGTTGTTCACGTGAGGGCTGTGCACGGGAATGCGAATCGCGGCCGACCGATTGCGGTAGCTGTAGGTGAGATTGACCGGAGCCTCGAAGCCCGGCTGAAGGCGTTTATAGCTGTTGGTCGTCGGGCAGCAGAACGCCATAATCGCCGGGGCATGCTTGAGAATGCCCCCCATCGCGAACGTCGCGAGGTCCGATAGACCGCCGTAACCTGATCCTGCAAAAAGGGTTTCGCCCCCCTTCCACAGCGACAGGTGCAGGTGCATCCCGCTGCCGTTGTCGTTCCAGAGCGGTTTGGGCATGAACGTCGCAGTCTTGCCGTGCCGGGCGGCGACGTTCTTGACCACGTACTTATATCGCAGCAGATTGTCAGCAGTCTGCAGCAGCGGGGCGTACCGCATGTCGATTTCGCACTGGCCCGCGGTGGCGACTTCGTGATGCTGGCCCTCGACCTCGATGCCGCACGCCTCGAGCTTCAGCATGATTTCAGTGCGCACCTGCTGCAGCGTGTCGGTCGGCGGGACCGGGAAATACCCCTCCTTGTAGCGAATCTTGTAGCCGGCGTTGCCGTTCTCGCCCGCTTTGCCACGGGTCCATTGGCCCTCGGCACTCTCGATGTGGTAGTAAGATTCGTGTTCATTCGAGTCGAAACGAACATCGTCGAAGAGGAAAAATTCCGCCTCGGGTCCGAACATTGCCGTGTCGGCGATGCCGGTCGACTTCATGTAGAGTTCTGCTTTGCGCGCAACGTTGCGCGGATCTTTAGCATAATCCTCCCGAGTGATCGGATCCTGAATATTGCAGGTGACGGCGAGTGTCGAGTCGAAAAACGGGTCGACGACAGCCGTTTCCGGCTGAGGAACGACGAGCATGTCGCTCTCATTGATCGCCTGCCAACCCCTCATGCTGGAGCCGTCAAAGCTGAAACCGTCTTCGAAGCTGTTTTCCGTAAGTGCTTTAATAGGAATGGTAAAATGCTTCGGTGTCCCCGGAAAATCCATAAACCGCAGGTCGACGGCGTGGATTTCTCGCTCTCGGCATAACGCCAATACTTCCCTGGGTGTCATTGGAATTCAATTCGGTAGGTCAGCGCGGTCAAAATCACGGATGTCAGTTCACGTCTTCATTTCGACTTTTACTAATGCAAACTGCATACCGTGACAAACCGGTGTGCCTAAATTTTAAGCACATCTATGCCTCGCTTCGTTATCCTGACACACGATCACCCTCACATTCACTGGGATTTGATGCTCGAACAGGGCCCAGCCCTCCGAACATGGCGCCTGAACACCGAGCCAAACGGGCAGGCTGATATCTCAGCCGAACCGCTCGATGATCACCGGCTCGTCTACTTGGAGTACGAAGGCCCGGTCAGTGGCGGACGGGGCACCGTCGCCAGATGGGACGCAGGAGACTACGAGCCGGTCGAAGAAGCATCGGACCGGCTCGTCGTTCAGCTTAGGGGAGAGAGAGTCGCCGGAAAGGCAACATTCACAAAGGGTTCCGACCACTGGACGCTACGAATCGTTAGCGAGTGACCGAGTCGATCGCCTTGGCGGTCGATATTGATTGACCGTCGACCGCGTCATCGAACTTGCCGCGTAGCTGCAATCGATCGTCCGAAATCTCGAGCGACTCCAAAACCGGAATTTCTGCAATGTCTTCGGTTGGCCTCAGAACGAGGGCGAGCCGGTCGTTGTGCCGAGACCACTGATACCGCACCCGCGCTCGGTCGAGTTTTCGCGATATCTCCTCTCGAAATTGGGAGGCGTCGACCGGAATCAGACCAGCGCGCAGTGATTGAATTGTCAGCCGGAGCTGATTTGGCCCGAGAAGCTCGGGCAGCACAGCGAGGCTGACGACCCCCTTAAATTGCGGCGTGTTCACGCGAAACCCGACGCGAATCGCCGAGTCTGCGAGATCGATGCGAGGATCACTGAGTTCGGATGGCACGAAGCGACGGAACTTCGAGGGGAATTCTTCGGCCAGCCAACTATTGATCTGCCGCTCTGTGAACTCTTCCGACCATTCCTCGGAGACTTCGCGAGCCTCTTCCGTGTCGGCATTTGCTTCGTCCGGATCACCTTCGCTGTCGACCGGCTGGTGAGCTGGCTGGCGAACCCGTTGAATGACCGAAGCGAAGCGGCGGCTCGTTTCCTGGGCCTCCTGCTTTCGAACCTCGGGTTCGGTTTCAACGACGCGAACCTGCTCGTAGAAATCAGGCTCTTGCCGGGCAGCCCACCAGAGGCCGCCGAAGCCAACGGCGATAAGCAACGCGACGGCGACGGAGATTCGCAGCAGCCACTTCCACATATTGATCCCTCAACAGGCCCTCAGCAGGCAAAATAGACTGCCGTTTCGGGTCGGCGAATCCGCGGCCGCGCACCGCGATGCTAGGCGGGGGCATCGAGTCGGTCAATACGGCTCCCTTGACCGAAGGCAACGCCCGCTGAATCATCGCCCGACAAACACCGACGCAAACTGCGGCCCATTCCGCAGTCTGTCCCGACCCTATTGAATCGACCGTCCGCATGACCGCCGTTCGCACACGCTTCGCTCCCAGTCCCACCGGCTACATGCACATTGGTGGCATGAGAACGGCCTTGTTCAATTGGCTTTGGGCTCGGCATTGTGGTGGGGAATTCATCCTACGCATTGATGACACCGACCGGGCGCGAAACGTCGAAGAGGCATTGGAGCCGATTCTGAATTCGTTCCGCTGGCTCGGTCTCGACTGGGACGAAGGGCCGGGAGTAGGCGGCCCGCACGGTCCGTACTTTCAGTCCGAACGCGGCGACCTCTACCGCGAGGCTGCCAACCGTTTGCTCGCGAAAGGACTTGCCTACCGCGACTATGCGACTTCCGAGGAGATTGCAGCCGACCGGGAAACAGCGCAACAGGAGAAACGCCCCTACCTTAACATTCGCCGGTCACTGGACCTCGATCAGGCCACGCTCGATGAATATGCCGAAACCGGGAAACCCCATGTCGTTCGCTTTCTCGTGCCGCGTGATAAGACTGTCGTGATCGACGACGCCGTCCGCGGCAACGTCGAGTGGAACTGCGGACTACTCCCCGATCCCGTGATCCAGCGCGGCGATGGTTCTCCGCTCTACAACTTCGCGACGGTCGTCGATGACGCGGGCATGGAGATCACGCACGTCATTCGTGCGGAAGAGCACCTCTCGAACACTCCGATACAAGCACTCATTTATGAATCGCTCGGCGAGAGTTTGCCAACGTTCGCCCACATCCCGTTTGTGACGGCTCCGGGGACTTCAAAGAAGTTAAGCAAACGCGATCTGGCAAAGTACCGCAATAATCCACAATTCAAAAAGATGTTTGAACGCGGCGACACCGTCTTTCCGCAACTCGGCCTTGGCGACAGCGAAACATTAAATCCCGTAATGGTCGCCTACTATGAAAAAATCGGCTACCTGCCCGCGGCTGTCTTAAACGCGTTGGCACGGCTCGGATGGTCGCTCGACGACAAAACTGAGATTTTGTCACTATCCGAAGTCAAAGAAAACTTCACGCTCGACCGCATCGTCAAGAACCCGGCGGGACTCGACCCGGACAAGCTCTTCGCGTTCCAGTCGCATTGGATGGGCGAACTGCCGATGGATACGAAGGTATCGGGCTGCATCGATTACCTGTTGCGGGCCGGCTTAATTGACTCAGCCGACGACCAGATGCGGACCTTTGTCGGTCGAGTCATCGCTGCGCTCGGCGATCGACTGAAGCTCTTCAGCGATATCCTTGATGCCGCCTGCTTCTTTAAAGACGAAGTCGAATACGACGAGAAGGCCTTTAAGAAACGAATCGCCAAAGAGAGCGTGCCACCGCTGCTTAAGCAGTTTCAACAGGAACGCCTATCGGCGATCGATGAGAGCGACTGGACGACGGAGCATTTGGAAGCCGAACTACAATCGTTCGCGACCACCCATGAAGTGTCGCCCGGCCTATTAATTCACGCCCTCCGCATTGCAACCACCGGCCAACCGGTCGGGCCCGGGGTCTTTGACTGCTTGGTCCTCGTGGGACGCGAGAAGACACTCGAGCGGATCGAGTCGGCGCTGGCGCGCGTCGAAGCTCAGGCTTGAGCATCCGAGGAAAACAGTTCCGCGACGGCGATTTCGAAACCTTGAAACAAGACGGACTTGGCGACGTCGCCGTGTTGATAGAGGCCCGATTCTGAATATTCGGTGTCGCCATCGTTGAGAGTCAGCACGGCGACCGTCCGCTCTTTGGGATCGACAATCCAATATTCGAAGATTCCCGCCGCGGCGTATTCCCGTTTCTTTTCGACGAGATCACGTGTGCGTCCGCCGGGGCTGACGACTTCAAGCACAAAATCGGCCGTGCCCCAGTATTGTTCGCCCCGCTGCTTTTCTTTCTCGCCCGATAGCCAAAGGATGTCGGGCTCGCGGATCAAATTTTCGCGTAATCGAAGTGGCAAGCCAGCAAAGTAAGGTGGCGGTAACTTTCGCTCTTCAGTGTAAATGTATAACGCCCGGTGAATGAACATGACCAGCCATTGGTGCGAAGTCGTAGGCATCGGCGGGAACTCCAGTTTGCCGTCCACCAATTCAACGAGCTGCTTCGTCTCCAGTGCGAAATATTCGCTTTCCGACCAATGTCCCTGTAGGGGGAACAGACGCGCGATTTCCCAAGTCGGATCTCCGACATCGCTTGTCGGTTCCTCAGCCGGTGCGGCAATCGGTTCTTGCACAGTCGACATTGAAGGTGTTCCTCTTCGAGCCTCTTAAGAGACGTTCCCTCCCTCATTGTAACGGGGAGCAGCGGCATATTTTCAAGGCGCATAAGAAAAGCCCACGAGTCGTGACTCGTGGGCTTTGAGCAAAAAATCAGGCACGTCGATTACTTCATCGCGAGAGACGGGCCGGCCGACGCTGCATTGCGGCGGCTGTTCCAGCGGTGAGCTTTCACCGTGGAGGTGATCCCCGCGACGGCGACGGTCGGAACATGTCCGGCGTGGTCTGCGATCATGCCGCGTTCTCGCAGCACGTTTTCAAGTTCGCCGTCACTGAGCCGAGTGAAGGAAGGGACCTTCAACTCGCTCACGACCGGAGCCTGCAGCGAGCGAGCTTCGTCACGAATGTTCTTCGATGTCGGCTCCGGACCGTATCGACCGAAGTCGTCGTCGGTCTTTTCTCGCTTGAATTTGTCGTTGCGGCGATCGGCTTCTCGCTTGCGAATCGTTTCCAAATCGGCTGATCGACTGAAGTTCGGGTCCGGTGTCGGGCCCAAAGCCGTTGCCGAGCTGCCGGTATTCCACTGAATTGGACCGTAAGCCACGTTCGTGGCCGAACCGGCACCGAAGCCACCGAAGGCCGTTGTCGCACCGCCGGGAGCATAGGCGACGCTCGTTCCGACTGGGACGGTCCGCATCACGGTGACCGGACGCATGCCGGTGACTTCTTCCTGCACGTATTTGACTTCGTTGACCGCAACTTTGCGGGTCGTCGTTCGTGGGACCATCTTCGTCACTTGGTAGTTCACCTGACGTGTGCCGTGTTGGGCAACCTGACGGGTCACCGGGACCTGCATGGCGACCTGATTTTGCACGTACTGTCGTTGGGCGGTGTATTTCGGTGCGAACGCCGAACGAATGTTGTAGCCCGTCCGGTTCAGCCAACCGAGCACGCCCGGTCGCGGATCGTACTGGCAGGGCGAAACACGGCAGTTCGGCGTGTAATTCGTTCGATAGTAAGAGCGGTCTTGCATGACCGTCTGATACTCGGTGACCGGGGTGTACTGCGTGACCGGAACCGAAGCGGTCCTGTTCTCGGTCACCGGGACATACTCAGTGACTTCGCGATCAACGTATTTCGTTTCGACGACCGGTCGACTGACCGTCTGTCGGACTTCCTGATATTCGGTGACGGGCACCTGCTGATAGCAGGGCTGCACGACCATTGCGGTCTGCTGACAGACGTTCTGAGTGTAGACCGGAGCGGAAGCCGTCTGGCACCCGCAGGGGTCATTTCCGCCGAAGAACTGGGCGGACGCCGAGGTGGCGGTTGTGGCAAGAATCAGCCCGCCCAACAGCGGGACGGCGGCGCGAATGGACATGATCGGAGTTCCTGTCGGCATGGGGACTTCCTGACGGATGGGGTCAGTTGCGATGCGGGAGAAGGATTCGTCGGAAGGGAACGGGCGAACCGGAAGGGGTTTCGATTGGCCGCCCGTCGTCGGGGGCAGATTTCTAGATCAGCCGGAAATCCGGGTCAAGATTCGGGGTCGCTCCGACCGAAGCGAGCCGTCAAATCCGCCTTGGAACGGCCGAATGCCGCGTCGACCCCACCGGGGGATGATCTACCCGAAAGCCATGCGAATTAAAGGGTTGCAACCGGGAGTGTGGCTGTCGACTGACCGTGATTCGTAACTTTTTCAAATTGTGGCTCGGGTGAGCCAACCGCCTCAACCGGCGTGTTGGAGCTCGTGATGAGGCCGATCGTGAGAGCCTTTCGGCGGCGAATCAGGATGTGGGGAGGGCTTCGCCAATCGACTGCGATGACCGGAGAAATTGGCCGATTAACCCGCGTTCTTTCACGATTCCGACGAACTGATCCCCTTCGTAGACGGCGCCGAGCGACTGTTCGGCTTTCCTCAGCGTCATCAACGCCAGCAGTTTGGTTTGCGACACGTCGACCCGCGGCAGCGGCCGCAGCAGCGGTTTCAGCGAGTCCGCCTCCGTCGCGGCGATTTCCGCGACCCGGACGTATTGCAGCGTATTCGGATCAGTCAGGCTGCCCGGAGTTCGAACCGGGATCTCGGTCAATGCGAAACGAACGGCATGTTGCAACGCCTCGGCGGGCGGTGTTTCGACCGAAATTTCATACATCCGTTCGCGCGGCGTGACCGAACTCGAAACACGCTGAGTCGAGCTCGCAACCAGGTTCTGCAGCAATCGGCTTTGCAATTCCCCCAGCAGTCCCTCGCGGTGCCCCGTTGTGAGATATTGCCCGAAGCGGCTGCGGGCCAGCACGAACTCTGTTTGCCGTGCCGGGCTGCGGGCCATCCGCTCGCACAGTCGGCTCACACTCGTCAGCGGGAGGCTGATGGGAAGGAACAGCCAGTAGAACATCACGAACAACGGCGTCCCCGGCCGCAGAAAGTGCATCGGAGCGCGAAAATAGAGGGTTTTCGGTAGCAGTTCGCCCAGTACGAAAATCAAGGGCGAAGTGAGCCAGGTCGCGGCAACTTCAACCAGACCGCTCGTACTGACGAATATCGAGGCGGAAAACAGACCGATCGCCATCGTCGTCAGGTAATTGGCGACGTTGTTGCCCACGAGCGTCGTTGCAACGAATCGGTCGGGATGCCGGGTCAGCCAGAGAAGCCGTCGCCCCGTCCGGTCCCCGCTCCCCGCTTCAACGGCGACCCTTAGCGGGCTGAGCCGATAGAACCCAGTTTCGGAACCACTAAAGAATGCCGAGAGCGATAGCCCCAGAAGGAACAGCGCGATCGACGAAATAAGCATCCAATCGAGCATTACGAAACGCCTCCCGACTCCGGTTCCACCGAGGCACCGCCATCAATACCGGGCGGGGGTTTCAGGGGGATGGCGGCGATGCGTTTGACTTCGCGCGAGGTCGCGTCGATGACACGCAACTCGTATCCGTTCCAGCGGATCGTGTCCTGACGGACGGGGATCCGATCAAGCTGGTCTGCGATCAATCCGCCGACCGTCCAGTTCGCGTCATCGTCGAAGTCGTAAGGGACGCCGAGGGTATGCGACAGTGTTCGCAGTGAGACGACGCCTTCGATGTGAAACACGCCTCCCCCGACGTTGATCACCGGCTCTCTCCGCAAGATCCGCCTCGCGCGACTCGCCTCCGCAACGACGACGGTGTCGATCAGGTCCTCCAGCATCAACACGCCGATGGTTTCGCCATGCTCGTTGATGACTGACGCCGCCCCGCCACGTGGGCCGAGTTCCTGCAAGACGTCGGCCAGGCGAGCACACCACGGCACATGCACCAGTTTGACCGACCTCGTCTCAAGCGGCTCGGTCACGTCGACAAGGTCTCGCAGCGGCACGATCTGTTCGATCTCGGTAGTATCCCCCGCGCGGACGGCGACAAAGTCACCCGGCGGCATCCGTCCGTCGAGATCGGCCCAGCGGATCGGCGTCGGCAACGTCAGGTAGCTGCCCCGCGGCCACATCGACTCTTCAGCCGTCCAATCCGACAGGTCGAGGGCGTTGTGAATCACCTTGCGTTCGGCATCGGTGATTTCGCGGCGATCGGTCAGCGCTTCGACGGCTTGCTCCAAGTCCTCGGCCTTCAAAAACGGTTCGGCCTGAAGTCGCGGCCAGAACATTCGTCGCAATGAATTGGCGATCTCCGCCAGTGCGGGAGTGACGGGATCGAGCACCCGCACCGTGAGCGTCAGCGGGAATGCCAGCGCGACGGCGGCCCGGCGACGAAAGACGACCGCAATGCTCTTCGGCAGTACCTCACCGAATAGAATGATGGCCGCCAGCGAGAGGATGCCGTAGATCGCCGCGGCTGTCGCCATGCCCGCGGTAGCAAGCCGCTGCGCTACGACGACGCCGAGCACGAAGTAGGTGAGATTGATCAGCAGGTTCCAGAACAAAATCGCGGTCAGCACGCGATTGGCGTCGGCCATCAGATCGGAGGCGGCTTTCTCAGCCGGTGACCCCACGCGCATCGCCCGGAGTTCCGTCGGCGAAAGAAAAAACAGAGCGGTTTCACTCGACGAAAAGAAACCGGAAAAACCGATCAGGCAGAGCATCCCCAATGACCACGGAAACCACAGCGATGCCGCTTCGAAGAACTCCCACATATTTGTGACTGCACGAAGTAAATTCTGACGTCAGCTACCGACGCCTGTGAAAGCGAAGCACAACCGGCGAGCAAGTTGAACCGTGAGGACTCTAATGGGTCAGAGCAGAGATTGGTAAGAACACGGACCGCGATGAGCAGGCTACCCGCCCCGAACCCTCACCGTCGTCTCTCGACACTCTTCGCTACCGTCAGCGTGAACTCACTCAACGCGGGAATCAACATCGCGATCGTGGCGAACAGATAGGCCGCCACGACGGCGAGCGTCGACTCGCCCGGCCGACCGAGCATGTAGGAAGCGATCGAGTAGAACGTCAGGAACGGCAGGATCGCCGAGGCCAGCCACAGAGCCGCCGATGGATTCTGATAGGTCAGCGACGCCCCCAGCAGAATGCTTCCCGCCACGATAAAGACCAGAAAGCTCTGAAACTGCAGCGCGAATGAGGACCGCGCCTCCACCAGTAGCAGGATGAAGATGAAAATCCCGACAAAGAGGAAGAAGACGGTCCCAAGGCTGGCCGCGATCGCGTTGCGGGAGTTCGCGTGCGACATCGCTGAATGGAAGCCGACGACCGCCGCAAACGCGACGAGTGAGAGGAATCCTAGCCCGGCGAAAATCAGATTCTCGGCCGACATCTGTCCCTGCAGTGCGATCAGAACCAACGCGATCAGCGGAGCGATGATCAATTCTTTCGTGTTGTAGAGCACGCCGCCGATCTTCCCGAGTACGAACTCGCGCGAGGTGATCTCCGTCACCAGCAGCAGTTCGAGCGTGCGTCCGTCCCGTTCTGACGTCAGCGACGTGACCGCCTGCGCGTTGACCAGCACGAAGGTCACCAACGCTAATGCGACGAACACGAAACCCGGCGCTGTCAGTAGCCCGCCCAACATCGGCTCGGGATCGGCGGGTGATATCGCGATAAACGCGTAACCCGCCAAGGCCATCACCATGTAGACCGCCTTGATGAAAATAACGCGTCGACCGTAGGCCCGCGTGCGGATTTCGCGCCAGATGATCGGGACGTTCCAGACGTCGCGGCTAGTGTCACGCTCTGCGGCGGCCTCTTCAGTCTGATCCTGCTTGGCTTTTTGTGCGAATTGGTAGACAGAACGCACCGGGTTCCACTTGCGCAGGCCGAGCACCGCTGAGGTTTGAAAAGCCGCGGCGAGAAACGCCATCGCCAACACCCCCGGCCAAGCGCTGACCGACACGGGACCGAGGTCGGTCTGAAACGCGAGCGGACAGATCACCTCCATCAGGGAGCGGTACGGATCGAAGCTGCCGAGGACCATTCCGACCGGATTAGTCGCACCCACCGCTGCCACGGCGATCTCGATGACCGCCAGGAATGCGACCATCCCCAACAAGCCGATCGCGAGCGTCTGGAACGTCTTGTCCCGCCAGAAGGCGACGAAAGCGCCCCAACTGGCTGACGCAAAGGCTGCCATCGCGGATATCGCCGCCGTCCAGAGAATCTGCGCCGTCGTGATCCCGCCGAGCATCTGCAAAATAAACATCACCGGGAGCGTGGCGACTAACATCACGGCAACCGAAACGATGCCCGAGGAGAGCTTTCCCCCGACAAGCTCCCGATCCTTCATGTCTGACATCAGCAGAAGGATGAGCGTCGCGCGATCTTTCTCCTGAGAGATTCGCCCGGCGACGAACAGCAGGCCGAAGAACAGGGCCAGAGTCAATTGCAGAAGCGCAAGCAATTGAAACACGATCTGCCCGAAGCGGGCGGAGACGCCCGGGCCGGTCAGCGACTGGAACCCCACGACGGCTTTTTCCGCCGTGTAGAGCAGGATGAATAAGGCCAGCACGAAGCCGGCCCGCATGACGAAGTGCCGAGCGGACCGCGGTTGGGTCAGAATCTCACGGCGAAACAGCGGACCGACATACACAGCGACAACTGGCCTGCTCAGGGACTATTACCAACGCAAGAACGATTCGCCCCGCGCGATGCGTATCATGCGTGGAACGTCGTCGCCATTCAAACGAGAGCGAGTCGCAAATTATCCCGATCGCGATGAACAACCAGCCGCGCACGTAGTCAGCGGATTTGGGAAAGCGTCCGACGCCCCAAACTCATCCGCTTAAAACGTGCGCGGCCTGTTCCGAACATTATTCGATGCGCGGCTTGTTCGGAATTAGCAGGAGCGGTGCACGGCGAAGGCGGTCACGCCCTCTAAGCAACGTCGGGCGGGCGAGTCGGGGAGAATTTCCAGCCGTTCACACGCTTCGGTGGCATACTGCTCAGCGCGATCGCGAGCGTAGTCGAGTGATCCTGACGCCACCAATAGCGGCAGCAACCGTTCGCCGGTCTGTTCATCCGGTTCGGTCAGCAAACGTCGAACTTCGTCCACTTCCGCTTTGCTGCCGGAATGCAACAGATGGACGAGAGGCAATGTCAACTTCCCGGTCGCCAGGTCGGACCCGAGCGTCTTTCCAACACGGCTTTCATCCCCGGTCAGATCGAGCAGATCGTCAGCGATTTGGAATGCGATCCCGAGCCGACGGCCGTAATCGGCCAGTGCGTCCGCCAATCGAGGATCATCCCGCCCGTGTCCAGAGCCGAGCCGACAACTGACGGAAACCAACTCCGCCGTTTTAGCCTCGACGATCTCAATGTACCGCGATTCGGCCAGATTCAGATTGCCTCGCTCGGCGATCTGAATCAGTTCACCTTCGCACACGCGATTGGTCGCTCGGCCGATTAGCCGGCACGCCTCGGTCGACTGCAGACTCGACGCCAGATGAAACGCGTGGGTAAACAGGTAGTCCCCGAAGAGGATGCTCGTTTTCGTGTCCCAACGGGAATGAACGGTTGCAACGTGCCGCCGGGTATCGGCTTCGTCGAGAACATCGTCATGCACCAGCGTCGCGACGTGAATCATCTCGACGACGGCCGCGAGCACGCGATGCCCTTCCTCGATTCCGCCACTGGCCAAGGCCGAAACCAATACGAGTGAGGGTCGCAGCCGCTTTCCCTGAAGCAGGGCGGCATGCTCGACGATACTCTCGACCGCGCGTTCCCCGCAGTCTAACTCGCGACGAAATATCTCTTCTGAAGCGGCGAGGTCGTCGCCGACCAACTCCGTCAGTTCGCTCAGCAAATCAGCTTCAGCGGAGGGGCGGCTCATGGAGGCGGGTCATTCCGGCAGTGCTCAAGCCCGTGAGCAGGGGGAGCGGACGCAAACGCGTGACTATAGGCCGCCCCACGGGCGTCGGCAACAGAATCGAACGTCAACCTTCTCCCGAATCAGGAGAACTTTCAAGTCGGTTACTGCTCTAAGAACCACAACCGTCTTGGTCCTATTCGATTAACCGTTTTCGGTGGAAAAGTCCCCCCAAAACCACACCGCCCCGCCGAATAACGGCCACCGGCTCCCATTCGGAAGCCAGCGACGCGATATCGGCCGCGTCTCCCAGTTCGGCTTTGCGCTCGAACACCACAAGCCAGTCGGCATCGATCGGCTCGCCGGGGCGAAATTCGATCAGTTCGATCGATTGATCAGCCGGGAGAACCGGCGATTGGGTCCGCAACGTCTGCAGTTGGAACGGAAACAAGACCGGTCCGACCGCAACTTTTTGACCGCCGGGAACATTCTCGGCGAGTTCCGTGAGCACGCTGCGTGTGATCGCGTCGGACCAGTAGTTCACTTCAAACCCGAGCCGCTCCGCCCCGGCGATCCCGCCGATCGAAAGGTTATAGCTGCTCAGATAGACCGGTCGCATCACCGCAATTCCGATCGTCTGCGACAGCAACAGTACCGCGATCAGTGCTCCCGAAAGCCGGACGGGCCAACGTTGACGGGTCGCCCACTCGAAAAATACCTCGGTCCCTCGTCCCACCAGTACGGCCAGCAGCGGGAAAGAGATAAGAAACAGGCGTACGCCATCGTAAACGGCGGCTGCGGTCGAGAAGACGATGAGCGGAAACAGTCCGGCCGCCGCAATCCATTGCACGTCGGTGCGAGCTCTGAGGCCCCCTTCCCCGCTGATTCGGCCCACGAGTCCGAGCAGACCCAACCCGAGCAGCATCACCGGTGTTGTGACAAGGCTCATCAGCCACGGATAGTGCCACGGGACCGACACATCGTTCCACTGCCGCCCGAAGTAAAACACGTGCAGCGGTTGTCGGTCGGCCGCACTCGCGAAGTACTCCCGCGCGTGAGTGAGCGGGTCGAGCCAAAGCCAGGGCCAGCCGACGAAGAACGTGCCCAAACCGACGATCGCGACGATCACCAAGGGGCGGACCGCCCGAAACCGCCAGTGCCAAAGCGCCCAGATCGTCAGCGGAATCGGCAGCAGCACCGCCTGTATTTTTGTAAGTAGAGCCAACCCCCACAGAAGGCCGGTCACGATTGCGATGAAGCCAGGGACGCCGCGTTCAGCCCGCCATGTCGCAGCGACATGCAGCGTGAACGCTGTGTATGCCAGGCCGATCATTGTTTCCAACGAAGCCAAATGCGCATGTCCCAGCACGCGTGGCATCAGTGCGAGCGATAGCCCGCCGCAAAGACCGGCAGCTCGGCCCCAGTGAATTTCGCCGTAAAGCGAGACGAGCAGAACCGTCAGGGCGAACGCGGCCGCCGATCCGACCCGGGCCGCGGCGATCGTAAAGGGGTGCGGGGGTTCAACCTCAGCAGGCGGAACAAGCGTGCGTGTGACGTTATGCGCGGCACCGAGCAGATACCGCCCGAGCGGTGGATGATCGGGCAGGTGATAACCGAACTCCGCCCGAGGCCCCAGGTCCTCGGATTCGCCAAACACTTCCCGCAGACTCATCGCCCCCAACAGCCAGTAACGCACACCGACTTCGAGACGGACGCCTTCCTGCACGTTGAAAATCTCATCAATCGTCAGCCCCGGCCCTTCCGGCAGGTTCGGATAGTGCCCGCCATGATCGATTCCCAATGTCACGACGCAGAAGACGGCGACGCTCAACAGTAGCGAGAAACGCCGACGGGAGAGAAAGCCCTTGCACCTTGCGAAGCTGAGGCCGAGCCAGGTGGGCTGATCGGCGGGTTGAACTTCGGCAGATTTCTTCGGTCGGCGAGGCATTGCCGCGTTGTACCACGGGGCGTCGAGGCACGCAGCGCTTCGGGGGGCGGGATCGCTGGCGGCTCCGGGCGCTGACGCTTCCGGCTCGCCTCAACTCTCAACTCTCGACTCTCCACTCTCCACTCTCCACCCTCCACTCAATAAAAAAAACCGCGGCCCGGAGAAGCGAATTGCTTCTCCGGGCCGCGGTCGGTCGCCGTTTCTCGCCTTCGATTGAAGTGTGTGCCCGGCGGAAGAGCCCCCGCGTTCCGCCGGACGACATACCTCAGACGAGTTGCTTCTTCCGATTCACGAGCGTCCGAATTCGTTCAGCGAGCAAGGCTGCGTCGAACGGTTTGCGGAACGTTTCGTTGAAAATCGTACGATCGAAACCGCTGGCATTGTCTTCGTCGGTCAACAGACCGATGAGGACGGTTTCGTTGTATTCGATGTTCTTCCGAAGATTCTGGGCGATCATCAGTGCTTCGCCGCGTCCCATCGCAAAGTCGATGACAACGCAATCCGGATGCAGGCTCTCTGCCTGAATACCGGCCTCGAAGCCACTAGCGGCGAGTTCGATTTTGAAATCGGTCTCGCCCATCATTTCCGTCAGGCTGGAGCGGACGATGTCGTCTGCTCCGACCAGTAGAAGCTTGCCCATCGCCTCGCTTTCGAGTTCTCCGAGCGGCATTCCGTGTTCCTTGAGGAACCGGATCAAGTGTTCGCGGGGAATCCGTCGGTCTTGTGAACCGGGGATGCGATACCCGCGAAGCCGGCCGGAATCGAACCACTTACTTACGGTGCGTGGGGCCACCTTACAGATCTTAGCGACCTGTCCGGTCGTGAAAATTGTCCTCATCGCGGGCTCTCCAAACGTATGGCTATGCCGGAACGGCGGGTCCGGCGTCGTCACGCTTTTTCATCCGTTGACCGTCACTCCGCCGGGTCCGCGGGGTCACAAGTCACTCGGGGTCGAATCAAAAAGCGTCTCTGGCGTTATCGGTCAAAGCGGTTGGACGGCAGAAATCAAACCGTCGCAACCTTCCACTTCCAACGGGGTTCCGGGTCACGCGGGCCGCATAAAGCGCCCCGCTTGACAGACCGGCAATCGCGCTGGGAAAAGTTCCGAACATTCTGCCGGTGACGAACTCTTCGCAACCGAGGAAGTCAAGTTGACTCCGCGGCACAATCGGCATCGTCTGACCCTTACTTTCGACCGCCTTCCCGCGGTGGCTTTAGGCCCCTTACCCCGTTGAGGAACGGTCTGAGACGATTCGCGCTGAAAAACCGTCCCGACCTCCGGAAATTCCCGTAAGTCCTTGGGAGAATGAGCTTTTTCGCTCCGCCAGCGAAGCAGAATTAGCAGGGTTACGAAGCGTTGGACGACGTAGGAATCGCATCGGGATAAGCCCCCCGATCGTTTGTCTCTGAAGGGTCTTCCCGCTCATCCCATACAGTCAGAACGACCTCCCGATCTTCGGTCACCCGCATCGTCTGCCAGCGTCCCCCAAGGAACCGCCACAGCATGCCGACGCCGCAGATGGAGATGTAGGCGATGACCGCGCTCCAGCAGAAGTGGAGGCTCAAATTCCCGTACCAGTCTGCCGCGAGCACCGGCAGCACCATCAAAGACCAGCAGGTCACCAACGACCAGGCCATCGCGAAACGCGTATCCCCCGCGCCACGAATCGCGCCGCTGAAGACAACCGACATCGCGTCGAACGTCAGGAAGACCGCCACGTAACGAAGCAGCACAATCGCCGTCTCACGAACCGGGGCGAATTCCTCGGGCGTGGAGCCGGCCGCGTACAACGAAATCACGACGTCAGGCACTAGCAGGATGATCGCCATAAAGACGACGTTCCAGACCATCGCGCAGCCGAATGCGAGCCAGGTGCTGCGGACTGCCAGGCCGGGCCGGCCCTCGCCGATCCTCCGCCCCACGATCGTCGAGACCGCCGTTGACACACCCATGAGCGGGACAAACACCAACCCGTTGACGTTGAAGCTGAGGTTCGTGGCCTGCTGCGCCACCGGGCCGAGTCGGCCGAGCAGAATCAAGAAGAGGGTGAAGCCCGCAGTGTCGGCCAGATAGTTGACACCCGTCGGAAATCCGTAGCGCAGCAAGCGGCGAAACAATTCCGGATCGAACTTCCAACAATTCCAGAATTGGTAGTCCATCCGCTCGGTCCGACGCAGCAATAGCGCGAGGTAGAGACCGACCGCAATGAGATACGAAATAATCGTCGCCACAGCCGCACCGCGGATGCCCAGTTCTGGAAACGGACCAAGCCCGAAGATCAGAACAGCGTCGAATGCAAGATTGGCGATCGAGAGGATCACGTTGACCAGCAACACAATTCGCGTCGCCCCAATCCCGCTGTAATAGCCCGACAGCGCCGTCGCGAGCGTCATCGGCACGGCACCGAAGCACAGCACCGAGAAGTATGCATTCTCAAGCCGCTGAACTTCCGGGGCGTGATCGGCCCACGCGAATACATAAGGTGCGAGCGGAACCGCAATCAGCAGGGGGAGTCCAGCCAACAATGCCAGATAGACACCCTGCCAAGTCGCCTCGCTCGCCCGTCGACGATCACCCGCGCCGTCGTACTGGGCGACAAATGTGTTGACCGTTGTCGCCGTCCCGATGAACAGCGACATCATCGTCCAGTGCAGCATCCCCGCCGGAGTCGAAGCCGCCAATGCGTCCGGCGAATGCCACGTGAGCATGATCCGGTCGATCACGTGAGCCAGCGAGAGCGATCCCGAACTGAGCACCAGCGGGACCGCTACGCGAAATAATTCGCGGAGCGTGCCAGCCTCGGCGGCGCGAAAGGCAGAGGACTCGGAAGACATGGACGACTCTGGAGCGCACCGGCAGAGCGAACGGACGGAGTGCCAGACACTCTAAGTACCAGCGAGGTTCAGACACACCGTCCCGGAAAAACGCGTCCCCACAAGCCGCACTTCGCGTCGTCCCCTCTACAAGCCGCACTTCCTGAGAAGTGCGGATCGAACACGAGGCGACACGGGAAAGTGTTCTCGCAATTTCTCCCCGCGCTCAGCCCGCGGCTCTCAGGAGCCTCGGCTTGTGGGCGGGAGAGATCGACGACTGCCACAAATCAACGATCGCTTGTGAATCCCCCGCGCGACTCCGTACTCTGAGAAACTCATCGACTGACCTGCCGACCCGAACCGGAGAACATTCCGATGCTGAGCCGCTGGCTGATCACCGCCGCCATTTGCCTATCCACCGCCCTGCCCGCGTCCGCAGAACTGAAGTTGCCGTCGATCTTCAGCGACAACATGGTCGTTCAAGGCGACGCTCCCATCCACGTGTGGGGCGAAGCCGAAGCAGGTGCCAATGTTTCCGTCGACCTCACGCTGAACTGGAAGTCTTCGAATACCGCTTCCAGCAGCACTCGGTCTCACTCCACAGTGGCGGGCGATGACGGCCACTGGAAGGTTGAGCTCAATCCGATCGAATTTGCGCCAGAGGACGCCACGGCGTCCGGCTCATTGACGGTCAAGTCGGGAAACGACTCCGCGACCTTCAACAATGTTTTGTTGGGCGACGTTTGGATTTGCTCCGGCCAGTCGAACATGGGTTGGCAGGTCCGAAATTCGAATAACGCCAAGGAAGAGATCGCGAACGCCGCCAATCCAAACATCCGGCTCTTCACGGTTAAGAAAGTGACATCGCTCGAGCCGGTCGACGATGTCGAGGGCACCTGGGTCGAGTGTTCGCCCCAGACCGTGCCGACCTTCTCAGCAGTCGGCTACTTCTTCGGTCGCGAAATGCAGCAGCATCTGGATCGACCGATCGGGCTGATCAACACGTCATGGGGCGGCACACCGAGCGAAGCCTGGACGAGCAAGGAAATGATTGAGCAGGTCGAAGAATTCGATCCGCTCGTCGCGCGCTGGAACGAAATCGCCCGAAGAGCCGAAGCGGGCAATCCCCAGTTGTTCCGGGGCAAACCGCTCGACGGCAACAACCCGCACCGCCCGGCCAATATCTACAACGCCATGATTCACCCGCTGATCCCGTTCACGATCAAGGGCGCCATTTGGTATCAGGGCGAGTCCAACGCCACGCGGGCTCACCAATATCGCACGATTTTCCCCGCGATGATTACAGATTGGCGGAAGAACTGGGGTCAGGGTGATTTCCCGTTCATCCTTGTGCAGTTGGCGAATTGGAAGCAGCGAAGTGAGAACCCATACGAAAGTCCGTGGGCGGAACTTCGCGAAGCGCAGTCGGACACCCTCGAGAAACTGCCGAACACCGGCATGGCGGTCACGATCGATATCGGCGAAGCCGACGACATTCACCCGCGGAACAAGCAGGATGTCGGCAAACGACTCGCACTCGCCGCTCGCAAAGTCGCCTACGGCGAAGACATCGTTCACAGCGGCCCGACGTTTAAAAGCTTCAAGGCTGAGGGGTCGCAGGCAAAGGTTCAATTCGAGAACACCGGCTCCGGCTTGATGACCCAGGGAGACGAGTTGCTTCAATTCGAGGTCGCTGAAGGCGACGGACGATTCGTCTTCGCCGACGCGGAAATCGTCGATTCGGAAACGGTCGTCGTCACTGCACCAAAGGACTCGAACATCGAGTCGATCGACGCGATCCGGTATGCCTGGGCAGAGAATCCTCAGGCGACGCTATATAACCGTGAAGGACTCCCGGCCGTGCCCTTCCGGACCGACGATCGCAAAGGGGCCACGTTCGGAAAAGAGTGATCTGCTCCCACAAGCCGCGCACGAAGTAAGCGGATCGATCAAGCCCGACGGTCTGAACGCGCGATCCGCTTACTTCGTGCGCGGCTTGTTCTGTCTTACCCCTTGGAGACTGTCTCAATGCAGAGATTTCGACTATTCGCATTCGGCATGGCTTGCCTCGCCGCATTGCCCGCTTCCGCCGAACTCAAGCTTCCGGCGATCTTCAGCGACAACATGGTGTTGCAGCGTGATGCCAACATCAACGTCTGGGGCACGGCTGAACCGGGCAGCGAAGTCACCGTTTCGGTGATTCCGCCGTCAAAGCCACTTCCGTTTGAAGGGAATGAACGGGGAGCGGGCGATCAATGGGTCGCCAGTGGTAAAGTCACCGCCGATTCCGAAGGCCGATTCTCAGTCGAGATGCTGCCGAAAGAAGATATCCCGGCCACGTCCTGGGTGTTGGACGTTCGTGACTCTGCTGGCAACCACGTCAAATTCGAGAACGTCTTGTTCGGCGACGTGTGGGTCTGCTCCGGTCAATCGAATATGCAATGGTCGGTCGGCCAGGCGAAAGACGCGAAGCAGGAAATCTCAGACGCCAAATACCCCAAACTCCGATTGTTCCATGTCAAACGCACGACCTCGGGCGAGCCGCTCGACGATGTGACCGGAACATGGGAAGAATGTTCTCCCGAGTCGGTCCGCGGTTTCTCCGCGGTCGGCTACTACTTCGGTCGCCAGTTGCATCAGGACCTCGACCGACCGATCGGACTCATTCACACGTCATGGGGCGGCACTCCCAGCGAGGCGTGGACCAGCCCTAAAACTGTCGCGTCCGAACCGGAGTTCAATTCGGTTGTCAAATACTGGGACCAGTTGGTTGCGAAATATGAAGAGCAACTCGCCGCGGGAGGCAGCCCGAAGGCGCTCCGCAATCAAAGTCGGCCGTCGTATCTGTACAACGCGATGGTTCACCCGCTGATCCCGTTTTCGATCAAAGGTGTCATCTGGTATCAGGGCGAAGCAAACGCCCGGCGAGCCTACAACTACCGCACGATCTTCCCGGCCATGATTTCGGATTGGCGGGAGAACTGGGGACAGGGCGACTTCCCGTTCCTGTTCGTGCAGCTTGCGAACTTCATGCAGCGGAAGGATGCGCCCAGCGAAAGCGCATGGGCCGAACTGCGAGAAGCTCAGACGATGACACTCGAAGAACTGCCGAATACCGGCATGGCCACGATCATTGACATCGGTGAGGCCCGAGACATCCACCCGAAGAACAAGCAGGATGTCGGCAAGCGTCTGGCACTGGCAGCCCGAAAGATCGCCTACGGCGAAGACATCGTCCACAGCGGCCCGACGTTCGAAAGTTTCGAGGCCGATGGAGCGACGGCCAAGATCAAATTTGAGAACACCGGCTCCGGACTGATGAAACACGGCGACAAACTCAGCGGCTTCGCCGTCGCACAGGGCGACGGCCAATTCGTCTTCGCCGATGCGACCATCTTCGACTCGAACACCGTCAGGGTCGAAGCACCCGAAGGCTCCGGCGTCGAGTCGATCGATGCGATCCGCTATGCGTGGGCCGATAATCCGGCCGCGACGCTCTACAACCGTGAAGGCTTACCCGCAGTGCCGTTCCGCACAGATGACCGAAAGGGTGTGACCGAGGGGAAGTAAATTGACCGTTCGGCAGGGCGGATCTACTCGTGCGGGAAACCGCGTGCCTCGGGAGGCACGCGGTTTTTTTTGCCGTTATGTGAAACTCGCTCCTTGGCGGTCGCGGCTAAACATTTGCCTCTCACCTCTCACCTCTCACCTCTCACCTCTCACCTCTCACCTCTCACCTCTCACCTCTCACCTATTTGAATTCGTCTGGACCCGATGACCGGGAAATTCTCTAATCCGCCCCCTAACTCAAAAATTGACTCGGGTGGCGCGACATGGCGAAGCGAGAAGTGCCGATTGCGGGAACTTTCTCCCGCGTTTGGCCTTACATCTGGCGATACCGCAAAGCGGCGATTCTTTCGCTGTTTGTCGCCGTACTCGTATCGTTCTTCTGGGGGCTCAATCTCTCACTGACCTTCCCGGTCGTGAAAGTCCTGCTCGAAGGCGACAGCCCCGATCAGTATGTCCACGGAAAGATCGAGCGAGCCGAACTCGATCGCACACAGGCGACGGCAAGACTCACGCTGATCGAATCGCAATTATCGGAGTTCGGTACCGATCTTACTGCGGAGCAGAACGACGAACGTGTCGACCTGCTGCTCGACCAGTCGAAGCAGCAGCGGAGACTCTCGGCGGCCGGTCAAACGCTCCTGATCATGAATTGGGTCGACGCATACGTGCTGCCGCTGCTACCGGCAGACCAGTTTGACCTGCTGGCGGTCATCTTTCTGACACTATTTATCACAACGGTCATCAAGGGCATTTGTGTCTTCATCCAGGACGTGCTCGTCGGCACCGTGATCGAACGCACGATCATGGATCTGCGGAAGGAGATGTTCCGCAAGACGCTTGCGCTCGACTATCAGACGGTCGCGATGCGCGGTACGCCGGAGCTGATGTCCCGCTTCACCAACGACATGGGGCAGCTCTCATACGGCCTGCAAATCATCGGCGGGCGGGTCGTCCGCGAACCGCTCAAAGCGATGGCCTGCATCGTCGGGGCGATGTGCGTCAGTTGGCGATTAACGCTGCTGTCCATGATCGTCGCTCCGCTCGCCGGATTCATCCTCTACAGCATCGGCAAACGCCTCAAGAAGGCGAGCCACCGCGTCATGGAAAGCATGTCGCAAATCTACAAGACGCTCGAAGAAACCTTCGACTCGATGAAGGTCGTGATCGCCTTCAACGGTGCCCCATCGCATCGGCGGCGGTTTCACCATCAAAACAAATCGTATTATCGCAAGGCTCTGAAGATTGTTTCGATCGAGGCGATGACCAGCCCCACGACCGAAGCACTCGGTTTTCTAGCCGCCTTCGGGGCACTCCTGCCGGGAGCTTACCTGGTGCTCCGCGGCGTCGATTCCATCTGGGGAATTAAGCTCGCCTCGAACCGACTCGATATTGCCGAGCTATCGCTGCTGTATGGTTTTCTGGCCGGCACACTCGATCCACTTCGAAAACTGTCGTCGATCTACAACAAACTAAAACGCTCGACCGCAGCCGCCGATCGCATCTTCGGCCTGATGGATAGCGATTCGCTGCTGCATGAGCCGACGGAACCGAAGCGGCTTCCGCGACTCGCTCGACAAATCGAATTTAAAGAAGTCGAGTTTCACTACGCCGTCGATAGCGAAACTGTCCCGCCAAGCCATCGTCGACCTGTGCTTGACGGTATTGATCTGACGGTGAAAGCCGGCGAAGTCGTCGCGGTCGTTGGCGGCAACGGTTCCGGGAAGTCGACGCTGTTGAATCTCTTACCGCGATTCTTCGATCCAACGCACGGAAATGTTTCGATCGACGGCATCGACCTGCGTGATGTCCGGCTGCGGGAGCTCCGTGATCAGATCGCGATGGTCACCCAGGAGACGCACCTATTCGACGCCACGATTGAGGAAAACATTCGCTACGGTCGCCCCGGCGCAACTGAGGCCGAAGTTCATGAAGCAGCGCGCCGCGCCCACGTGACCGATTTTCTGTCGAACTTAGCCGAAGGCATTAAGACCCCGGTTGGCGAAAAAGGCCGCAAACTCTCCGGCGGACAGCGTCAGCGGATCGCACTGGCTCGCGCCATTCTACGTGATCCGGCAATCCTGATTCTTGATGAAGCCACCAGCGCGGTTGATGCGAACAGCGAAAAATTAATTCAGGAAGCGATCGGCGATTTCGCCACGGGCCGAACGGTGTTTCTCATTACGCACTCAGTGTCGAAGACACTTCTGCAATTCGTTACGAAGGTCGCCGTCATGCAACACGGACGTTTAATCGGCTACGGTTCACACCATCAACTGCTCGAGACCTGCCCCGCCTATCGCAAGTCGATGAAGACGCAAGGCGAGGAACGCGCCGGAAACTTCGAAGACGCGGAAGCAACGGAAGCCCCGCACGCTGAGGCCTCGGCCTTCGACCCTGAAGAAATTGACAGTCCGATCGAAGAAACGCCGGTCAGCAGTGAGCCGCCACACTCGCCTCCGATGCCGAAAATCCTGAGCTTCGATGTCGCGCGTCGCGTAACCGGCACCGACTCGTAACTGTGCCGGGCGGTTTTTTGCCGCAATCAAGGCTCGCTTCGCGTCGGTGATCGCTTAGACTTGGCAAATGGTTGATGTCCCTTTCGGGCACATCAAACCGATTGCCTCGTCGCCGTGCGATTTGACCGGGCTGCCGCTGCGCTCCGTTCATATTCGTCGCGACATGTTCCTGCGACGAAATTCCTGGTGAAACCGTGCCGACACTCTCTGCCCCGCCTGCGCCGTGGACTGCCGCCGACCTGCTCGAACGGTTCGGCCCGATCCCGCTCTATCGTATCGTCACCGACCCACCCCCCGGAGAAGCCACCGAGGAGGATGCAAAACGTTTCACTGACGGAGCTGGCGACCCTTGCGAACTTGTCGATGGTAACCTAATCAGAAAGTGCGACATGGGCTGGGAAGAGTCGTATTTGGAGATGGAAATCGGAAGGCTGTTGTCAAATTTTGTCCGTGAAAATCAGCTTGGCATTGTTCTCAGTCCGAAGGGGGCATATCGGCTCTTTGCCGGTCGTATACGGATGCCGGATGCATCCTTTATTGCATGGGATAAATTTCCGGATCGGAAGCCGCCGATCGGCCGACGTGTTTTCGCGCTCGATGTTCCGCCTGATTTGGCTGTCGAAGTGATCAGTCCGGGAAACACAAACGCCGAAATGGACGAAAAACTCGTCGAATACTTCGGCTACGGTGTCAGGCTCGTTTGGTATTTCTACCCGGCAGAGAAACGGGTTCGGGCATTTACAGCGATTGAGGTTTTCAAGGACTACCGAGAAGGCGAAGAACTGACGGGCGGAGACGTTCTTCCCGGTTTCTCACTATCGGTAAAGCAGTTCTTTGAAGACCCGTTTCCGCCGGATGAACACAGCGCGCCGTGACCGAGCCGCTTCAGACGCTCCGCCGCGAGTTAGGAGTCGGGCATGCGACGCTGCTCGGCCTCGGGTCGATTCTCGGCACCGGGATTTTCGTCAGCATTGCACTTGCCGCGGAAGCAGCCGGCGTCTGGACGCTGCCCGCGATTCTCCTGGCCGGATTGCTCGCACTTTGCAACGCGTTAAGCAGCGCTCAACTCGCCGCCGCGCATCCGGTGAGCGGGGGCACCTATGAATACGGATATCGGCTGATTTCTCCGTCCGCCGGATTTGCGGCGGGGTGGCTGTTTCTGTGCGCGAAATCGGCTTCAGCGGCGACGGCGGCACTCGGGTTCGCGTCGTACCTCATCGCCATCACCGTCCCTTCGACAGCATCCCCCGAGTTAAACATCGGCATCGCGATCGGCGTCACGATTGCCCTGACGATCCTCGTCGCCCGTGGCATTCGACGATCTGCTCAGGTGAATGCGATCATTGTCGGCCTGACCATTTTCGCCCTGCTTATCTATGTATTCAGCTTCTTACCCGACGCCCTGACCGGATCGCCGCCGGAAAATATTGACGACCCCTCCTCCAAGTTTCCCGGCTTGCAAACGTTCTTATTTACCACCGGATTCTTGTTCGTCGCCTATACCGGCTACGGCCGCATTGCGACGCTCGGCGAAGAAGTGCGGGAGCCGCGAAAAACGATTCCGAAAGCGATTCTCACGACACTCGCTGTCTCAGCCGCGCTCTATGGAGGGGTCACCTTTGTCGGCCTGCGTATCGGCCTCCCGGTCGGAGACCTTCATTCTGCGTCGTTGACACTGTCGGCTGAGGGTGCCGGCTCTCCCGTTGTCGCCAAGATCGTTGCCGTTGGCGCGATGACCTCAATGCTGGGCGTACTTCTAAACTTAATTCTTGGCTTGTCACGCGTCATCTTGGCGATGGGACGTCGGACTGATCTGCCTCCCGTATTTGGCTCAGTCAGCTCGACTGATCGGAGTCCCGTGGCCGCGACCTTTGCCGTCGGCATCATCATCGCCGCGATTTCTCTCGTGGGTGATGTAAAAACAACGTGGTCATTCAGTGCGGTCACAGTGCTGCTTTACTATGCGACGACCAATATCGCCGCCCTAAGACTTGCCGCTGACGATCGGCTGTACCATCCGATTTTCCCGGCGATTGGGCTGATTGGTTGCCTCACTCTGGCCTTTGCCGTGCCCCCGTCCATCTGGGTGATCGCGATCGCCGTTCTTGCAGTCGGCTTCATCTTGCGAACGATCTGCAATCGACTCCATACACCGGATGACAAGTAGCTGTCCTGCGGTAATTTGAATTCGCTACTCGGCGGACTTACTTGTTCCGCTGTCACGAATCTCGTTGAGCCGTGCGGTCAGACGGGCGACGAGTTCTGGGTGGTCGCCCCAGACATTATGAGTCTCTGCGGGATCATCTTTCAGATTATAAAGCTGCCCCTGCGGCTCGCCTTCGACTGGTGTGATTCGCTTCGGCTTCGTAAAGCCGCCGGAACCGAGCCCGTCGATCAACTTCCAATCCCCTTGGCGAATCGCGAACATGCCGTCCAAGGAATGATGAATCACTTCCGCGCGCGTTGTGAAGAACTTAATCGCCCCCTTGAGACGGAATGAGTCTTCCGCGAATCCCTTCGGAAACGCAGCGTTGCCAAAGTCGGCGCATGACACGGCCAGGTCCGTCAGGCAGACAGGACAATCACACGTCGTTCCTGCCAGATTCTCAAGTGGCCGTTCAACATTGAGAGGTAGCTTCACAATCAACGGAACGCGATGGCCACCCTCATGAATATCGGCCTTCATCCCCCGAAATTTTCGGTTCGCTTCGTGATCAAAGTCATCCACATCGCTTGGTCGCCAATGAGCACCGTTGTCGCTCGTGAGAAAAATTACGGTATTATCATAAGTCCCGCTGTCGCGGAGTGACTGCATGATCTCACCGACGACATCGTCGCACGTCGTGACAAAGTCACCATACCAACCCGCTCCGCTCTTTCCTTCGTTTTCAGCCAACGGTAACCAAGGAGTGTGCGGAGCCGACAAGGGGACATACAAGAAAAATGGATCCTCGTCAGGAGCGGTCTTCGTGATATAAGCCGCCGCCCTACGACCGATACGAGGTAAGACATCGGCATGATCAAATTTAAGGGCGGCCTTGCCGGCACGCCAGAAGCCGGCGCCTCCCGCCCACCGCCGTTCCTGTCGAGCAACGTCGCGGGTCGGCGGACTTTCCAAGCCCTCGTCTTCAATCCACACATACGGCGGCATATCGAGCGATGCCGGAATCCCGAAGTAGTGCTCGAACCCGACAGTGGTGGGGCCCGGTGTCATTGGCTTCGAATAGTCCGTCTTTAAATCTGGTTCTCCCGAATCGTATTCTTGCAATCCAAGATGCCACTTCCCGATCCCAGCAGTTCGGTAGCCAGCGTTTTTAAGAACAGAGGGAATCGTCGGCCGTCCCGGCTCAATCAATAAACGGTCATAGCCCCAAAGAACGCCCTGCTTTAAACGTGATCGCCACGCGTAGCGACCGGTGAGAATGGCGTACCGCGTCGGCGTGCAAACTGAGCTGGGTGAATGGGCATCGGTGTAGCGAATGCCGTCCGTCGCCAGAGCATCCATGTGCGGAGTCGGAATCTTGGATTCCGGGTTGTAGCAACCCAAGTCTCCGACCCCCAAGTCATCGGCCAAGATCAGCACGATGTTCGGACGCGGATCGGATTCTGCAAAACCTTCAGTTGTGGCAGCGAGCAAAACCAAAATCAAGAGTGCTGAACGCATTGACGACCTCGAAACTGAAGACACGATTCAGCGAGCCTGCGCTTTCCTGCCCCCAATTTCAAACAATCGGGAAAACAGATTGTAAACGTGCGATCACTTCCTACATTGAGATGTTCTTTCGCGAACGAGTCTGGATCCCCCAATGCCAAAGCCGACTCAGACAGACATAAAGGCAAGCGGCGACACTCTGCACGGTCGCGGTTCATCGATCTCGCCACCGAATCGATTCGACAAAGTGATCGCCGTGCCCGATTTTGAACACGATGCAATTGCTGAGGAAGATGGCAGGAACCGACCGGAAACGCGTTTTCTAGCTGATACCTCACGGAGTGTGGTGAGCGAAAACGACAGTCCCGATATCCCGTTTCGCTACAGTCTCAATCCCTACCGCGGCTGCGAGCACGGGTGTTCCTACTGCTATGCGAGAACCTCGCACGAGTATCTCGGTCACAACGCGGGAATCGATTTCGAGACCTTAATTTACGTCAAGCAGAAGGCGCCGCAATTATTTCGACTGTGGCTCGCACGGCCAAAATACGAACCTGCCGTGGTTGCGTTTTCCGGCGTCACCGATTGCTATCAACCGGCCGAACGTCACTTTCAACTGACGCGTCAATGCCTGGAGGTCGCTGCCGTAGCAGGGCAACCGATTTCGATCGTGACGAAGAATGCCCTCGTCCTGCGGGATATCGATATCTTGAGAAAGCTGGCGACACGTCGGCTCGTTCATGTCACGTTGAGCGTGACCTCGCTCGATCCGGAACTGGCCCGCAGCATGGAGCCTCGAACGAGCACGCCGAAGGCTCGGCTCCGAGCAATCGAGCAACTTTCGGCAGCCGGCATTCCGGTCCGGGTTTCTGTAGCGCCGGTCATCCCCGGATTAAACGACTCGGAGTTGCCGGCCATTCTTATGGCCTCGTCCGAAGCGGGCGCGATTCACGCATCGCTGACGATGCTCCGCCTGCCGGGATCCGTCCTGCCGGTTTTTCGCGACTGGCTCGCTCGGCACCGTCCGAACCAAACATCGAAAGTCGAAGCACGGATCAGGGATATGCGTGGCGGGCGTTGGAATGAGTCGCGGTTCGGCGATCGGCTGCGAGGACTCGGATTAAGAGCCGAGCAGATTCAGGCGACGTTCCAATTGTTTTCCAAGCGATATGGCCTGACCAACACAATGCCCGCATACGATCTCAGCGTCTTCCGCCCGCCGGTTGTCCCCGGCGGGCAAAAGACGCTGTTCTGATCGTTCTTCAGTCAGACCCCGAAGGCCTTGCGGTCGCAAATTAATTGCTCACCGGCCGAACGTTCGGAAAGGAATTTGCCGAGCGAGCCATCGGGCTGGGCGGCGACTCCACTGACGGCACAGGCTTAATTTTTTTCGGAGCCGTCGAAGGGGCCGACTGCTTTACTTCGCCGCGACGGATGACCGTCCCGTGTGACATCGTGTGACCCGGCGTCATGTAGCCGCTCGGAGGTGTCCGAGTGTGATAGTAGTTCGGGTTCGGCGGCGGCGGGATCATACCGGGGACCGGGGTCCATGTCGGTACACGCTGATAGTAAAACCCGAGTTGCGTCGTATCGGTCGGCGTGGCAATGATCGGCAACACTTGGGGATGGACCGAGCCGGGCAAACCGTAATACGTTGACGGGTAATAGCGTTGGTATTGAACCGGATCCCGCTCGATCGCGTAGGGCACGGGCAACTGAAAGCCCGCGTCCGGCGGCGTGTAAGAATCATATCCGAACGGCAAAAATGCACCGCCGTTGGATGAGACATTGTGCGTCGGGAAGCCGTAGCTGACGACCTCTCCCTCGGTGACGTAACCGTCGTGATGGACGGTTCCGCCCGACCATTCCGAAATCGGCGTCGCTTCTACCGACGCGTTCTGAGCGACGGCAGGAATCGTGATCAAGCCGGTCAGCAGCAGGGCTGCAGCTTGCGGCATGGCTTTTGAAATAATCACTCGGCACCTCTCGGCGTTAAGGTCGGCGGACCGCGTCGCGGCCGTCGCTTTAATAGCACATTAGAATCAGTATTGAGATCGGTTCGCCGCGGGGAATTACTGCTGCATCTCGCCGACCAGGCCGCTGACGTAGGGGTTCGCCCGCAGACGAGATACCGGCGTCAGCCGACTGGACGGCACGCCCCAGCCGTAGTTGTAGGTGTGGCGGACGTTCGGCGCCAGCGGGACTGAAACGGGCAACCCGAATCCGTTCGCCGCATAAACCTTGCCGTCACGTTGATCGAAGTAATTCGGGTCGACGGCGTAGACGTAGCTGTAGGCACCGCCCAATCCATGCTTGTTGGTGACCCAGTTGGTGAGCCAGCCGCACAGACCGCATTGACACAGACCCTTCCCACCGCAAAGGCTACAACCGCGGCCGTTGCAGTGTCCGCAGTATCCGTGTCCATGGCCTTTGCAAAGCGATTTGCCGAACAGGCCGAGCTTGCAACCGCCATTATAACAACGGCCTTTGCAATACTCGCCGCATTCCGAGCCGCACACCGGGGCACAATCTTCAATGCAGGGGTTAATAAACTTCTTAAACCCCATTTGAACGTGCCCCCCGTCAACGCCGCTATCGGAACGGTCACTGATCCGGACGACGCCTTCTTCGGCTTGGGCCGACAACGTGACACAGGGCACGGCGAAGGCCACGACGATGATACTTGCCAGAATTCGGGTCATGACTTTCAGTTCCATCTATCGGCCGGAGGGGCGATCCGCAGATGCGGATCGCTTAATCGGATTTCCGGAAGTTAACGATGCCGACGTGACATCGGGGGATTGTTCGACCAGTTTTGGTCCCACAGGAAGTAGTCCGTATTACCGTTCGTGATGCCCGACCAAAATGGGGCGTGCGAACGATATTTGACTTTGACTTTCGTGCCCTGCAATTCCCATGTCTCTTTGTTGCGAACTCCCCATGGCGTAACGACCCACCCGCCTTTGGCGCGATAGTAGTAAGGCGGATACATTGCCACATAATCGTGGGGGTAGAGCATTTCCTGCGGATGGAATGCCTGATTCGTCAGGAGCGTTGCCCCCATCTGAATCGGCACGTCCGGCCGCGGGACCGGGTAGAGCGGAGCGTTAAGGTATACGAAACCGGGCTGGGAGGCGGCGGCCGGCGCGGCCACCGGCATCGGCGGCTGCGCCTGGAATTGCACCGGCCTCACATTCCGGGGTTGTGCGATCTGAGATCCCGGCAACAGGGCCGGCGGATTGGCTGCATGAGAAGTTCCGACCGCGAACGGCAACAGCAGCACGGTGCAGCCGGCTATGCGGAGCAGTTGGCGAGACATCGATACCCCCTCTTGGTTTCGTTCGGACCTGTCCGGGCGATCGTTCGTCGATCGCCGCCAAGAGAACGGCCCGTCTCGTGCCGCAGCCGCCGGTCCTCGACCGACGTGGCGCCACGGCCTTTGTTGATTCGGCACCGCAGGTCACGCGTGATCAATCCAACCGGGTCAAGCGGCGCGATCGGCCACGGACCAACCGATCGCTCCCGTCGATTCCTTGCAGGCGTCAAACACTGTGAGAATTGCCCCGGCGCCGGTAGATTGTCCCGATTACCGAAATTCCCGCACCTTCGCGCGCGGCGCGAAGCAATTCGATTTCAAGATACGCAATTCTCCTTTGTTTAGCCGCGACTGGCAGGGAGCGCTCTCGGTCGAGCGTGGCTAAACAAACTCCACTAGTTTCGAAATCCCCACACGATCGACGACATGGCCTCGAAGAACGGACGCAAAAGCAAATCGCGCACGAAGCCCATTCCCACCGGCGAAATTCGCTATGTGAATCTCAGTGAGGAAACCCGTCGGCGGTACCTGAATTACGCGCTCAGCGTGATCGGTTCACGGGCGCTGCCTGATGTGCGGGACGGCTTGAAGCCGGTGCAGCGACGCATTCTCTTCGTGATGCAAAACGACCTGCGACTCGCCGCGGGAACCAAACCCGCGAAATGCGCACGGATCACCGGGGATGTCACGGGGAAATACCACCCGCACGGCTATGAAGCGGTGTACGAAGCCCTGGTTCGGATGGCACAGGACTTCACGCTCCGCGAACCGCTGGTCGACGGCCAGGGGAACTTCGGCTCGGTGCTGGGGCTGCCTCAAGCGGCCCAGCGATATACCGAGGCTCGTCTGAGCAAGATCGCCGAACAACTCATGGAAGAGTTGAAGTATCAGACCGTCGAGATGAAGCCGACGTACGATGCGGATCATCACGAACCGGAAGTCCTGCCCGCCCGGTTCCCGAATCTACTCGTCAACGGGTCGAGCGGTATTGCCGTGGGAATGGCGACGAATATTCCGCCCCACAATCTGGGTGAGGTGATTCGCTCATCAATCCACCTGATCGACAATCCCGACGCCACCATTGCCCAATTAATGCAAAAGGGAATCAAAGGCCCTGACTTCCCGCTCGGCGGGCGGATCGTCACCGACCGCAAGGAAATTCGACTGGCTTACGAGGAAGGTCGCGGCACGATCAAAGTCCGCGGCGAATGGGAATTCGATAAGGAAGGCCGCAAAGAAGTTCGCACGCGAATTGTCGTCAACAGCGTTCCATACGGCGTCAGTACCGGCCCTCTCGTTAATGATCTCAGTGTAATCGCCGAGGCGCGGAAGCTCCCGCAGCTACTCACAGCCACCGATGAAACCGACAACCGCCACGGGCTGCGGATCGTCCTTTCAATTAAATCACCCGAAGACGCCGAAGCGGTGATGGCATACGTTTATAAACACACCGCCCTCGAACAGAACTTTTCGCTCAACATGACCGCCCTCGTCCCCGACGATGAGGGAACGCTCGTACCGGAACGGCTCGGCCTCGACAGATTGTTGCGTCACTTCCTCGACTTCCGGCTCGAAGTCGTGACCAAGCGGTTCGAGTATCAGCTCGCCCTCCTGGAGCGGCGGATTCACATCCTCGAAGGCTTCGAAATCATCTTCGACGGACTCGATCGCGCGCTAAAGATTATCCGCGGCAGCGATGGCAAGGAGGACGCCTGCCAGAAATTGATGAACGCGTTCGATCAGCTTGACCGCGAACAGACGATGGCCATCCTGGAGCTGCAACTGTATCGCATTTCAAAGTTGGAAATTGACGACATCCGCGGCGAGCTCGACCGAAAACGCTCTGAGGCCGACAAGATTCGGAAGATCCTCGAGTCGCAAAAGAAGCTGTGGGGCGTCATCAAACAAGAATTAAATGAAGTGGCCGATAGCTTCGGTTCCCGTCGGCGGACCGGACTGGGCTCCGAAGAGGAAATCGAGGAATACGACCCCAGTGCCTATATCGTGCGGGAGAACACGAACGTGGTGCTGACCCGTGACGGTTGGGTGAAACGCGTCGGCAATTTAAAGAGCGTCGAGACCACCCGCGTTCGTGAGGGAGACTCCGTCTTGGCCGTCTGCCCGGCCAGCACGGTCGACAATATCGTCTTCTTCGCAAACGACGGCGGCGCTTACACGCTGCCGGTCGAGCAGATTCCCGCCAGCAGCGGATATGGCGAACCGCTCGGCAAGCACATCAAACTCGCCGACGGGGTCTCACTGGTTCACGCCGTCACGACCGATGAACGATTCACCTTTGCCGACTATCCAATCCCCGACCTGCCGACGCCCGGTCCGCACCTGTTCGTTACGACCGCAGCCGGCCAGGTCATGCGATTGTCGCTGAACCTGTTTCGAGAGCCGAGCACGAAGTCGGGCCGCCGGTACTGCCGCCTCGCTACGGGAGATCGCGTCGTCTTCGTTGCGATTTGCGATGACGTCGAAACGGTCATGCTCGCCTCAAAGAAGGCCCGCATCGTTCACTTCCGGATGAACGACGTCCCCGTCCTCAGTGCCGCGGGCAAAGGGGTGCGGGGGCTGAACCTGGAAGGCAAAGACGAACTCCTCGGCGCCACGCTATTCCGCCGACCGGGCGATACGCTGAAGGTCATCAACGTCAACGACAAACCGCTCTCCTTCGGCCAGCAAAAATACAACGTCACCAGCCGCGGCGGCAAAGGCATCAAGACCAGCACGCGAACCGGCTTCAAAGCAATCGTGAACGAGCCGATCGAACTGGTGGACTGGTCGGAGTGGGATTAGCAATCACTCCGATTTTCTCCGCAGTTCCCGCTTGATTCGACCGGCGTATTCCGGACGATTTTGCCAGTCTTCGAGATACGGTTTGTATTCCTTCGCATTGACCCAGCCGCGGGGCTTTAGGTCTGCCGGGGCTAACTTGCCTGCCGGATAGTCGGCTCCCGCGAAGCTTTTTTCGACGGAGGCGTTCCAGGCGAGAAACGAATTTTTTAATTCTTCTGCCTTAACGCGATTGATGTCGATTAAATTATTCGACTCGGTCGGATCGTCAGCCAGGTGATACAACTCGAAGCGGTTCTTAGCGATTCGAGTGGCGACCAGTTTCCAGTCACCATCGACCCAGGCGCCGCGTCCGCCGAAACGAAAACCGATCGGCTTCGACCGTTGCATCGGCTCCCCGCGAAACAGCGGAGCCAGGCTGACGCCGTCGATCGGGTTAAGCATCGCCGACGACGGCAAGCCGACAATATCGGCGATTGTCGGGAAGATGTCCTGCGTGGCTGCGGCGATGTCGGTGGTGCGTTCCTCATCGATGACGGCGGGCCACTCAACGATGCACGGGACGCGGAGACCGCCCTCGTAGACGCTGCCTTTATTGTCTCGCAGACCGCCAACCGTATCGGGGCGGATCACCGAACTCTTGCCATTCCAACCGTGGCCGTTTTCCAAGCCACCATTATCGCTGCAATACCACAGCAGTGTATTTGTGGCGATGCCGAGGTCCCGCAGCCCCTGCCGGAGGGTGCCGACGCTGCGGTCGATCGCGACAATCTCACCGTAGTGATGTTGCGAATTAGAATTAAGATCGTCGAATCCTTCGCGGTCTTCTTCGGTGGCCAGAAATGGAGCGTGCGGCGAACCGTACCAGATGACGGAAAATGTCGGTCGGCCGGACTCCACCTTCTGCTGAATAAATTTCAGTGCTTCGGCGACGATGATTTCGGATGAGTCGCCGCGGAATTGTTCAAACTTCCCTTCCCGGCTCATGACCGGATCGCGATCGAAGAAGTTCGTCACGGAAAGCCACGTGTCGAAACCGAATACACCGGGACTGCGGGGATCATCTTTAAGAATGGGCACGCCCGGACCACGAAAACCGTCGAGATGCCATTTGCCGAAATGCCCTGTCGCGTAACCGGCCGCCTTAAGTGCTTGGGCCAGCGTTTTTTCCTGAGTTCGCAGAGCATAACCGTGACTGAGCACGCCGGTGCGATCGTTCGTGCGACCGGTCAATACCGTTGCCCTGGTCGGCGAACAGACCGGGGCTCCCGCATAGAATCGGTCGAAGCGCAGCCCGCTTGCCGCCATGGCATCCAATTGGGGCGTCTTGAGCACCGGGTGATCATAATAAGAAGTCTCGCCCCATCCCTGATCATCGGCCATCACGAGCACGATATGCGGCACGTCATCGGCTGCGACCAGTATCTGAGTACTGAGACATAAAATTGCGACGGCGCATAGAAGATGCTGAAACACTGGAGGCGCTCCAAAGTGAACTGAGGACCGATGACGCCTCACTTGTAACCTCCCGAATCGTGCGATCGCAAGACGATCGCTAATTCGTTGCCGCCAGTGGATTCACCTCCTCAACATATTTGAGCTGCAGCGCTTTGAGGATTCGCACGATTCGAAGCTCGATTAATTCGGTGGGGGAAAGATGTCCGGAGCGCGCAATTTTGCTGAGCCGGTCGTTCAGTTTTTCATGCCCGGCGAGAATGGTATCGAGTTGCTGCTGTAAATCTTCGCCTACCAATTCGCCGACTTGATCGTCGATTTGCTCGGCGATCTCCTGAATTTCATCCGGAGCGGCATCCAGTTGCTCGATCCATTCCTCGACCTGATCGTGATTCGACTCCACAAACTCTTGAAACTGGACTGAGCTGACGGCGATCAGTTGGTCGGAGCCGGCATCAATTTGACGCGCAATAAATTTTCTGGCTTCCTTACGAACATCGGGCGCCGCCTGAATCAGACTTTGGCTGACGCCCTCAGCGATGTCGGGGGCCGATTCATTGACCTGCATGATGACCATGGCTCGCATTTCCGGATAATCTTTCTTTAAAGCCTCTGTCGCCTGCGCGACAATGCGATCCACATCCGTCAATCGTTGATAGCGATAGTAACTATGACCCGCAAACACGATCAGCACGGTGAGCCATAGGCAACTGAGAATGAGCGTCGTTTGTGCTTGAGATCGAATACGATTGTTGCTCGTCGTCGGATTATCCATTTTTACTTTCGCGTGATGAATTGAATGAAGAAATAATTGAAGAGCGAAGGCTAGCGCCAAGTCGAATTCAAATCGATATCCGCTCCGCTAAAGCTCACGTCCTTGACGCGGAGGACCGCCCAGTCGAGTAGGTAGTCGGCCAATTGAACTTCCAGATCGGGTTCGCCAATGGCCGGCTGCTCGATCGGCTTGATCAACGACCAGATTTCCGCAGTCCGGGCTGTCCGCTCGGCGAACTCTTCGACCCGATACTTATCAACCAACCGATTAAAACCGTATTGCAATTCGGCAGTCAGACGATCGATATTTCGACCGGGGAACTGGGCACGTAGGATGCCCCGATTTTCGGTCAAGAAGACGGCGTACTGCTGCTTCACTTCCTCTCTTAAATCGACCGAGACCTCTTGAGCCAATTCAACGGCCTGTTCTTTGGCGACCTCCTGATATTTTTCAAAGTCTTTCTGGAATTGAACTCGCATTGCCTCGGCGACCGGCGGTGCCGTCTCCGCGACCAGCGAAGCCATCTCCGCGGCGATCACTTCCGGGTTTTCGGCCAGACGCTCCTGAATCGCTTTCGCCAGTTCGACCTTGTCGATCGGAATCGAGGACTCGGCGATGTAAAAGCCGTAAATGTATAAGGCAAGCAGCGCCAGCATTGAGCCGCCAATAATCTTGTTCGCGATTCCCAACGCTCTTGAGCCGCCATCATCGGGTGAGTCAGATGCATTCATGTCGTACCTGTCAAAGAAATTCGGCGGTAACAGAACAGACGTCAGGGTTTCCGCCGCAAAGTCCCAGAGCCCGAACCCTTTGTAAGCCGAGCGAGCGACGATGCTCTATTGGTGAAAAAGCCGAAGGTTTCCTGCGGATTTTCCCGATGCGACCAGCGGCGATCGTTGCCAGCGGCTGGGATTGCAACACACGCTACGCTACAAATTGCCGCCACAAGTAAGAGCAGTGCCAGAAGTGCGTCCCCTCGACCGTAAGACCTCGTATGCCCGACAACGACCGCGACGCCCTCATTCATAACGCTGCCAGCGAGAACATCAGCCTTGGTGATGAAGACGCGACGCTCGAAATCTTGCGCGGCGTCGTGTTCGATTTATGGCGGACCGTAGGGAATCTCACCCGGCTCCAACCATCGAAAAGGCCGCGTTACCGCGTCTCAATTTTCGGGTCGGCGCGGATCAGGCCCGAGATGCCGCTTTACCAAGACGTCAAACGGCTCGCGTTCGAGCTAGCCAACCGCAATTGCGACATCATCACCGGTGGAGGACCGGGGTTGATGCAGGCGGCGAACGAGGGAGAAATGCAGGCCGATCCGGAGAGGGCGAAGACGCGTTCGGTCGGCATCCGCGTCGATCTCGACTTCGAGCAGGAGACGAACGCCTTCGTCGAAGAGGTTTACGTCCATCGGACGTTCTTCTCGCGGCTGCACCATTTCGTCATGGCGTCTGACGCGTTTGTCGTCGTGCCCGGCGGCATCGGCACCACGCTCGAATTGATGATGATCTGGCAACTCCTGCAAGTGCGGAAGCTGCACGATCACCCGCTGATTCTCGTCGGTGACATGTGGGAGCGGCTGGTCGATTGGGTGAAAACCGACATGGTCGACGCGGATTTACAGACGGCGAGTCCCGGCGACGAAGCGATTCCGACATGCGTCAGCACGGTCGACGAGGCGCTCGCCTTGCTGATCGAAACGCACGAGCAATGGAAAAGTCGATAATGGGCCAAAATGGACGAATGCTCGTCCAGCAGGTTAATGCCCGCCCGGTCCGAATTCGTGTTCCACGCAAAATCTCACTTCAAGCGGCCGGGTCGATCTCGGCCAGCAGTGCAATTCGCTCTTTGTCGGAGACGACCACACCGCCCGGTTTTTCGATCGTGACGGCAAACAGCGTCGGCTTCGAAACCTTCAATTTGGCATCAATCGGGACGATGACCGGTCCATCCGCATCGGCCGGAATGTCGAACACGCCCCCGTCGATCGGGTGCTCCTGTTCGTCGTCAAAAATCCAAAGCTGGTACTGATAGGTTTGCGGGTCGTTCGCAGCGAGACCGCTGATGACCATTCGGCCCCGTTGGTTGTCCTGGCTCCACTCAACCCGCCCTCCGGCACCAGTCGCCGCGGGGTCCTCGGTCGCCGTCCAAGCCAGCCGCAACCGGTCGGGGTCGTCGATTGACTGCGGTGCATCGGATTGTCCCCACCAACCGGCAATCGCCGTCAGAGTTGCGGCGGCCGCCGCGAACCAGGCGAGCAGTTCCCTCGTCGAAAACTCCGAGGTGTTCGACGGCCGGCTCGATTGCTCGTTGGTCGCAGATTCGTCGAGGCTGTTCGACAGATACTGCGGTGCATCGTCCAGCAATTTTTCGCGCAATCGATCCGGAATTTCCGAGACCAACTCCGCCTCGGCCAAATAGATTGAGGCCGCCAGCCGCTGTAGTTCGAGCCGATCGACGTCGGAGTGCTTTCCCAGCAGCCGGTCGAGTTCTTCGCGATCACTTTGGCAGATCCCGAACAATGCCTCATCGCCGAGCAGTTCGATCAGCCGTTCGAATTCGGGATCGTTCGAATGCGTTTCGGTCATGAGTTCTCCCCCGTGGTCTTGGGAGTCGGGGGTTGCCGAAGTCCGGCTCTCAATTTCTTAATGCCGCGGAGTGCGTGCGATTTGACCGTTCCGAGCGGCATATCCAATCGTTGACTGATCTGCGTTTGTGAAAGGCCGTCGAAAATGGCGAGGCGAATCACGCGCTGTTCCTCGTCCCGAAGTTGCTCCAAACCATCCCGCACACGTCTTGCTTCTTCTTGGGACACCAGCGAATCGACGTCTGCGTCTTGTACCGCTACCACGTCAATTGTGGACTCCAGAGAAGCAGCCTCAGGGCGGCGATCATTTCGTCGCATTCTGTCGATCAGGCGTCGCCGGGCCAACATCGTCACGAACGTCGACTCCGCGCCACGGGCCGGATCGTAGATATCCGCTTTTTGCCACAATTCGATGAAGACTTCCTGTACGGCGTCTTCCGCTTCGGCGTCATCACGCAGATATCGCCGAGCCATCGACCATACGAGGCCGCCGAATCGGTCGAGACAGCGTGCAACTGCTGATCTGTCTCCGGCAGCGATCGCCGGCAGGATCGGTTCGGAAGAATTCATCTGTGTCCGGAGAAAAGGAACGGCGGGTTCAATCGAACCCGCCGAGCCCACTATAACAGCAATCGTCTCAGTTACGGCATGATGACCGCGTCGATGACGTGAATCACGCCATTACTGCACTTGATGTCGGTCGTGACGACCTTTGCCCCATCGATCATCACCGTCCCGTTCGAGACTTTGATATCGACGGTCGAACCTTCAACGGTTTTGGCTTCCGAAAGGTTGACGACATCGGCTGCCATCACCTTCCCTGAGACGACGTGGTACGTCAGGATCGACTGCAGCTTCTTCTTATTTTCCGGCTTCAGCAATGTCGCGACGGTGCCTTCGGGCAGCTTGTCGAAAGCAGCGTCGGTCGGGGCAAAGACCGTGAACGGACCTTCGCCTTTGAGGGTCTCGACCAAGTCCGCAGCCTGCACGGCGGCGACGAGGGTCTTAAAGCTACCAGCCTTCACGGCGGTATCGACAATGTCCTTCTGGGGCGAACCCGCGAAGGCGGCGGTGGGAGCGAGTGCAATCAGAGCGGCGAGTGCGAAATAACGCATTCTGAGATTTCCTTGGGTTTCAAAGGTTTGTTTCTTCAGAGTTCACCGGTGAGTCATTTTGGCCGGGGAGTTATACGCACAACTCTCAAAAGTGGATGCAAAAAGCACAAATAATGTCGCAGGTCACCGAAATCAGGCACGATTGATCGGGGAATCCCTTACCCGATGGGCAGGTGTTGCTCCATGAATAGCTTCACGAATGACCGAAAACGGTCGGGAGCGACTACGTGAGGCTGTAGCGATTTCGGCCGAAAGTTTCCGTGAGTTCGCTATCTTAACGCTATCGATTTAATAACGTCGTCCACCGGAATCTGCTCTAGCGAACGAGTGCGATAATTCGATAAGAGTTCAGGCTTTCCGCACATCCCGACATGCATGCACAATGCATGAGAACAGCATCCGCGCCATGTTTCGATCAAAATCCGCAGCGCAGTCCGCATGGACGTCGATTCCGCTCATCGCCGTCATCAGTGCCGCGCTAACCGGCTGCGCGGGCGGACCGCCGCAACGCCCCGTGGCGTTCTACAGTGAAGATCCCGGACCTGATAAAGCCGTCGGCGGTGCCGCGGTCGGCGGCGCTGTCGGTGCCGTCACGGGGGCATTGGTCGGTCGTAATAACGGCGGCTCGGGCACGGGAGCACTCATCGGCGCTGCGACCGGGGCTCTCGCGGGCGGATTGCTGGGCAATCACGCCGACAAGCGCGAGCATCGCGACGCCGCAGTCCGCCAAGCCCAATTTGAACAGCACGCCCTGACAAACTTCGAACTCATTCGCATGACGCAGAGCGGGCTCAGTGACGAAGTCATCGTCAATGCTGTTTCCACCGAGGGAGGACGTTTCGATCTTTCCCCGAACGGCCTGATCATGCTGAAGCAGAACGGCGTCAGCGATGCCGTGATCGCCGGCGTTCAGCGAGCCGCCGCCGGACCGATCGACCCGGTCACCTACGTCGAACCGGTCGTCGTTGAACCGCCGCCGGTCGTCTTCGTCCGACCGCGCCCGCGACCCGGGTTGCACCTGCACGTCGGCCCCGGCCGTCCGAGGGGACGCTGCTGGTGACCCGAAACTAAAAGGTTTCGGGCGGGCACCACGTTAAGTTTCCTCTTCGGCCAAAGCGACAAAATGCTCCGTATGGTAGCCGGAATATAGCTGACCGGTCTTGTGGTCGGCGACGACGCAATGCCCCGGCATGTTCGTCAATTCGCCGAAGTACACGTAAACGCCCCCCTCAACGAAGGGGTACGTCCGGTGAAACTCGACCGGCAAGGCCTCGAAGTCGAATCTCACGAGTGTAAGTGGTGGGATGGGCCGGTCGGTCATTTTGACAACATCGCCTCCGACTCGATCAGTTGCGAATGCGATACCGAATAGCAGCCGCGATGAATTCTCGGCTCTTTATTCTAATCACTTGGTGCGGGACGTTTACCAGAAATTGGGCGGGCGCAACGACGGACAGAGCGTCGGGCAATTCTAATGACTCGTCATTGGTTTGAACCGCCGCCGAAATCGCATCCCCGATCCGCCAACGGATCGGGGCCAATTCTCTTTGCGGCCGCGGCTCTTCAACGAATGTCGATCGGTCGACGGTGCGGTCGTCTTGACCAAGACGGTTTTTAAAACTGGTGGGACCCTCAATAGAGCTTGAGGTCTTCGATGAGACGATTCCTACGGTCGATCTCACCGCGAGGAATATTGAAGTGCTCCTGGAGCAGTTCAAGAACACGTCGATGGGCGTCTCCATCAGACCACGCGGATCCGTTGGGATGCTCCCCGTCACGCACGGCTCTTAATACAAGGTCGTCGACGGTGGCCATGTCGCCGAACCACGCCGCGTCGGCTTCTTCGATGCCGAAAGACTTTTCATAGTCGAGCACGAAGTCGGCAACGTCCAGGCCCATCGATTCAAACCGCTGATGCAATCGGGCTTCCGATCCGCCATTGAGCGGGACTCTCTTTTTCTCGCAGCACTTGCCGATACAGCGTGTCCCGCTCGACCGGTTCGCGGCCGGCTTCGCGAATCAAGCCGTGGAGTTGTTCGACGGTGAGACCCTCGGGCGTCTTGGCTCCGGCATCGTGATAGATGAGTTCGTGCACCACGGTGCCGTCGATGTCGTCGGCTCCAAAAGAGAGGGCCGTCTGGGCAATCTTCTCACCCAGCATGATCCAGTAGGCCTTAACGTGGTCGAAGTTGTCGAGCATTAACCGGCCGAGTGCGATCTGTTTAAGATCCATCAGACCGGTCGGTTTATTCAGGTGATCGAGCTTACTGTTCTCCGGGTGAAAAGCGAGCGGGATGTAGGTCTGAAAGCCGCCGGACTTATCTTGTTGTTCACGCAGACGAATTAAGTGATCGACCCGATGCCTTGCCGATTCCAAATGGCCATAGAGCATTGTGGCATTCGTCTTAATGCCGAGCTTGTGGGCGGCATCGTGCACGTCGAACCACGTGCTGCTGTCGGCCTTGTGCTCGCAGATCTGGCTGCGCACCTCTTCGTCAAAGATTTCGGCACCGCCGCCGGGCATGGAGCCGAGACCTGCTTCGATCATCTGCTCGAAGACCCATTCGTAGGGCTTTTTGGTCATGTGGCTGAACCAGTGGATTTCGACCGGCGTCCACGCCTTGATATGCAATTCGGGCCACGTCTCGTGAATGACGCGCACGACATCGAGGTACCAGTCAAATTTCTTCTGGTGATGCAGGCCGCCGACGACGTGAATTTCAGTCGCCCCCTTTGACTTCGCTTCGTGAACCCGCTCGCGGATCATGGCATCGTCGAAGGTGTAAGCCTTCTCGGCTTTCAGATCGGACCGGAACGCGCAGAACTTGCAGCGATAGATGCAGACGTTAGTCGGGTTCAGGTGAATGTTGGTGTTGTAAAACGCGAAGTTCCCGTTCTTCCGCTCACGCACGGTGTTGGCGAGCCGACCGATCGTGAGCAGATCG